>NZ_LT745763.1:313907-627814 GCF_900166595.1 Virgibacillus dokdonensis | reverse complement strand
CTGCATCTGTAGCTCTTATATTGGCTAATGCATCATTTAGTGGGACATTACATACCGCCGTAACCAGCAAGCTTCCCAGAAGATAAAACAAACTACCAGCTAATATATAAATGGCATTCGGTTCTTGCCAATTGAATAATGAAATAATCACAAGCAGGATACAAACAAGAGATGTCCCCATAAACACTGTAAAGAATAGTCGATTTAGCACAACATTATTTATGGACTGCATAGCCGAAATTCCCTGCTCTGGAGGGAGCCGGTAGAGAGCCTTCATGACAAATGCCGAAAATGCAAAGAATAATCCTGCAATCAGCCCAGATCCCAATAATGCAGTAAAAATTAGAATAGGAAAGAGGTTTTCGATCATATTTCATCTTCCCTTTGTGCGTTTTCTCTTAGATTGATTGAAGGGTAATTCCTCATCATTTCGTGAACCAATTGTCTAGGGTTTTCACTTTCAAATACAACATGATCAAACTCACAACCCTTCAATTGAAGCATGACGACTTCATTTTGGTTATGATAGGCTAAAAAGTATTTCTCATCTTCAATCATGAATATTCCAGCTTTATAGCCAGATGTTGTGATACCAGTTCTCTTAATAGCCGCAGTCCATGGAAAATGAAATTTCCCCACCCGAATTTCTTCAATGGAGGTGTAAGGTATTTTGATCTCCTTCCTCAAAGTTAAAGCCGCTGTCCATCCCGAAATATTCAGTCGTAACTCACGATCACCTGCCACAACTTGAAAACCCATCTTGTATCCCCTCCAATTTATACAGCCAATCATCTATGGTTTATTTAACCAGTGACCCGATGAAGGAAATCACATAGAAGGCAATTCCTTTCGGGATAAATACGATGTTGCAAATATTAAGCAGAAAACAATGAGTAATACAGATACCGTCATGGTGATGAAAAAGTGCGGTAACACATTCCCTGACGTTATGATGCTAACAGCTTGATTTGATAAATGTGCTGGATTTAGGATTTGAAATCCTCCCTCCAACAATGTAATAGTTTTCAAAAAGATTAGAACAAAAATAGACAACAATGCAATGGCCGGTGTTCTAGACAATAAAGCGCCGATTGCGATTACGAAGGTCAACATAAACAGACACCAAATGTAATAAACCCCCAGCCCAGCTGCTATCCTGGCCACGGAAACAGCTTGATATAGATAAAAAGTATAAAATACTGCTGTCAGAAATCCGAGGAATATGGAACCTGCAATCATGACAGCATGCCCTACTAACTTACTTAGCAAATATTCAACAAGTGTCGTGTTGCGCGTCAGAATAAACGCTAACATGCCATTATTTTTATCTGATGCAATGATGCCCATCGTTGCCATGACAATCACGATTAAGCCCAATTGGTCAAATTGATCGGTTAAGGCACTAGCTAATACTTCACTAGCCGTTAACTCAGGTAATGTGATCGTCATTCCATCAGGCAGTCCACCAGCCATTTTTAAAATTTCTGGTAAATAAAAAGACGATAAAGGTTGGAGAATGCCCAAAAACATAAAAACGACAGGCAACCATAATAATTTATAGCTTCTTTTTGCATCAAGCCACTCTTTCTGCAACAGAACTGTGAAACGATTCATGATGACTTCACCATCCTTAAGAAGATCTCTTCTAGGCTTTCTTGCACTAATTCAAACTTTTGAATTGGGAGCTGTGCTTTTAAAATATGGCTTAACAGCCAATCTCTTCCCTGTTCGATATTTTTAACTCGTACTTTGGCAGCATTTCCTGTTAACTCAATAGATTCAATAAGGTCTTCATTCATAAGTTGGTGTGTCCACTCGCTTAATCGAGGTGCCTGAATGATAAAGATTGGTTTTTGAGTCTGTTCAATAATTTGATGAATGGATCCGTTAACAAGTAATTGTCCTTTGTTGATGATCAGCATCTTATCACAAAGTTCTTCGGCATCATGCAAAATATGTGTTGAAAAAAGAATCGTCGATTTCTGTTTGATCACTTTAAGCAATTCCAATATATCCCTGCGTCCTAATGGATCCAATGCAGAAACTGGTTCGTCCATAATCAGTAATTTTGGTTGATGGATAAGTGCCTGTGCAATACCTAACCTTTGCTTCATCCCTCCCGAATAGGTACCAATAAGCTGATTTTCTACCTCACTCAGTCCTACCAACTTCAGCAATTCGTTGATCCTTTCTTCCAAAATATCCCTTTCTATATTTGAAAGTCCGCCCATAAATATAAGCAATTCTCTTCCCGTCATCCATGGATAAAAAGTAGGGTGTTGTGGTAAATACCCAATAAATTTACGCATTTGGTCATGGCGTTTTCCGTTAAGCAAGATTTTTCCGCCTGTAAGTTTGTTTATATCTAGTATCATTTTAATGATCGTTGTTTTACCTGCTCCGTTCGGACCGAGAAGAGCCACACATTCTCCTTGATTAATATGAAAATCAACATTTTGAACAACTTCATGATTTCCGTACTTTTTTTGGAGTTGACTTACTTGAAGTAGGTGCATCTGAGCGTTGCCTCCTTCCCAAGACAAAATATAAAATGGGACCAATGATGTTAACCAGTATAATCACAGCACCCCAAAGCCATTTATAATCCGTACTTTGATCTCTTTTTAATAAATCCACTAATGCCACAGAAAATAAGATCAGATGTAGGATTAAGATAGGCAAAAGTAATGGTAACCAAGCTCCAATTTCATCAATTTCAATGTGATACCCATAATGCATCTGTTGCCCCCCTTACTCTTTTGGTGGTTTTTGTGGAATAAACATACTCCCAAAAATTCGCGTGGTTCGTTCAGGTGTTAATTTGTTGTTGAACACCTTCTCAATCTCCTGTTGAATGGACTGAGTAAGCTCCTGGAATTCCTCATCTGACAAATGCAAAGGTACATACGCATAGCTAAACCCTTCTTGTTCATACTGTTCAGGGGACGTATTCGCCAAATAAGACGTTGCTAATTGAAGTAAATTACCGTGAAATACGGAAAAATGACGGATATGATCTTCCTGTGAGATCGTTTCAATTTCGCCTTCAGGAATTTGCAAGTTATCCATTTTGACTGAGAATTTACGCTCCTCTGTTCCTTTCACCTTTTTTGTTTCAATCACTTCAATTAAATTTGCCTCAAGTAAAAGATTGATATGCCGATATAGCGTAGCTTGAGGAACATCTCCAAGTATCTCCACAAGTTGAGCGATCGTCAGTGGTTTGTTTAGCAACAATTGCTGTACAATTCGCATCCGCACGGGATGAAGAAGTAAATCAGCATTTCCTTTCATTGGATTACCTCCATATCATTATCATTTTATAAAACGATAATGTAAAAAAACAAGATTGTCAACTATAGCTCTAAAGGTTTGACCACTACGCCCACTATTCTTCTTCAACAATCTTTTGATTGTTGAAGGTTATTGTATTTTCTGTGTTTAAGATACACTCATTTGTCCTATTAAGATTACTTTTCATATTGACTCTATAACTACTTCCCCTTCGCAAGAAGGCACTTCAAATCCGTTTAAGTAAGAAGTTAAAGCATCTTCCGTGATAGGAAAAGCTGCATTTGCATCAAATCTTTTACTCCGTATATCCAACCGTTTGCGAATAATTTCAGGACTAACTTTCAAATAAATAAGTCTCCACTCACCACCAGCTTTTTCAATTAGCTGTTTGTATCCATCTCGTTTGGCTTTTTGCCAAAAACTGAAATCAATCACAACCTTTCGTTTATCCTGAATCAGACGTATCAATTGATTTTGAAGCCTTCTTTCAGCTTCAACTTGATAATCGCCATATTTCTCAGCAGGATAGTCTATTCCATAACGTCCATTAACCTTCCAAATCTCTTCATCAATCGAAAGACGTACAAACCCTTCTGTTTCCAAGCGTTGTGCGAATGTCGTCTTCCCTGAACCCGCTACACCACACATCATAATAATTAATGGATTTGAAGTTATTTGTCTTAATATGTCCTTTATATTTTCTTCAAAATTCGACAATACTATCACTCCTAATAATTTCACCTTTTCTTCTATATAATCAGGTTCTTGTTCCTCTAAAGGATCAAAATCAATATTCGGATGACTATATGCTTTCACAAGTCCGTCATCTTTTAATCTATAAAAGGTTGTTTCTTTTTTATCTTCTTTATCATGAACATTACTGAAATCCTCCCATTAGTTATTATTAAATAGTTTGTTCTCACGCTTTAGATCATGTTGATATAAGGGATTATGCTTCCATGTTAAAAGCACTGTACCAGACAAAAAGGCTAATACTCCTACTATATAAGGGAAATAAGTGTTAATATCAAATAAAATCCCCCCTAATATAGGACCAACCACACTCCCTAGGCTTACATATGCATTATTCATACCCGCAATAAATCCTTGCTCATTTACTGCCAATTTGGATAACACTGTATTGATAACTGGACGCAGGATGGAAGTAGCGGTATAAAGGAAACAAGTCAGCAATAAGATACTCCAAAAGCGTGTGATGAACAAGAGAAATAAAAAACTAATGCCACCCGCTATCATTGTTCCATTCATAACCCTCGATTCACCAAAAAGGGAAACAAATTTATTCGTTAATGACAGTTGAATTATAACACTTACAAATGCAGAAATTGTGATTACCAGCGCAATATCCTTTGCCGTATAGCCAAATTGTTTGTCAACAAACAGCCCAAAAATGGCTTCAAAAATATATAAGGCTACACTATAGAGAAATACCAAAAGCAATGGAACAACATAAGGTGCTCGAATGGAACGTAATAATTGCTGTACCATTGGTTGGGGGGAAACGCTGTCTTCTGCCGTCAACTGTGTCTTTTTCCCTAAGGTTTCAGGTAGTAAAAAAAATGACAGTAAAAAGGAAACAAAGGATATAGCAGACGCAAAATAAAAAGGTACATATAAACCATACGTTGTTAGAAAACCTCCAATTCCAGGTCCTATGACAAAACCAAATGATATAGAGGCATTAAGGAAACTTAACCCCTTAGCACGTTCTTCTTCTGTCGTTATATCAATAATACATGCCATAGCACTGGGAATTAAAAGTGATACTGCGATACCTGTTAAAAACCTCCCTAAAAATAGCAACCAAAAATGAACTGAAAAAGCAAAGACTAATTGAGATAAAGTGAGACAAATTAAACCAATCTCTATAATTCTTTTTCGACCATAGCGATCAGCAAAACGTCCAGCAATTGGAGATAAAAAAAGCTGAATAATACCGTATGCGGCTACTAGTAATCCCATCATTTGTCCGTTTGTATTAAATTTATCCATAAAGTCGGGCAATATCGGGATAATTAACCCAAATGCAACCGTTGCGATAAATACACAAACCATTAAAAGAAAAAGAGTTTTTATTTTCCTCGGTTTAGATATCAAATCATCATTCACCTCTTTTTTTTAGATTTTATTAAACTTTAATGTTAATAAAGCGTAAAATTCAAAGAAAACCTTCATTATATGGCCTCCCATTATTCTTGTAAAATAACACCCTACGTTAGATTAAAATTAGATTTTTAAAACCATTAAATCTTCGTCAAAATACTTCCCGTTATCTTTTAAAGCATTCTTTTCTACCCCGTAAATTTGGAATCCAAAGGATCTATATAGATTCTTTGCAGGCTCATTATTGGATATCACTGTTAAATTAATTTGTTCCAAACCGATGCAATCTTTTGCCTTTTTTATCAGTTCAAGCAGGAGCAATTTCCCTAACCCTTGTCCTCGCATTTCTGGCTTCACAAACATTCCGAAAACATTCCCTTTGTGAGCAATTTTAAGACTACTTTCACGCATAAAAGTCACATTTCCCACTAATAAGTTTCTATCCTCAAAAGCACCCAAGACAAATTTATTATCGTTTGGTTTTAATCGTTCTGCTACAGTTTCAAGAGTGAATTTAGCCTCTCTCTCATAAGTTGAGCCAAATGCTTCAGGGTTGATTTTAAATGCACTTAAACGTAATTCTTGATATAACTGAGCATCAGACTCATTTAAAATTCGAATAGTCATTAGCTTCTCCTCATTTCTTTTTCTCCACTTAATAATCATATTACTTCTTAAACTGGCATAGATGTATTTCAAATACTAAAGTGGACCCCAATGTCAAGACAATACCTTTTTTAAAAATAAGGTAGGTTAATAGATTGTGTCTTTGCCCTTTCACGGTTAAAGCGAGTACTTGCCTCACTGAAAATGGGAACCACTTTTTCGATGTTAGAGCCAGCCACAGCGACAGCTGCTTGCCATTAACCACCGCGCCCGATTCTTAGCAGGCGATGTAAGGGGGCGGGGCCCAGCCAGCGAATGCTTAGAATCGATTTGTTCGTGTTACAATTTAAAGCAGGATCAGCCCCTTCAGGCTATTTTTTGGGTATCCTGCGTGAGCTCAATGAACACGGACAAAAGCAAGGTCAATGGTGGTGGACAACCGGCGATCCACCTACCCGAAATAAATAGATGCTGGTGTTTTATAGTTTAATGACTGATGGGGACGTTCGTGATTGTAAAAATCTATATAGTCCCTTATATTTTTCCTTGTTTCCCTTGGAGTCTCGTATTCTTTTAAGTACACCTCCTCGTACTTTATGTTTCGCCAAAAACGTTCGATAATGATATTATCCAGTGCACGACCCTTTCCATCCATGCTGATTTGAATATTCTTTTCATTTAACAGATTAATATATTTTAGACTAGTAAAATGGCTTATTTTAACGTTTTTGTGCCATTTGAATAACATCTTTAAATTTCACTTTTCCGCTGTAATTCATGACGCCGTTCACGTAAATTCTACTTGCCAAGTGATTAATGATTGCAATGCTAGCTAGAAGAATGACGATGGTAATGCCCATCTCCGCATAGCCCGCTTCGCCGGATACGATTCTTGAAAATGTCACAATCGGTGATGTAATTGGGATATAGGAGCTAACAACAACAAGTGTTGATGCAGGGTTAAAGATGGAGCTTATTCCGATAAAAAAAGCCACCATGATGCACATAATAATCGGGAAAGAAACTGAACCTAAGTCTTCCGTTCGGCTTACGACAGCACCGACTGCTGCATATCCAATCGCATATAATAGATAGCCGAGAATAAAATAAATGATAAAGGAAGCAACCACGATTCCGGTTAAATTGCTTAGATCAATATCAAAGCCGAAAAATGAAAATTGTTTCCCATCAATCCAACCTAAGGAGTAACTTGCAAGAAAGCCTAGAAGCATGATAACAATTTGCACTAGTCCCGTGACTAACTGTACAAGGATTTTTCCATACATCATATAGATCGGCTTTACTTTCGGTATCATGATTTCCATAACACGCGATGCCTTTTCGGCAGTAATGGTATTTGCAATCATTTGACCTTGACCGAGGATTAACAAATACATTAGGATAACGAAAATATAAACGATCCCCACTGTTCCAGTCGTATCTTTTAATGCTTTGTTTTCTACGGGAACGGGTGTTACCAGTTTAGCCGCAACCTCCCGGTTAACGTTCGAATCCGCAATTGTTTTATGGATCCCTACTTGTTGGATTTTTTGTGTTAGGATGGCCACTAGCTCTTGATCAGCAAAAGATTTATACGTGTACGTCAATGCGGGTAAACCGTTCTTTTCTTTCATTTCGATAATGCCATCGAGCTCCCCGTCTCTAACTTGTTTCTTTAATTGCGCCAGATCGCCTTCTTCTTGTAAAAACAGTTTTACCGAATTCAGGCCTTTATTTAGCTGATCGATATTTGTTTTGTAGGGCGTTGGATTAATGAATGCGACTTCATCCTTTGACCCGTTCGACGAAAAATGACTAAAGCCGAAAATCCCACGTACAATTACAATTGTAATTAGATTACCGAAGATGAATGACTTCGAAGTCAATCCGTCTTTCAAATGAAACTTAAAAACGGTCATAAATTTCCCCATATTATCCCACCTTTTCAATAAAGATTTCATTTAATGTCGGCTCTAACATCCTGAAATTGCGAATGGGGATCGAGCATTCCTCGAATCGGTTGAGAAGTTGAATCGCTTCTTTATCATCCGTCACTTTCACGACGATGTCCGTTTGTCCTTTTTCAAAAGGTATTTTCCAATCATGAAGTGCAGCTTCAACAGCTTCACTGTTCGAAATCGTTAAATTACGGAAGCCGTAATCTTGTTTAATTTGATCCAATCTCCCTTTAGCGATCGCTTCTCCTTTTTTCATTAAACAAATATGCTCGCAAAAGCTTTCAATTTGCTCCATTCGATGACTCGACAGAATGACGGTTTTTCCTGATTTTATCTGCTCTTCAATGATCAAGGATAACAGATTGGCATTTACTGGGTCTAAGCCACTGAATGGTTCGTCTAAAATAATCAATTCCGGATCGTGTAACAATGTTGCGATTAATTGAATTTTTTGCTGGTTTCCTTTTGATAATTCATTTGCTTTTTTTGTTTTATATTCGGTTATTTCAAGTTTTTCAAGCCAATGATCAATTGCCTCATCAACTTGTTTGCGGCTCATACCTTCAAGCTCACCAAAATAACGAAGTTGTGTGACAATCTTCGTTTTCGGATAAAGTCCCCTTTCTTCAGGAAGATAGCCGATTGAGACATTTGCCTGATCAAGCCTTTTTCCTTCCCACGTCATTTCCCCTCGATCCGGTGATAATAAGCATAGCAACATTTTAATTGCAGTTGTCTTGCCCGCTCCGTTTCTTCCAAGAAGTCCGAGTACCTCCCCCTTTTTCAAAGAGAAGCTAAGATTTTTAACAGCTTTCGTTTCCCCAAATGACTTACTTAATTGATAAATTTCTAACCCCATACATTGCACCTCTATTCTATTAATATTTTTTCTGATAATAAAAAGTTGCTTTCACAACTTCTCATGCATCACATTTTCGTCATGAGTTCTGCTGAGCGATCTGAATAAGATTGCCGCATGTATCGTCGAAGACAGCTATTGTGACTTCCCCCATTTTTGTCGGTTCCATGGTAAACTTCACTCCAAGTTTCACTAATCGTTCGTGCTCTTTTTGAACATCTTTAACCCCAAACATCGTTGCTGGAATGCCTTCGGCATATATCTTCTTTTGATACTCTTTCGCAGCTGAATAATAAATTGCAATGCGGATTTCATACCTTTGGAGAGTTTGGTTACATGTTTGTTTTCATGTAAATTAAAATCAGTTAACAGTTCTTTTGCAAAATTCATATCGAAATTTAGATTGTAATAATCACCAAAGCGCAACACATCTTTTACCTTCCAAATCACACTGAATGGATGTTCCTCTTGCATATAACATAAATGACCAGATGTTTGATTACGATTATATGGATTAAATCCAAATAGAGTTATTTCATCTTGATCAGGGTTTAAATGGCCAGCTAACAGCTTCATTAAGGTTGTTTTCCCCGTGCCCTTTCGCCCCAAAGTCCAAGGATGATTGGATCACTCTCCAACAAATTCAAGCCATTTAATATTTTGGTTGAATCATAACTGTAATGAACCTTATTGACTTTTATCATGATTGTTCCTCCATTTACATCTGAAAGTTTCCTGCCGATGAATTCCTTTATAGTACGTTGGATTCATTTCTCCTCCACAGTTTTCACATTGAAACAGACTGATATTCACCGAAATGGTGTGTACACATTTCATTTGACTCAGGAACATCAATTGGACCATTAATCGAACTGTTAAGGTTCCTTATCTATTTTATACATTAGATGATCTGCAAAATTCATGAATAATTTGTGCTTTTATCTCTTCAATGGGAAACTTATGCGGATAGGTAGATATCATCAGCATGCTGCCTTGAAGCACGGACGAAAAATATAGCGACCGTTTCCTCGGCTCATTTATTCCCATTCTTTCAAATATTTCACATTGAAACTCAAATTGCCTTGCATTTTCTTCAATAATGAGATAACTGTATTTTATCAACTCTTCATCAGCTTCTGGCTGAGTTTGCAAATGAAGATAGAACCGATGAACTTCCGGATTTTGATAAATGTTATCAATGGCGCCATTGACTATATATTCAAGCTGTTCACTAGCAGTCTCTAAAGTGGTTGCTTCTTCCATGACTTCAACCACTTCTCTGATTCTTGTCTCTACCATTTCAGCAAGCAGCTCTTCTTTTCCTTTGTAATAGTTATAGAGCAAACCTTTCGAAATCCCCCCTTGTTTAGCTATATCGCTTATAGAAGTAGCGTAATATCCCTGCTTCATAAATAACTCCATAGCCGCAGCTCTAATTTTTTCTTTGGATGCTTGGCGAATACGATTATTCTCTTCTGGTGTACGTGGCATTTTAACTTCATTCCTCCATAAAAGCAGTGATTGCCTGATTTAACGCTTCAGAATGTGTCAGGGTCAAGATATGATCAGCATTTGGTATTTCAATAAAATTGATATTTGGAATTTTTCTAAAGTGTTCAAGAGCAAGAAAATTTTCAGGTAAATCCTTTTCGCCAATAATAAATAATGTTTTGGCTGTTAACTCTTCTAATCGGTCGATGGCAGGAGGATTGGGCCATATCATTTCAAAAGCAGGTCCACCCAACACTCGTTGAAACTGATCTTGAAGCATTTGCGTGGCAAGATTTCTTTGCGGACTATGGATAACGACTTGATACATTGGAGAATGTAGCATCAAATCTACCATCTTCTCCACATCCGGGGCAGCCCCCATCACCTTTTGCATTATTTGCTCATATTCTGTGTAACCTTGAAATCCTGATAAAGCAGGAGCAATTAAAACAAGGTTTGTGACTTTTTCCGGATAAGTTAAAGCGAATTCAGTTGCAATTTGCCCACCAATGGAATGACCGATGATGGTTGGCTTATCAAGCTCAAGCTCATCTATAAAAAACCGCATATCTTCCACATAGTTAACTTGGTCTTTCGGAGTTGGTGATTGACCAACACCTCGACCATCAACAGAAATTACTTGATAATACTTAGCCAGTAGAGGTGCCAAGTAATTCCATTCCCGCAAATCAGTACCTCCGCCATGGATCATAACAACTGGATGTCCAGTACCATTAATCTCATAGTACAAATCCATTAAAATCCCCCCATAAAATTCAAGTTTATCAACATTTTATCTTTGAATGAACACTTAGTCAATAAAAAATAACCATTTACTTTCAAGATAATTGGCTATCTATACTTAGGAATTAGAAGATTTCAAATTACCCTTCATTAATTTACAAATGGATAAGAATATTGACGAGCTTTCAGATTGAATCCCTTACATAATCGCCGAACACCCTATGGTTCCTGAGCTGATCCATAATCAATTGGAAATCCTGTTTCTTTTATGCGAGCTAGTGCGTTTTCAAGATCATCAACTTCAATTGAAAAAATCAGGTACTGGTGTCCCGAATCCACCTTATGGAAAGAAACAGATTTAAACGTCTATTTTCTCATGCGAGCCATAGGTTAGGAGTAGAATTTGGAGCAGTGCTTATCCCTGTTGTAGATGCCACTTATAAAGATATGCCGGAAAAACAGGTTTCTCATGGCATCAGTATCACGCGATTGCTCAACAAGTAGGTGGAGCATTTGGAACTGCAGTGCGTGCCGCCAACTTACAGAGTCAATTAATTCATGGACCGATGCTCGATGTCGCATCATGGGTCAATGTGTTCAATTATACTTTCTGGTGAACAATCGGATTTACCACGTGTGCCATTATTCCGGGGGTTTTTCTTCCAGGGAACAGACGGAAATCGTGGTCTTTTTTTTGGATGAAAAGATTGATAAAAGGAACTAGTAGTGTTTAATCACATGAATCCAAAAATAGTTGGTATGACCGACCATAAATGGTTGACCATAAAATATGGAGATAGAAAACCTGTAAAGTATATTTTTTGGGCTTACCAACTAAAGTGTGTAAATTATTCGGGTAATCGGATTTTAGTGTGGAAACTCATTTTTATTTAATTAATGATCATAAAGCACTAATTCGGATTATCATGTAGAAAAATATATTTACTGAAACATAATAATTTTGGGAGTAGAAATTATTTGCGGGGTTTTCTGGTGAAATTATTACATTAACCCTAATGAATTGCTAACTTAACCACATTCTTTCTCATTAGAATGTAGATTTTTTATGACTGGTCGTCCTATATTTACAAGATAATTTACATAACTAAAAAACAAAAATATTAATATAAAGGGTTGAAACTATACACTGGTGTCGGTATAATCTATCATATAAAACGACATAAGTGTATAGTTTATTGTATACCCTTTGTCAATCATTATGGAGGTGGCTTTATGGCACCAAAAGTTAGCGAAGAATATAAAAAAGAAAGAAAAAGAGAATTGATAGAAGTAGCCAAGAAGGTGTTTATCGAGAAAGGATTTGTTCACACATCTATGCAAGATATTATGGACAAGGCTGGAATATCCAGAGGTGCATTCTATAGTTATTTCGATAATATTGATCACGTTTTTATCGAAGTCTTAAAATATGATGACCAAAAAGACATTCAATATTTTGTGTCATCTGATGAAGGTCCAATATGGCCACAATTAAAAAAATGGGTTGAAGAACAGCAATTTTATATTGAGGCAATTGAGCAAACACTGCTCTATGCAAAGGCAGAATTCTTTTTATCATCTAATTACGCAAATAATAAAGATAATTTCCCTTACATTTCTGAACGCTATAAGCGAACTACTGAAGCTATAGAAGAAGTATTGAATGAAGGTATGCTTAAAGGAGAATTTAGACCTCAACAATCTACTCGTTCTATAGCACGGTATCTCCTATCATTTATAAACGGTTTAATGTTGGACACATTTCAATTGGGACATGAACAAACAAAAGTAAAGAATCAATTATCCGTCTTACTTTTTTCTTTAGAAAAATTAATTAATCCAAAATCTGCACTATAAGGAGTGATCACTATGTTGTTTGAATCATCAAGAGTGAGATTAAGAAAGATGACAAAGGAAGATACAGAACTTTATCACAAGTGGAGAAACGATATGGAAGTTATGCATTCCACCAACTCATCTTTAGATGTTTATCCAATGGAAGCAACTAAAGAATTTGTAGATCATGTTATTTTGGAATCTCATTCAGCCAAATGCTATATTATGGTTGAAAAAGGAGATGAAATACCAATTGGCATTGTATCATTAATCAACATTGATTATAAAAATAGAAATGCTGAATGTATTATTGATATCGGGGAAAAGGAATATTGGGGAAAAGGCTATGGTTCAGAGGGTTTGAAATTACTGTTGGATTATGTTTTTTACGAAATGAACCTCCATCGAGTTTCCCTTAAAGTATTTTCATTTAATGATAGAGCTATTCGTTTGTACACTAAAATCGGTTTTCAGGAGGAAGGAAATAGTAGACAAAGTCTATTTAGAAATGGTGAATGGCATGACATCATTCATATGGGGCTTTTGCAAAATGAATACCTTGAAAAGCAAGTAAGAAATATATAAATATGATTATTTTTATCCTTTGTAAGGTGGGGTTATATGGAAGTACAAAGAAATGAAAAGCAATTTAGTGTGATTCCTATTATGATATCTTTGTTGCTGGCGGGATTTATAGGTTTATTTTTCGAAACAGCCTTAAATATGGCTTTTAGTGATTTAATGCAGGTGTTTCAAATAAATGCATCTACCGTTCAGTGGTTAACAACGGGCTACCTTTTAACCATTGGCGTTTTAGTACCTATTTCGGCACTTCTAATCCAATGGTTTTCAACAAGAAAGCTATTTATAACTTCAGTAGTATTTTCTATTTTAGGTTCAATAAGTGCTGCAATTGCTCCAAATTTTAGTTTGTTATTAATAGGGAGAATGCTTCAAGCTATTGGTACAGGAATACTCCTTCCATTAATGTATAATGTTGTTTTAGTAATTATTCCTCCCAAAAAGAGGGGGACGGCTATGGGGTTAATAGGATTAGTAATGATGACATCCCTTGCACTTGGTCCTGCAATTTCTGGGCTGGTGGTTGAAACCCTAAGTTATCATTGGTTATTTTGGTTAGCAATTCCCTTCTATGTAATTGCCCTGTTGTGTAGTGTGTTCTATATGCAAAATGTTTCTACAATAACCAAGCCAAAAATCGATTTATTGTCTATTCTTCTATCTACAGTTGGGTTTGGGGGAATAGTATATGGTTTTAGTGGTGTAGGGCAAACAGAAGGTACATCAATTGCCATAGTGACTATAATCATTGGTATTTTATCATTATTACTATTCTCTATTAGACAGTTCTCTATTAAATCCCCTATTGTCAATTTGAAGGCTTTCAAACAGCCGATGTTTGCATTAGGTACTCTGACTGTGGTAATTAATATGATTATTATTTTAACAGCTAATCTTCTTCTACCTATTTATCTTCAAGACGGTATGGGCTACACCGCTTTGGTGGCAGGGCTAATTTTACTTCCTGGTGGAATCTTGAATGGGATTATGTCACCTATCACTGGTCGATTATTTGATCGATTTGGTCCAAGATGGTTAGTGATTTCTGGTTTTTTCATAGCCTTTGTTGTACTTTGGATTTTCTCCAATGTTGAATCGAGCACATCTGTTGAAGTAATAATCACACAGTATATGTGTTTGATGCTTGGAACCTCAATGGTTATGATGCCAGTGCAAACTAATGGATTAAATCAATTGGATACAGAGCTATATCCACATGGTTCTGCAATAATAAATACAATGCAGCAAGTGGCAGGTGCCATTGGAACGGCTACAGCTGCAACAATGATGACAATGGGACAACAAAATTATTTATCTGGCATCACCGACCCGACAACACCTGAAAATATAGTGGTTTCTCTCACATCAGGAGTACAAAATGCTTTTATTTTTGCAATGGTGGTGTCGATTATTGGATTAGTTTTAGCATTCTTTATCAAACGTGTAAAAGTTGAGGACTGAACACAAAAACAGCATTACTCTAATCAAGAAGTAATGCTGTTTTTGTTTATTGTCTTAAAATATGTTGCAAAAGGAAAATGAAATAATGACATCTAATATGCTTAACCTACCAAATTTTAAAATTATTGATATGGATGAGAGTGAATTTGATTATAGATTCTTAGTTGAGACCATTTTACCGCCTCCCTCCTACTGCCCAAAATGTGGTACTGTTGCAAACTTATATAAGCACGGTAAAAAGAAGCAGTTATTTTTCGACCTACCAATGCACGCTAAACGTGTTGGAATTTATATAAAACGACAGCGTTATAAATGTCGAGAGTGCAATGAAACGTTTTTTGAAACTTTGTCTGATATGGATGTCAATCGTTCTGTTACTAATAGACTTATAGATTGGATTCAAGAAGCCAGTCTTGAAAAGAAATTCACCAGTATTGCAGACGATATAGGCATTGATGAAAAGACTGTACGAAACATCTTTAATGACTACGTTGCAGAACTTGAAGCACAAACAGATTTCAGAACTCCTAACTGGCTTGGTATTGATGAAGTCCATCTGCTAAAGAACTATCGTTGTGTCATCACAGATGTAGAAAACAAGTCGGTAATTGGCATTTTACGAAAACGTAATAAAGATATCGTTATCAGTTACCTGTTAAAACTTCAAAACATTGATAAAATCGAACTTGTTGCAATGGATATGTGGAACCCTTATAAAAGTGCTGTTTATACAGTGATACCACATGCCAAAATCGTAATTAACAAGTTTCATGTTGTAAAATTAGCTAATGAAGCCTTAGAGAAAATCCGAAAAGCTAACCGTCAAAATGTCTCAGCCAAAGAACGCAGACAACTTATGAGAGATCGTTATGTGCTTCCTACAAGACGAAAAGACCATAACGACTTCGATGATCAAATAAAGTTGCAAGTATGGACTGATAAGTTCCCATTACTTGGTCAAGCATACGAACTTAAAGAGCATTTCTTTGACATCTATGAAGCTGAATCAATTGATGAAGCCTATAAACTGTACCAAAAATTTGCTGCATCAGATTTTGAACGGGATTTTTTCTTGATAACTTTTTCAACCCAAAGCCAAGTGCGGAAAGGAGTTATGCGTGTTTCTTTACTCCGAAACTTGAGTTATATACTATAAATTTTATAATGATTTCTCAAGTCATAAATATCATATTTTCTTATTTCTTTTGATTTATTGAACGATCATCCAGTTCATATCTTTCTCTAAAGTGAGTACATATTGTGAAATTTGCTCTCCCTTCGTCGTTTCATCCAGATACTTCACAGATACCCAGACTTGTATCTGGTGTCCTGATTTTTGGAATACTGGATTGATTAGTTCTGAAAATATATAGTTTTTCCTAATCGGTGGTAAGGCATTATCTTTCACATAATAAGCAAGTTCTTTATCAGTGGCGGTCGGATAAAACGTAAAGAATGTTTCCAAAAACTCTGTTACTTCATGTACAGTATCGGAATTAACTGTCCCATTACTTTCGGGCTGTTTTGGTTCATAATCAGATTTTTTCGGTAAGCTCCACAAGGTAGGGTTTTGAGTAATTACCAAGTTTCCTAACTTATCTTGATGAAGTAGAATACGATAGGTAGAGCGTACCCATTGGCTACTTTTATCCTCTGAAATTTTTTGTTCTACCGAATAAACAACAGCATAGGTATCCTCGTTTTCCTGCGATACTGACCAAATGTTTATATTACCTACACTAGAACTGGTAGGAATATCGTTCCTTACGGTATCTACATTTAAAGCTTGCAGTTCTTCTGTCAGATAATCAGTAAGTTTTTCTGTTCGTTCTTCCAATGATTCGGCTTCATTTTCCCACGTGTAATAGTCTTTCACAAAGTTTCTTGTAAAGCTTTCAATCGCAGTTGTATCTACCATATGGTTCTGCACAATTTCTCTTTCATGAATGGTATGTTGATCAATGGAGGTAAAGTTTTTATAGATTCCAAACGCTAGACTACTGATTAATAGAATCCATAAAAAAAGATCGGACTTTTTACGCTTTCCAACCGTTTTCACTTTTACCTTTTTCGATTTCTTTGGCTTTTCCTGTTTTTCTTTTTTACTAAAAGGGAGGTACATGCTATCCCATCCTTTCTATTGTTTAATACGTCCAGATCCAATCAGGTGCTTTTGCCAGTAAGAAGAAGTTAAATCTGCATAACCAATCGGATCTCCAGCATTATACATCTGATTATTTCCAAGGTAGATTCCTACATGGGTGACATAGGTTCCTGCATTATATGTGGAATGAAAAAACACTAAATCCCCAGGCTTTGCTTCCGATAAAGGTATCGACTCGGTTGCGTCATACTGTTGCTGTGCTGTTCGAGGCAAGTTAATCCCTGCTTTTTGATAACTCCATTGTGTCAATCCACTACAATCGAATGAAGTCTTTGGATTATCACCACCAAAGACATAAGGGAACCCTTCATACTTTAAAGCTTCATTCATTACGATCTGAACTAATTCATCATCAAATTGCGGTGAGATAAAATATTGACTAACTAAATCGACATAAAACATATTGCCATAACGGTAACGCCAACCACCGTTTTTCTTTACAGCTATCGGATTCGAGTAAGTGACTTTGCTGCCACCTGAACGTTCCTTCGCAAAGTTTTCTGCAAGTTCAAAGTTGTACTGGGAACCTCTTTTCGCGACATAATCAATAAAAGCACCGCCATAGTTGTAGGCTTGAATAGCTGTATTGCCATCAACATCACTTCTTTCTGCAGAATGTAATAAATCTGAAAAGTATTTAGTTCCTTGTTGAATTGAAGCTTCGGTATCTAAAGTATTGGGTGGAAGTCCCAACGATTCACTACTCTGCATCACATCTTTTAATTTTCCACCACTCTCTACTTGGATAATGGCTAGTAAGGTAGAGACATACTCACTAATTCCATATTCTTGTGCATATTTTTCTACCATTGGCTGATGTTTTAACACATCTTTGGAGACCGATACATCATCTATATCATGGATGAAATCCCCGCTATCAGATGAATGTTCTTCATTTGATATAAAAATAGCTACAAATGCTAATAGCCCTAAAAAAGCAAGAAAACCTAATCCCCCAGCAATTAACATGACCTTTAATTTCATGACTTTCATCAGCGTTTCCTCCTAGTTGCATGGATTGGACGCTTAGTGATTTGTTTCTGGTTTGTACGTTTCAACGGTTTAGAGGGACGCTTGATGATTGTCCGACTATTTTTTGGTCGGGAAAGTTCTTCATTGGGAGATCGGTTTTCTTTTTTAACAGGTTGTTTGGGATTATCAGTAAAATGCTCTTTTCTGTCTGGACTCGATAACTGTCGTTGTAATTTGAATTTCTTCATATGCTCGCTTTTTGCGACAGGTCTTGTCTTTTCTTTTTGTTGAACAGTTGGGTTCTTTAATCTATTTTGATGTGCAGATTCATTGATATCATGCGTGACTGGTCGTTCATAACTAGCAGTCTTTCGAAAAGGGGTACGTTTTTTATCCAATGCTTGTCGCCTATCTGCAATCGTTTGACGATGTTTTGCTTGACGGTCTGCATGTGTTTTTTGTCTCTTTTCCTTTGCTTGCTTCATGCCTTCTTTAAAATCACGGGCTGGTTTTGTAAGCTGTTCTTTTCCTTGCATCACCGCATATTGAGCAGTAGTAGGTAAATCATGTAGTTGTTCTTTACGATGATCTATATTTGCACGGAATCGACTTTTCGCACCAAGCACTTTTCCTGTGACTTGACCTACTTTCTGACTTAAAGATGATGATTTCGTACGGTCAGTTGGCTGTTCTTTGTTATTTTTGGTAGTCGATGTTAACCGTTGTAATGGGCGTAGGGGAGAGAACGAACCTTTTGTTTGCTTTGACTTTCCAACCATTGCCCCGACCGTTGCTCCAGCAGTTGCCCCTGCAAGGGTGCGTCCGATTGTTCGCTGTAATCGACGACTACCTCGATTGAACATTCGATAAGGACGACGCATGACTTGACGTCCGACTTGTTGCGAATCATTACTTTGCAGTTTAAACATGCTCATAATGTCACCGAGTTTCATGTAAATCCCTGCAAACGTCACGATCTGCAAAAAGGCAATCAAGAAAAATGGAAAACTTGTTGTTAAACTGTAAAGCATGGATGAAATACTAAAAGCAACTGTAATAATGAGCGTGATACCAGCTCGAAGCATAATTACATTAAACAATTTCATAATCGCCTGTTTTCCCATGTTTTCAAAGGTGGGTATCATGGAAAGTAGAAAACTAATTGGTAAAAACATCGCATAGATAATAAACAAAATTTGCGAGAAAATCATAATTCCCGATAGTAGAAACACGAAAATAGAGATACCGATATTAAACAGAAATAAAAAGAAGACCATTCCTAAACGTGTGGTGGTCTTCGTAATGGTTAAGTTTTTATTGTCGTGATCTTCAATTTCTGCTTTGACAGCATCTTCACGATCTTTCCCGTTATTCGTATCAGGATTGATAGAAACTAAGTTTTCAACACGTTCTTCGCCAATCGTTTCTTTATCCGAATCATCAAATTGTAATAATATCCAAGGCTGTTCCACTTGAATAGAAAAGAGGTTATTCCGTATCATATCGACACTATCTTTTCCTTGGCTACTCGAATTCGGCATCAGGATTTTAGTACCTAAATCTAAACTTGCTTGACTAATATCTGCTGAAAAGTCATTAATTTTAGCGATATACGTTGGGGCATAGGCAATAAAGGAGGCCGACAAAATAAAAACGACTAAAAAGTTTAGGATCGCTCGAATCGCTTTCGTCGTTTCCCGTTTTATTAATCCTGTATAAGCCACATAAATTCCAATCACTAAAATGAAAAGAAGCAAGAAACCCACATAAAATCCCGAACTGCTGAAACCACTTGCCGTAATCCCGGCTAATGTTTGCATGTTTTTTCCGATAGCGTCTGCCGTTTGTGAAATGAAATCGAGTGAATAAGCCTGTTGGATTAAATAGCCTGTCGCATTAGATAGATACAAGCTTATAATCCAGATAAAATTCGTGATTGTGTATAGGCCATACATCACTTGTTTTCCGATACCATCATTCCAATTCCATGGCAGCCAATCCCAACCTGTGTCTACATAAAAATCGAGTTGGTAATGATCAAGCGGATATTTAGAATACAGATTATCTTCTGACACCGTATCATCAACTAAGCCAGCTGCTTGAGCTAATGTTCCAAGTAAAAGAAGACATAGAAAAACGGCAGTACCAATAAGTACCACCGTCAAGACAATCTTTTTCAGTTTTTGTTTATTCAAATTAATCGCCACCTTTCTTCTCCTGTGTCGGTGGACGCGTGTCAAAAGCATGGAATAATTCTTCAAAGACAGGATGGACTTGAATAATTCCCACACGCCCATATAAGTCTTGAATTAAACATTGGCCGTTTTCCAGTTCCCGTAATCGCCTTTGATTCGATTCATCTTCCGCATCCACACCAAAGAATTGAAGGGTTTTCTTTATTTCTGTCATATCCCTGGAACGGAAAGCAAACTTGACGCCGATGTTATTTTTTAATTTTTCATCGGTTAAATCGTCGGCATTCTGGGTAACAAAGTAGACACCAGCATTCATTGCACGCCCTGCACGAACTAATTTATTTGAAAGTGTTTTTCCTTGTGCAACTTGTAGAAAGCTCCAAGCTTCGTCCAAATCAACAATTTTAAAAATGCTACGATCGGAATGTATAAAGTCTAACGCAAAAGTAGAAATGACAATCAGCATGGCGACACTTAATAATTCCATCGTCGTATATTCCTCAAAACTTGTTTCTGCGTCTGGTAACACTAAATCTGCCACTTGAATGATATTCAACTGTTTTTCTAAACTAATCGAATTTTCCACAGTACCATCCGAAAAGAGAAGGTGGGCAAAGTCATAGTCGGTAAAACTTTCGATATGGTCAGCAATTGGATCAGCTAATGGATTAGGATCACTTCTAAGTTCATGAATCACAAGAAGCAAACCACGTTCTTCCTGTTGACCAACAGCTCGAATCGCTCGTCGTAATACAGGGAATTTATCTCCATCCCGACTGGATATACCTGTGAGGAAAGTAAGAATATCAATCGCAAGACTTTCCGAGTCCTTTTTCTTTTTCATAATGACAAAAGGATCAAGTAATCCTTTGTTGGTATCGTCACTTGTTAAATTAACAATATTTATTTCGTGAGCAATTTCAGGTAACGTTTCTTTCCATTTCCCTCGTTCCGCCTTTGGATCAACAATGAGGGCTTGACCACCAAAGAGAACCGCATAATAGACAAGTAGATTATTGGAAAAAGATTTACCTCCACCAAGTGAGCCTAAGAAAGCAGAAGCTAAGGCATTCGTGACCGAACCTTTGACGCCTTGACTAGCAAGGCTAGGGTTGAGATAGACATTTCTTCCCGTATCCAAGTTGTAGCCAAAATATATTCCTTCTGTTTCTCCTAGCATTTGTGTTGCACCAAACCCAAGGCCTGCCAAAAAGTCAGAGGTCACGTACTGGATATAATCATTCATATACCGCTTACTAGCAGGGATAAATTCACTGTGTAAACCGATTATATCTCCAAATGGACGAACAAGTTTTACATTCAAATCATCATAAAAATCTTTTACCTCATTACAACGCTGTTTAAGTTCGTCCAAGTTAGGAGCAGACACGCGAATCACGTAGCTTAACTTATACATCGATTCTTTACTTTGGTCGAGCACATCTTCTAATTCATTTACCTGTTCCAGCGCGTCGATGACATTGCTGCCAGTTTCATTATCGGATTCCCAGGCATGATTATCCAAGTCTTTAAGTTCCTTTTTCTTGTTCCGAACGGTAGATAATGCTTTTTTATTCGTTACAATTTCTACGTTCATGGAAGTATCAATTGGAAAATCAAATTGTTGTTGTTGATAATAAAAGATTTCATCTGACGGAAATTCAAGGTCACCGACAATGGAATTTATCGTAAAGTAGGCCACATACGTGGTTTGTTCTTCCTGTTCAATTTTTAAATAACGTTGATTTTCCTCAATTAAACAACGAGTCGGTTTAATCAGATCATAACGCTTCACTAAAGTTTTCTTTTTTAACTTCTTAAGAGGTAGGGCATAATCGTACTCGTCATAAGCTATTCCAGTTTGGCCGTGAAGATGTTCAATCAGATAGCCAAAGTCATTTTTATCTAGAGGGCGTACCTTAAAACGTCTCGAAATTTTGTTTTGCAATAAAGATTCCATTTTAGAGAAACGTCTAATTTCTTCATGAGGCATCGAGACAAAATCTCCCATCAGGTGATGGTTTACATCAAGGACAAATGAAGAAAGTGAATTTTTGATGTTTTTCCCCATTGATTTCATACTGACTTCTTCTTCATTCAACAACAGCTTAAAACCAATAAAGAAGCGGTAGTCGACTTGATGTTCGCCAATCATGGAGACAAGGGCTTCCGTTTGGTCGTCAATACGTTCATAAGCAACCTCTTGTAATCGCCCTGTCACTAGCTCCTTGCTTTGTTCCTGTACCGAGCGGATACTGCTTGCGGTACTGATCTGCAAAGCATGAATTTTACCGTCTTGATTTTGGGCAATCAATTGACGGAAATGGTCATGCACCTGTATTTTCTCATCCTCCGATAAAAAGGAATAATTATATGGCAACAGCTCATAATACGCGAAACATTCGCCGTCATGATTGAAAACAAGATTATTTTCAAGGTATTTAATCGGATAACGCATGGACTTCACTCCTAACAGCGGTGATATTTTCATTTACTTTCACACGTTGTAGTTTGATAGGTTTTCCTGCATACGTAACTTTAGGTCGAAACCAATATGTCAATGCAGACTTGAAAAAGCTATACGGTTTTTTACCATCGAATGTTTTTTGACTCATAAACCAAGTCAAACCAACTGGAATTCCAACATATTTTAATAACGCCCCATCAATCAAGGAGAGGGGAGGGCGGTTTCCAAGTAGCATGACAGCTAAAAGAGAAAGCACAAACCATGACATTTGGTTAAAGGTCACTGGGAAAGGTAATCGAAAATCATTAATGGCATAAATCACTTTTTCGACTGACCAAATACGGGTATAACTTTTTAGTTTTTTCACATGAAATCATCCTTTCATCAATAGAAAAAGCAGCCTGTGCGATAACAAGCTGCTTCTCCATCTATTGGATATATTCAAACACACCATGAGACGTAACAAGAAAATTACCGCTGATTTCTAAGTCACGTCCAAAAGCTTCATAATCAATATAGTTTTGTAGATTGGCAGGAACTTCTCCAAGTGCTCCTGTTTCCTCTACGAAATACCTTGCGACATCCGCCATATTCTCACAATCAGGATAATACATAATATCATCTTGGTGCTCCAGCAATTCTTCTATACTATTAAACCAATAGCTTTGAACTTCGGAAAGAGAATCATAAAGAGGCGTACCCTCAATTTCTGCGACCATTGCACATAATCGGTTCACTTCTGAAATAGGTGTATATTCGCCAATTTCAAAGGGAAGTTCGTAATCGAAGATTGCATATTCTTCATACTCTCCATTCAAACCGATACGTTCTTTCACTTCCTCAAAATCAATAGGTGGTGAGAACCAAGCACCATTAACTTCCCCTTCATTATATTTACCAAGATTCGTTATAAAAACTTGCATTTCCATAAAAATTCACATCCTTTTCATTAAAAATAGCCATAAAAAAGCAGCAGCTTATTATCTGCTGATACACAAATGAGGCTTGTTAATCCCTACCGCACTACCGTTTGGTCCACCATTTTTTTGTAGAACATAAGAAGACCACTTATCTTCCACAAAAAAACGGTACAATTTAAGACCCTATGATTCGATTAAATAGGTTTAACAACACGTCTTTCACACCAGCCGCATTAAAGACTAATCCTACTGCAACCAAAGCAATAATTAAAAAGCCAATTAGTTTGGAAAACTCCCGTTTAAAGCCTAAATAAATTCCAATTACGACAATCGCCATTAATACTAAAGATTGTGCATTACTTAAAAACCAATTGTATAAATTCTGGCCAAAGTTCATTTGATTTTCTCCCTTCATAAGTTAATCATTCGTTATCTGACTGTGGTTGAATCACTTTCCCTAAAGGAATGGTTTGTTGCATGAGTATTTTTTGATGGCGCTTGGATAACTCTGTCTGTTCCAACATATCCTTAATTACACTCGTTTGATTGAGTTCATCTATCTTTGTCGCTAGTTTCCAAGTGGGGGCGACTTGATGAGCTAGCCATCTGAGTGTCTTATTAAACGTATATGGTTCAGGTTTTGTCGTTAAAGAAATTTTTCTATTCACGCCTAAATCCAAAAATCGTTGCCATTCTTTATTCATTTTCCAACTACTGCGACGTTTTTCCTCGTCTTTATCGACAAAACGAATATATCGATTAATAATAGAAAAGGCGGTTCGACCAGCATCTTCATACATCATTAAATCCACAACTGCATGGTATGCACGATCATTCTTTAATCGAATTTCAAAGCGATTTTTCACATCTGTATCTTCGAGAGATGTGCCATGCTTCACGTATTGTTCATAATCCTTTTCATACGCACAAAAGTACACGTCACTTTTTAAAGAGCCGATATATAACGTATTTCCCATGTCAGGCTTGTCTTCACTCTGCACAAGTTCACCAGAACGGTAACTTTTAAAACTACGAAAAACTGAGATACATTCTTCATTACGGCATTTGTTCGTTAAAAACGGAATATCCAATACGCTTGTCTTATCGTTTATCGCAAGATCAATTCGTTTAAATACGCCACCAACACGAAACACTTCCATAAAAAAATCGAACCATGTTCGTTGCTGGGCTAATAAAAAGTTTTCAAATTGACGACATCCTTTCCCTTTAAGTTCGAGTAAACACCCTTTGTCTTCATCAGGAGAAACCATGACGACAATATCACCAAAAACGTATTGTTCCATATAGGAGTAAAACGCATAGTCCTCGTGTAACATGTATTCCATTTTGAGTTTTAAAATATCTTCAATGACAGGCTTCGGATTTGTCGTTAAAAATCGAATCCGTACATAGTCAAATAAGATTTCCAAAGGAGCAGCTGGATTAAATTGCTCTAAAATATCGAACAAAGCAACTTGCAGTGAATCGGAAGGAGTTACTTTTCCAGTTTCGATTTCACTAATATATTGTCTTGAAATTCCAATATGAACAGCCAGTTTATTTTGCGATACACCGTATTCCAGTCGTTTTTCCTTTAATTGTTGATACCAAGGTACTTGATTCATGTGCATTCCTCCAAACAAAAAAAGATGTCAACTAAAAGTTAAAAGCTGACATCTTCTCCATATGCTCCAAACCGTTGCGCCATCAGGTGTTATTGGCTTTTGGAACAGTTTCTTATTGTTTTTCTACCCCCCTGTTAGAAATGGGGGGTAAAGCGTGGCTGTCGCCACGCAGGCTTTGCCCAGCACAGCGGCTTACGCTTCGCACGCCGCCGCACTGGGCAGCCTTATTGAGCTAGTTTCTCTATCTCTTTTAAAAAGTCATGATCCTTTGGCACAAGTGGTGTGTAAAATTCGGTAATGACATTATCTCCTTTATCGACATAGCCACGTCCTTTAATCTGTTTTAAGAAAAATTGTTTTTGGACGTCGCTTCCAAACATCATGCCATATCCTAGTTCAGACATCCTTCCTAAAGCAACACGAAAATTAAATTGATCTCGAATCCCATCCCCTAAATATTTTGCATCTGGCCGCTGACAAGCAAGAATAAGAAAGAATCCAGCTTGACGACCTAACATGACAATCTGTTTTAGTTTCGTTAATACAGCTGTACTTTCTTTAGACGCAAGCATTTCCATAAAAGCTACGTATTCGTCAAAAACTAAAAAATGAGGAGCTAAGCCAAGATAAGCATAGTTTTCCCCTGTTTTATATCCTTCCATCTGTTTCATTTCTTCACTTCGAGCCATCATATCTTCATAAAATTGATCAATACTTGCCATCATGTCTTCCTTTTTATAATATACATCAGGCATGACGGTACTGAGATCGGCTAAATCGGCATTTTTCGGATCTAAAATATATAACTTGGCATCGGTTTTTAGCAGCGCTTCAATCAACGTAAGAATAAAATACGTTTTTCCACCACCTGTTCCGCCAGCAATCAACATATGTGGCAGCTTATCATATTCCCAATCCATTGATTTCATGAGCTTTAAGCTACCGTTTTGCGCAATGACTTCATCAATCGAAATTCGGTTCGCAATCATATCATAGAACAGGACATACTCCACATAGGAATCGTGTAATTCTTTTGATACCAGTTCACAGTACAGACCACTTTCTAACTTCTTTTCTAAATTTAACAATGGCTCTTGATATTTGCCAAGTGTTATTTCTACTTGAATATGAATCATGCCTTTTTCATACCGATAATACATCTTTGGAAAATGACTAATTTGTTCTTTCGCCTTACTAGATGGGATATCTTTGAAAAATCTTTCATTCATCACCTGTTTTGTTACATACCACTGATTGTCTAAAATCATCTTTGCGAGCTTTTGTCGATGCATCAACTGTTTTAGATGGTTGTAACGATACCGATAATAAACAAAAGCACAAATTGCCACCATGACCAAACTAATGATTAGTGAAGTGAATCCATACGTACTTACAAAATGAGTTTGAAATGGATCAAGTTCCCACGTTGTTGCAAACAAAAATCTCACATGAAAAGGGATAAAGAAAACGAGCCATACACCAAACAATCCAAAGAAGATAAATTGAAAAAAGAGAGAGGCGTCACTTGGTCGGATGGTGCCGCACCCCAAAAGTTAGAGTGAAAATCTGACTTTTGGGGTGTTTTTATATGGCTAAATATAGTTATGAATTTAAATTGATGATTGTAAAAGAATATCTTGAAAATTCCTTGGGCTATGGATTGCTAGCGAAAAAACATGGTATTCCAAGCCAATCACCAATTGAGAGGTGGGTTCGTGCTTATAAAGAATTTGGTGAGGACGGGCTACGCAGGAAGCATTCTAAACAAGTTTATCCTGTTCAATTTAAGTTAGATGTATTAAACTTTATGAAAAGGACAGGCGCTTCTTATCAAGATACCGCGATTGTTTTTAAGATGAACAATCCCACATTAATTGCGAACTGGTACAGAATTTTCTGGAATGAAGGTATAGAGGGCCTGCAAGATAAATCGAAAGGACGGCCTCCTATGTCTAAAAATCATAAAGCTAAACCAGCGAAACAAGAAAAAGAGTTATCTCGTGAAGAACTGTTAGAACGCGAAAATGAACTTCTGCGCTTAGAGAATGCCTATTTAAAAAAGTTAAAAGCTTTTCAGGAGAATCCGAACGCCTTCCTCGAAAAGCACAAGCAGCGTTGGCGTTCGAACTCAAAGAAGAAGGATTCAAATTAAAAGATGTGTTAGAAATTGTGGGTATTCCAGAGGCGACTTATCATTACCATATGAAGCAATTACAGAAAGAAGATCCAGATAAAGAGTGGAAAGAAATCATCCTTGAGCTTTTTCAAAAGCACGAGGGTAAATACGGATATCGTCGTATTTATTTAGAGTTAAAAAGCCAAGGTTATGTAATAAATCATAAAAAAGTCCAGCGAATTATGAATGAAATGGGTTTAAGGTGCGTGAAATTCACACGTAAATCTCGCTATAAATCGTATAAAGGTAAGGTTGGAAAAGTGGCTAAAAATCGCTTGAACCGTAGATTTAATACATCCATTCGCCTTCAAAAACTAGTGACAGACGTGACTGAGTTTAAATGTACCGAAGATCAAAAACTGTATTTAAGTCCAATAATGGATTTATATAATGGTGAAATTATATCCTATGGTATTTCTAACAGTCCAACATTAGATTTCGTTATAGCACCGTTAAATCAAGCACTAAAAATTATTAAAAATGAAGCTGAATATCGAACAACGATTCATTCTGATCAAGGTTGGCACTATCAACATAACAAGTGGATGAAAACATTAAAGAAAAACAAAATCTTTCAAAGTATGTCTAGAAAAGCAACATGTGCGGATAATGCGGCAATGGAAAATTTTTTTGGCGTTCTAAAGCAAGAAATGTATTATGGGGAAAAAATAGTGTCTTATGAAGAGCTAAAGCGAAAAATTGAGGATTACATTGATTACTACAATAATGAACGTATAAAGTTAAAATTGGCTGGTTTAAGTCCAGTACAATACCGAACTCAAACCAGCCAAACAGCTGCATAATAAAAACTCTAACTTTGTGGGGTCACCACCGATTCGCTTCCCTCTTTTTCGGTAAAATTTCATTATTTATCTTTGTTAGGTGTAGATTTTTGATTATTAGTGCTTGGTGTTGCCGTTTTCCCTTTTAAAATTAAATCATCTGCCTTGATATACCAATCCACATCCGCACCACGAAAAGTTGCATTTGCGACTGTATCTGCGACAGGATTGATCAGTTCTACTTCTGCATTATAATCAAAGTCTTTTAATGGAACAGAAGCAGGGATACTCACTTGAATCATGCGACCTTGTTCACGTGACTTTAAATCATAGGTGCGTTCCTTTACTTCTGTTGATACCGTACCATCTTCATTTTGTAAAAACACTTCCCGGCGTAATGACGAAAACTTTAATAATCCGAATGTCTTTTCTTTATCAATGACAATTCCTTCTGCTAATCTCATCACTTTTTCCTCCTTATGCTTTAACCATATCGTCAGCATGTAAAATGTATTTTGTAAAACCACGATCACCAATTTTATAGCCTTCTGCGGTAATTTTGGCATTGACTAACTTCACTTTTTCCTCATGTTTAAAGAATTTCTCTCCAGCTTCTTGTGGCAAAATCACCTCAATATCATCTGCACGTTGAACATCGGAATACAAATTATAACTACGTGACAATGTTGTCATGCGCCCATTAATACGACGCTGTTCCACCTTACCTTCTCCAGCATATTCTAAATTACCAAATGTTTTTTCCATGTTTGGAATGACATGTTTTAATTCCATTTTTCATTACCTCTTTTTCTTTTTTACTTTCTACTTAGAAATACCAAAATCCCCTTTTTCAGGATTTAACCTGTTAAAAGGGGATTAGAGTTTATCTTAAATGATTCTATAATCCAACTATGAGTCAAAATATAGACCTTTTTTAATAATTGAATAATAAAATCCTTGCGTTTTATGAGAATTATTATTTAATGCTTTTTATCTTGATGACTTTTTAAAGTTTTACCCGCTTTAGATTTCGCAGATTTACTACTATTTTTTGAAGCGAGCGTTTTACCAGCCTTACCTACTTTTCCGCCACTATGTTTCACCAAAATTTATCACCTCACATATCACTATTACTAAATGTCATTTCAACTTTTAACATCTAATCTCTTCTCATTTGAACAATATTCCCTCTGTTATTGTCTGCTAACTTTTCCAATGGAATTCCTAAAATTTCTGCCAAAATATCATTCGGCAAACTAATTTTGTATTTCCTTTCCAACAAATCTGATAGAGAGTTTTCCCCAATGATCCCTGCTTGTTCTAGTAATTCAAACGCTTGCTTCATAACAGTAGGTTTAGAAATAGGATGAACCGTATCAAATGGTTCGCTTCTCCTCCATCCCCTTGAACTCATCCTTTTTTGTAATCGTAGATACTGCTCTGAAGATACTAATCCCAGACTTTTTGATCGATATACCATGCTTGCGGCAGAAACTTTCCACTTTGATTTTAGATTAAGGTACGCATCTAAGTTATCTTCATATCCTTTTATATCTTCACAAAAAGCTTCTGAAGGTAATAAAAAGTTAGACGCAAAAATGTTCGCCTCTTTCTCCATTTCACGATATTCCTGTGGATTTAACTCTTGGGGATTTACTTTTTCTGAATGTAATACCCAATGAGCTAATTCATGTGCCAAACTAAATTGTTGACGAAAGAAAGAGTTATTATCTTGGTCAATTAAAATGCAATAATAATTTTTCCCATTCACCTTTGTTTGACTACCAAATGCATCTACTTTTTCAGATTGGGAATTTATTGCTGCAACTTGAAATCCATGTAACTCAAGCAAGTGAAGCATATTCTTGATTGGCTTATCCCCTAATTCCCATTTTTCGCGAAGTTGCTTTGCTGCTTCAGCTGGGTTTTCCGATAATTCCAACTCTCTCAAAACTGGAAAATTAACATAGTTTTCAAAGAAATTAGCTAATACAGCTAGATATTTTTTTAACATTTCACTCGGTTTTTTTTCAGATTGCGTGGATGTTAATCTACTTCTATAAAATGTACCTAATTCATTGTAAGTAAATTCATCATCTTGTTGAAAATATTTTAATGGAAAACCAAGTGCAAATATTATTTTTTGATATGTTTTAGCACTTGGCTGAGCATCGTTATGCTCATATTTCGAAATCATTTGTTTTGATACTCCAACCCTATCTGCTAGTTGGGGGATGGACATTTGTCTAAAACGACGCGCTTCCTTCAATCTATCTCCATTGAAAGATATTGTCATTATATACCACTCTTTCTATTTACTTAATCATCTATTGTTTTATTTATATCTTTTAACGTTACCAAGGACTGTCTTGACTCAACAGAATCACTTGTATCATCACTCATGATGTTGTCTCCAAAATATTGAGTATCCAATAAATCAGAAATATCCCTCTCACTCGACAATAAGAAATCAGAAGTATATTCTTGCAATAATGCTGCGATTGCTTCATCTTCATGGTAAGTAACACTTACCATTTTCACATTTTTTATATTCGAAGCATCTTTTCCAATCATTTTCTCAATATCTTTTTGTCTTTTGAGATTTAGTTCTTCTATCTCCTCATTAGCAATCGGAATAAACTCCAATTGTTCATTATGCATTGGCAGTAAACCTATGTTTTTTAGCAAAAAACTAACAGAATAATGGGAGCTTTCTCCTTTTTTCATATATTTTTTTTCTGACTTGAGACAAATTATTTGCGGAAAATAATAGATATAATACTCCATTACTACGATCAAAAACAGGGTCAATTTGCCAAAGACTTGTCCTTTTAATATGAAAAACTTCTATTTCATCGAATTTGCTAAACTGAGCTTCCAAGTCGTCACTTCTTCTTGCCCATACACTAGCATATAATCCATTTTTATTACTTTTTGAAATTGCTTCTTCAAAATCATCTACAACATCTTTATTAGTAATCGACATTGCGTGTAAAATACCTTCTATAACGATTTGTTCCATATCGGTAGCGATAGCCATTAGAGACACTCCTAACTATGTAGTTTAGAAGTATCATATCATCTCAGTTGACGTTTTGCAATCTTTTTCCGATTAAAACTTACGATTAATAGATTTAACGTGAAAATGTCCCTTTATTTTAACTTAAATAAAATTTATACAATAAAAATATTTATCTTCATAACAAACAATATTAATAGTGTTGTATTTTAGACTGTATCAAAGTGTTTTTTATTTTGAATGGTCCAATTTCACTTTTCAATTAAGGCGGAGAACGAGAGATATTCATTTAACATCACACTCCTTACGCTTCTTGAATGCGATAATCTATACGTCCATAAATCACACACCACCTTATTTTGGGCAATAAAAAATCATGACAGATAAAATTTGTCACACGTTAGTTTTTTAATCTATAAAACTTCTGCAATACCAGCCATAATATATTCCGAACATGGTACAGCTATCGCATTGCCAATTGCTTTATATCTAGCATAATCACTTATCGCTTCGTCTTTATGTCCAAGGGCTGTCCATCCCTCTGGTAATCCCATCAAACGTTCACATTCTAATGGAGTAAGTTGTCGGATATAGCCCTCTTTTTCTTCGTCTTCGTACCAAAAAGAAAAGTTATTGACTGATCCCGCTAACAAAGTGGGGAAGGGATCGTTTGTTTTTCCAAAGCTTCCTTGGAACCCTTTTTTATTTTTTTCTTTGGCTGTACTTCGCATTCTTCTTTCTTGAAAGGGTCGGATGATGGGTATTTTCCCCCTTGCTTTTTGAGTAGATATTCTACTGGTAATGGGGGAGGACAGCCAGCTCTCTCTGCAAGACGTAAAAACCGATTGCAAATCACGGGCTTTAAATAATATTTCTGTGGCACGTGATCCCCCAAAATCTGCCACGAGAAAGATACGTCTTCTTCTTTGAGCGAGTGTGGGCTTTCCCCAATATTGGGCATCCAACAATCGCCAAGCGATATCAACATCATTCCCTCGGACCATTCCAGCATTTGCCCAGACTCCAGAAGTAGGCATTGGAATTTCGGTATTTGTGAACGATTCAAGCACGGCCTTAAAATCCAGCCTGTTATTTGATGAAAAAGCTCCCATGACGTTTTCCCAAACAGCGATAACTGGATATGTTCCATTCGTTGCACACCTCATTTCTTCTATAATTCGGATTGCGTGATAAAATAAACTCGATTGACTTCCTGTAAGACCTTCTCGTTTACCAATATTGGATAGGTTCTGACAAGGGGAACCAAATGTAATGATATGAACAGGTGAGATTTCTCCCCCTTTTACTTTTGTAATATCCCCTAAATGATAGATGTTAGGAAAATGTCGTTTCGTAATAGATATGGGGGATTTTTCTATTTCACTTGCCCATATTGGTTGAATCCCATAATGAGAAGCAGCTAATGGAAATACACCTATCCCATCAAATAAACTTCCTAAAGTAAGTTTTGTCATATTCCACCTTCTATTCTCCGTTTTTAGGCGTAAAAAAAGACGTTCATTTTATTTGAACGCCTTACATTTTTTATTCTATTGTGTTCCCACACCCCAGATCAATTACCACTGAAACGGTAATGTGGTTTTTCAGTACTTTATTTCTCGTTTTTTCACCTTCTCCTACAAACACGAAATGCTTGTGAAAGTGTTTAAAACTAAGGATTTCTATATAGTTTCCCTTTGTAGCAACGATACACACTACACATTCATAGAATTGATTATACAAAAATAATATATTGTTTTATGATTCATAAACTTCTTGTCATTCTCCATCTTTCAGTAATATAGTTTATAAAACATCCTTTCCAAAGTACAAACAAAATTTAAATAAAACGTTTATTTTCGTATTTACTATATTTCACATGAACTTGTAGCAACAATTTGGAAATTCAGTACAAACTTTTGCAATTTTCCGGTAGTTTAAAAGAATTTTCTTTATTAAAACGCTCATAAAACATGATTCCGTTTAAGTGATCTATTTCATGCTGAATAACAATAGAGGAATAACCTTTAAGTTTCAACACTATCTCTTCTCCCTTTATATTAAATCCTTTCACTTTAATTCTCTCATATCTAGGGACAAATCCTTTTATATCCCTATCAACTGAAAGGCAACCTTCACTCGGTGGTAGGTAAATCATAGAAATTGAATGACTGATTATTTTAGGATTAATAAGCATATATTCATGTTGGATACCTTTCTCATCTGTTAAAAAAGCAACGAACATCCGCTTATTCAAACCAATCTGATTTGCTGATAAGCCAACTCCTGCTCGCAATTTATATTTTTCAGACAAATCGTGGTCTTGACTATTTTTCAAGAAATTCATCATACAAATTAATATTTCCTTATCTTCTTCTAAAGGAGGTATCATCACATCTTGTGTTGGTTGATGTAGAATTTCATTACCCTCCCTCACAATATCTTTCATGGTCAGCATATAATTCAAATGAAATTTACTCATAAATAAACAATTCATCTACCTTTACTTTTAATGTTTTTGATAATTTAAAATCCAACTCCAGTGTAGGATCATATTTATCATTTTCTATACAATTTATTGTTTGTCTAACAACTCCACACTCCTTGGCAAGTTGCTCTTGTGTTATCCCCAGTTTTTTTCGTATTTCTTTAATTTTATTTTTCAATGGTATCACCTATGTCAAAATAATTGGACATTACTATTTTAACAATTTTTCCTAGTGTGTCAATAGCCTTTAAATGATTCACTTAATTGTCCTAATTCAAATAGTAGTTTTTATTCAACTCCTTAAGTTTGTTCACAACTAAAAATAACTTTTGGCGGGGAATAACCTTCAAAGATAGTATTGAAGTACTAATAATATTATAAATATTAATCTCACTCTCTAAAAAACGAATACCCAAAAAACCCTAATATACAGCGACTTCAAAACAAATAAAAAATAAAAAAGAGATACTGCTTTTACACAATATCCCTCGTTTTTCTCCGTTTCCTCTGGCGGAATCTTGGCGGAGAACCTATTCATTTTTAATCATTTCATCCATTTTACGTACCATCGAAATGCAGTCAAATCAACGTTTTCACTTCAAATGCTCTTAGTGAATTATTCCCACTCAACTGTAGATGGGCTACCTAGAACCCTTGCTATCACTGCTTTCAGACAGTTTACTTTCCCTTATGGCAGGGTTTTGGTAGGGAACCAATTCCATCTTAATGTCTTGATTTCCATTGAAATCCATATAAGTTTCCTTAGAAAAATTGAACTTAATATTCCCTGCCATTTTTTCAGCAAGTGGTTCATCATTTCTACTCCATAAGTGCGCATAATGTTTCAAAGTTATTTCCGGTGAACTATGTCCTAATCTTCGTGATACAACTAATACATCAGCATTAAACTCATTAATTAAATAACTAACATGAGAATGCCTCAATCCTTTTGCTTGTATTACAGTAACTTTTGCTATTTTGGCATATCGTTGTACAATTCTATGGATTGTAGACCTATGAACAGGTAGTCCTGTATAGCTTAATATGAAATTATCTATTCCATGCTCTGATTGTACTTGTTTCCAGTTTTGCAAGATTGCTAACGTATCGTCATCTAACGATATTGTGCGAATACCATCTTCCGTTTTAGTATATGGCTTTCGTTTAAAATCTTTTTTTGATTTCATTTGCAAAGTGTGATGAACCCTTAACTTCTTTTTATCGAAATCAACATCATTCCAATAGAGTGCCAATCCTTCACTGACTCTTACTCCTGTCATATAATATAACCAAATTGCAACAAAGCACATGTGCTCATAAAAGTTATGAGTATAAATCATCGAGATAACCTTTTCAAATTCCTCTTTTGTCCAAAACCCAACAACACTTTTCGCTTTTGGAATTGCTTTTGTTTTCTTTGAAATATTTTTCTCTAAAAATTCCAAATTCACAGCATACTCAAGTGCTTGTCTAAATCCTCCATAGAGCAACGCAGAATAATTTTGAGAATATCCAGTTTCATTCAAGAGCCAAGTTCTAAAGGATTCACAATCTCTGACATCAATATCTCTAAGCCTTTTATCAGAAAACCTGTCTCTAATTAATTCAAAAGCATGTTTTCTTGATGCCCAAGTATCCTCTTCCACGCTTGATTGATAGTATGGTAAAAAAAATAAATCCATAAACTCACCAAAAGTAAGGCGATAATTGGCATAGCCATTTTGGCTAAGGTATTCATTTCTTATTCTAGTCGCTTCCTTATTAGCTTCTCTTGCAGATTTAAATTTTTCACCATTAGCGTTTTTCCTAGATTTCTTCTGAATCCTTTCTCCCGTAATCTTATCTACACCAAGTTCAATATTATAAAAGAAATTTCCTTTATTATCCGTATAAACTCCTTTATATTTAGTCTTTGCCATTCGTATCCCCTTCCTCCAGAGATACGTCCACACCTATGATATTTTCAACAGCATGACAAGGCACCCGTCCTAATCTTTTGTTATTATAATAGGGATATCCTTGTCTCACCATGTAATATTTTGCTTGTCTAATAATATCAACAGCTTGGTAAGGCAAAAAACCCATATCTTGTAATTCTTTTTTTGAAATGGTTTTATTCATTAGCAAAACAATTCCTCCTTATTTTTTCAATAAAAAAAAGAACAGATAATTTATCTGCTCTTTTAATAAATCAAATCACTAGCATTGCATAAATATGGTTTGAAAATTCAGTAAGCATCTTTGCAGGATTTTTTGCCAAAAAGACAAAGGCTAAACAAAGGTGGTCTGTCCATTTGGAAAAATTATACAATTAAACTATTAGCAACAGCGACACTGTATGTATTTACGGAATAGATCTATCGTCAAATCTGCGAATCCAGATGTACGCAGGTTTCCACAGCGCTTTATTTAACCAGCGGCTAATTCGGAGTAAGGACTTCTTACTCCTCATCTCTAACTGGATAAGTACATGTAAACAGTAAGCAATAAGTGCAAGGAAAATTTGATTTTGAATGGCAGTTTCGCTCATGCCATAAAAGTGTTTGATCTCTACATGCTGTTTGAGCCACTTGAAAAATAGCTCAATGGTCCATCGTTGACGGTAAATTTCACTAATCTCTTCGGAGTCTAGATCGAAACGGTTAGTAATTAATCGTAGAATGTTTCCCTTTGTATCCACTACTTCAAGTAGGCGGAATACATTCTCTGTACGATTTTGCGTCGAACCGATGTAAACCATCTTGTCGGATAAAACCGTAGAATCTTTAGGTATAGAAAATGATTCTACTTCACGAGTGATGGCGTTTTTCTTCAGTCTTGATACGAAAAAATAGCCTTCATCTGTCATTCGATCAAATCGTTCATAATCAACGTATCCACGGTCAAACACATACATGGCTTCTTTGTCGTCTACGAGAACTTCCAGTTGATTTCTGTCATGTTCTTTGGCTGTTGTAATCACTGCTTTTTCAGGATAGACGGTGTCTTTATTCATAAATACAAGTCGTAAATGTAGCTTAACTCCTGCTTTTGTTTTACGGAACTTTGCCCACTTATGATTCGTTAAGTTTAATGGAAGCGTGCTAGAATCAATGATTTTCAATGGCATGTATTTCCCGTTTTTAAATTGGATGCCTTTTATTTTGTAAACAAGGTCCAAGAATAAATGGGAAAGGATCATTGGATTCATTTCATTATTCTTCCTTGATAGCTGAGATGTACTAATTGATTCAAACCCCAGTGCTTTTTGAAGTCCATCATCTATTAGGGCATCGCTCATTTCTTCCAAGCTCTCGAAGCCTTGCAGTTGGGCAAGTAACATGAGCTTTATATACGCTGCAGTTGTTAGTTTTTTTGTGTAGTAATCTTGTTTATTTTCTTCTACTTGTTCAAATAGTTTTTTCGTATTTATAGGTGAAACCCATTTACCAAATGATGATTTTAGTGTATTCTTGTCCATACGGATTATCCTTTACTTTTGGATTTGGACAGGAACCACCTGTACTTCCATTGTAAAGGATTTTTTTGTATCATGAACACGTAATTATTGAACATTTTCAGTATTTTGAATCATCAGGTTTAATTAATGCAATGCTAGTGAAATCAAATATTTAATTTATAACATTGCTTTTCATTGCAATTAATCATTTTGCATTTTTAAGAATTTTTACTTCTGCTTGAGTGTCTAGTAATCCCTCTGATAATACGGTTACCTTAGCATCTAACTTGTCAATTTTATCAGCATTTTTCTTTACCTCTTGTTTTACATCTATTACTTCTTTTGATAATTCAGTAATAGCTTGTAAAATCTGCTCATTAGTCACTTCTTTGCTCATATTATTACCTCCTATTAATTTTATCTAATTAATTACTGCTTAATTATTTTTCCTTTTTCTTCTATATAATCGGGCTCTTGTTCCTCTATAGAATCAAAGTCAATGTCTGGATGACCGTTTATATTCACTAATTCATCATCTTTTAATCTATAATGAGTTATTTCTTTTTCATCATCTTCTTCTTTATCATAAACAACAACTTTTATATATTTTCCATTTTCCCACATTGTAATATCTGAACTACTTCTCAAATCATTTCCGTAATCTATACTAGAACTATCATATTCTATATTATTTCGTTCAGCGATTTCTGACTCCACTTTCTCAATAGCTAAATTTACTATATTTTCATAGGTTAAATTATTATTTGTTTTAGCTTCTGAATTTCCACATGCTACTAGACTGATAGAAAAAATCATCAGTACCATTATTTTTAAAACGTGTTTATGCAAGAAAATCACCTCCAATTAGAATAATTTTCATTTAACCTATGATAACATATAATCAATACTGAAAAAAATTAAAGTCAACAATACGCCAAACATCATCTTTATTTTCCATATCTAGTTCAATGAATGAATCCACCGAACTTACCGCACCATCCATTTCAATTTCGTTTATAAAGACACCTAAAACTTTTTGCCTACCCTCTTTTGATTTTCCTAAATAAACATCTAGATTATTCACAGTAGATTTCACTTCAGCTAATTTATCGTCATATTCTTCATTCCCATCAAAGTTTAATTCTTTTAATTTTTTCTCTGATACGTACATTTCTACATCTTCCCTTACTGGTTTGCCTTGATAATTAAAATAGCCCATAATAAATTTTTCTGCTATCTCACCAGCTTCTAAATGAATGACTTCTTCCAAACTCTCTAATTGACTTATTTCATTCTTTGCTTGCTTTAACTCATTTCTATAATTTTCATTCTTCACGAATAAGAAAACAATGATTAAAACACCAACAATAATTAATGGTAAATACTTTTTCATTCTATCACCTCTAAATCCGAATAGCATTCAATTAATCTAACCCTAATGTTTTTCGAGGGTCAATTTTATCTTGATGTGCTTGACCTAATTTAGTTAAATGTTCCAAATGTAAATGATTTCCTGTACTATCCCCTGTCGTTCCACACTTACCAACAGCTTGACCTTGACTAACCTTATCACCAAGAGAAACTTTTAATGAGGACATATGACCATACCGACTAAATTCATTATTTGCATGTTGCAAAGTAACATAATTTCCATAGCCAGTATTTCCATGAATGGCTTCTACAACCTTTCCATCCTTAACCGCCATAATGTTATCACTAGGCGTACAGCCAAAATCCACCCCACCATGAAAACTCTCTAACTCACCTGTAATCGGATGCGTTCTCGGTCCAAAACCACTTGTAATTATAATTTCTTTTAACGGTAATGCCCAATCACCACGAACATTTATAGGGGAATTATCTTCTTCAAGATAACGCATAACATTGTCTACATAGTTTACATCACCATAGCGAGACCACCCATTTTTTTTAGCCATCATATTACTAAAATCAATGGCGACCTTCTTAGAATAACCCCCTCTTTCGTTCGCATAGGGTATAAATCCCGAACCAAAATTATACGCTTGCAGGGAAAGCTTCACTTCTCCATCTGCTTCCTTCATGACTTGTGAAAAATATCTTGTTCCAATATCAATAGAAATTTCTGGGTCTGTAATTGAATTGGGAGGTAGACCGAGACTTTCGGATGATTGCATTACATCTAAAACCCTACCTCCACTTTCTTGCATAGTCATAGCCATCAATACATCTACATGTTGTGATATGAAATATTTTTTGGCATATTTTTCAAAATAAGCTTTATACCTCAACACTTCGGGCGCAATACCATTACCAGTATAAATATCCGTATATTCTTCATTTTCTTCTTCTCTTAAATGAGGCATTCCATCATCACTCATATTTATTGAATTAACAACAAAAAGAACCACTATACCAATGATAAAAAAGAAGAAAAACAACAAAACAATTAAAAAGATTTTTATTTTCATCTTAGCCATTTTTACCCCAGGTATTTTATCTGTATTCAATTAAAAAAACACCTCCACAAAAAACAAAAAGAGAATTGCCTATTATAGCAATCCTCAATTCTCATCTCTTTCTCTTTTCCTTTCTTCTACAGATGATACTTCTCTATTTCGTTGCGCATTCAAACCTGTATCATGATGAACCTCTGTATGACTACGATTTTCTTTCTTCACACTGTCTACATCTCTTTCATTTATGCTTTCTGGTTGTTTAGTTCGTTCTACAGCACGCTCTTTATTATGATGAGATTCAGCATGACCACGATTTTCTTCATTCACACCACTAATATCTTTTTCATTTGTATTTTCCGGCTGTAAAGTTCGTTCTACAGAATGTTCTTTGTCATGATGAGATTCTGAATGACCACGATTTTCTTCATTCACACCACCAATATCTTTTTCATTTGTATTTTCCGGCTGTGAAGTTCGTTCTACAGAATGTTCTTTGTCATGATAAGATTCAGCATGACCACGACTTTCTTCATTCACACCACCAATATCTTTTTCATTTGTATTTTCTGACTGTGAAGTTCGTTCTTTTGATGGGTCATCTGTTTCCAATGGTACAGGTACTGCTTTATCCCCATCATCCTTTTTCTTTCTCTGTGGAGAACGTTTAGTATCCACACCCTTGCCATTTTCAGTACCTTTTCTTTCCTCCCTCATACTCGTTCGATTCGTTTTTGCACTCTGTTTAGAATCACTTTTTTCATCTCCATAATTCATTGGAGATTCCCTCTTTTGAGAACGTCTTTCTTGTAATCTCTTTTTCGCATTAGAAAATTGATTACTATAATACTGGTTCATATTTGGCATAATGTTTCCATCAACTGTTTGAACACGTCCTGCCGTAACAAAACTAATAATTTTATTTCTCTTAATTATGATTAAGAAAAATATCACAATCAAAAGCACCACATGTAACAAATACATTCCTGTATCGACTGGTTTTACAAATAGATACATGGAATATGTTAACAGATAAACAACAAATAAAAGTAAACCTAACAAACCTTTCGTTAAAAAAATGGTCACTATATTACCTAATGCCTTAAAACCTGTCATTGCAAAATGAGGAATAAAACTTAAAACAAACGCAAAAGGTAAAGCTAAAGCTATGAATATCGCTAACAATTGTAATGCAAAATTGATTAAACCTAATAATAAAAAGGGAATAGACAAACCAATCACAATGAAAAAAGTCAAAAATACTATACCCGATCGTTTAAAAGCTGAACCCGAAGCTACATTCGTATTTCCGTTTTTATTTACTTCAAGATGGGCATGACCGATTCTATACGCTGAACCTTCCGAGTTTAATTTAAAAGCCAGCATTCTTTCCGAACGTGGAAAAGCTTGAAATCCAAAACCTAAATCTTTAATCTTATCATCAGCATTAATTTCTTTTTCATCTGTTTTACCATAGTTAATTAAAAGGTATGGTCGTTTTAATGCTAAATCAAAATAAATATTACGAACGACCGCAATTGTACCTTCTATCTTCTCATTTTCATCAATATCATTAATCCCTGCATAAACACCCTCTCTCTTATCATCAAAAATCCCTAAAATACCATCACCTGCACTTACTAAAGTAGATTGTATCTCTCCCGAAAGTGCATTCATACTTTTTAATAAATAACTGGCATTCGATACCCAATAACCGGCAACAATTAAAACAACCACAAACAACATAAATTTTCTAAAAGATTCTCTGGCATTTCCTTTGGTAAAAAATATAAAAACAAGATATCCACATAAAAATGCAAACAATATTTCTGCAAAATGCTCCTTTAAAACTTCATATATACTACCCGAAACACTTTCAATATCATCCGCAAAATCATCCAATTTATTTAACGTAAATAATTGTAAAGAACTATCTGTAACTTTAACCACATTTTGAATAATACCCATAAAAAAGTTATTGATTGAATACAAATTAAAACCAAATATTCCACTTGTATCTTCATTATTCACCATATAACGTTCGAGTGGATATTTTTTTATTTCTAATTGAACACCACCCTCTTCCTTTTCCTTTGCCTTATCCATATACTTAAAAGGTTTATATTCTTTGTCAAATATTTTCCCGAAAAGTTTGAGAATAAAATCTCCAACTGGAAAATCATCATCAATCAAATCAGAGAGATTCCCACTTGTATCAACGTCTTCATCATCTTCCGCAAGAACAACTGATGATGTCACGAAACATAAAAATAATGCAGTAAGTAGAATTAACAACCATTTTTTATTCTTCATTGGCATTCAAATCCTTTATAAAATCTAGTATCCTTTCACAGGCACTTACGCCACCACGACAATAAGCTAAAAATTCCGCATCTGTTTTTCCTTGTTTCCTTCCTTCCTCCAAGCCTTTCAATCTCTCAAAATTAATTTGTAACCCTTTTACAAACGACTTTAAAAAAATTTCATTTTGCATTTCCTCACCAGCCTTTCAAATAAAAAAGTGACTACCTTTCGATAGCCACCCTTGAAAAAATTACTACTTAGAGCTCAATACAAGTTTCATAATAAAGGTATCTGTCACGCTGTTCTTCCACCAAAAATAATTCAAAAACAAAATTGTAACTTATATCTTTTTGCGAATGACGTTTTGTAATTGTAAAATTTACATTTCCATCTTCCCTCAAATTATCGTTCGAATAATCAATAGCCTCTCTAATTATTTCCTCTAACTTTTCAGACATATCTAATTCCAATAGTTTTTCTTCCAACTCCACATAATTTTCTAATTCAGAAATATACATCATACCTAAAACATTCTCATTCATTAAATCATCTCCTTTTTTATATTAAAAATGGCTACCAATTATGGATAGCCATTCCATCTATAAATATTTTTCCTCTGCATAGGCAACCGCCGATTTATTGATTGTTTCCAATGCTCCTTCCCATTCTTCAAAGAGACATTCAATCGTAATTTTTGAGGTTCTGCCGAACATATCTTTCATCAAACATTGCCCTTGTAACATGTTATCTAGCATTTCTATATTTTCTTCACTTGATTCCATGTTCATCCATTTTAAAATATCGGGACGTTCGTTTTCTTCATCAAAAGCAAAAGCTACACCAAAGTTCCCTGTTTCATTCTCCTTTTCTCGTAAAGCGTCTTTGGTAGATTGTGAGATAAAATATAAAGCATTATTATAGCTACGCCCAACACGCTTCATCTGTTTTTCGACCTTTTTCCCCTGTTGTGACGCAATGATAACCCATGCTTCATCAATAAATTCTACGGTTTGCTCATCTTTATCCCGGCCAAACAGTTCACAATATTTCCCTAAAGCCAGCATAATCGAATTTGATTTGCGCTGGCTATTTGTATAGGTTTCTACACTTGCAGTAGCTTCTGGCAAATCAATGTTTTCAATTTCAATAATGCTAATTCTATCGGTTAAGGATAACGCAGAATTAGAACCATCATGAACACATAGCTTTAATATAGAATCAGCAACCACTTCATATAAAAAATCTCCTGCTTTTTTTACAGATGGCTCATTGCTATCTTGCATAATCTCAATGATATGCATGGAGCCCACTTGTTCACCTTTTTCTTTTCTTTCAAGGACTTCCGATATTGCCCTCAAAAAGGCTGTATGAATTTCATCTTTCCCTTTGAAATCATAAACTTCCGAAAAAATATCTTGAATCAATTCTTTCGCTTGAGAAGATGGTAAAAAAGCTACCGGGTCTAATGCTCCCCAATTATCCTTATCTTCAAAATCCAAAGTTACAAATTTAAACTTTTCCAAGTGCTCAACAAATAAAGGATAATCACGTCTAATGATGCCATCATTTATAACTTTATTTATCCATTTCCTTATTTCTTTTTTAGGGTCAATATATAAGGATTTTATATTTAAGAGTGTTACATAAATAAATAACAACTTTGCAAGATATGATTTCCCACTGCCTGTATCACCTGTAATCAGAACATGCGGACTTCTATATTTACTACCTCTAATATTTTGGTTTGCCAGCATCGGATGAAAAAACACAGGGTCACGACTTGATAATTTGGCACTTTCCAAATCCTTATGTTTATGAAATCTATCAACCCAGCCTATAAAAAAACCAATCTTATTTCCAATTTCAGAATTTACGCCAAACAAACTTTCTCCTAAACCATCTTGAGTAGTCGATTGTAACCAATTTCTATCCGTTGCTTCTAACTTTTCCCCAGGCAACGTTCTATAGAATAAGCTTAATTGGTCAGCCGTTGGAATACGGCAAATAATATTTAATTGTTTGAAATAACGTACAACCTGTTTAGCACGTAATAAACTTTCTTTTTTCGTCTTGCCTGTTACAGCAATTGTAGCAAGCCAATTCATTACAGATACATCATGATTTTTTAATTCTTGCTGTAAATTTCTCATTAAATAATGACTATCTACAACAGAATCATCTACGAAGTCACCTGTTTTTGCTTGTTCATTCGCTGATTCTTTTAACTCTCTCCCCTTTAAATTCACCTTCATTTTTGATTTTCCTTTACCTTCTGAATGAATTTTAAAATCTACACATACCTCAAAAGGTAAAGATTGGGCTTCATAAAAAATATCGCTCTCTGCCATATTATCCGGAAATTCATCAATCACGACAAAAGTTAAATAACCTTCATCTTGCTCACTACTTATTTTCAAAGTAGATGATTCCGTAGGGTCAATAATCGAATTTGTTATCGCCTTAATATTTCCATGTTCCTCCTCTTCACTTACATCATGCTTCAAACCAGCAATATAATCATAACGATTAACATAAATTAATTCATTTTCTTTTAATCTTGACCCATTGACACCAGCAACCATTTTATAAATTGTATCTTCCAATTCCTCAAATTGATTAAAAAAAGAAGTGGGAACATTTTGTTCCCAACCTAAATAGTTTACAAACATATCTGTTACATTCGAAAAAATGGAATAAACATTATCTTTTAGTCGTCCATCCACATTTACAAATGCATTTTTTAACTTAATGCCAATAATAAAATCATTTTTTGTCATATTTCCCAAGCGTGAACTTAAAACATTTTCTGTTTCACCTAAATAATATCGTCCAACATCTTCACTATCTTTTGACAAACCCAAACTTAAATCTTCAAAGCGTTCTTTCAAACGGAACTCTTGAGGATACATTCTCAAATGAAAATCTTCATAAGCTGTGATATCCTCAAAAAACATTTTCCAATTTCTTTTATAATTGGCTACCACTTTTTGATTTTGAATAGGAATCGATTCACTTTTTATTCGATAATATGCGAACACGTCTCCCGTTCTCGTTAATAGCATATTGTTCTTTATTGTTTTCAACGCTGGTTTCAGTTTGGTCATTCTCTTTATCCACCACCCATACACATTCTTTAAATGTTATTTTTTTCTCATTCATCCACTCTACTTCTTTCCCATTACAAAACTTTTTTTTAGGAATTTTTATCCCGAATAAATATTTGACATAATCATAAATGAACATATAAATATTTTTGCCTTCCGGCTTAATTTTCGTTACAAGCCACGTAAAAAATAACGGAACACAAATTAAAAATATAAACCACGTATTCGAAAATGCATACGGATAAAATTTCCTTATTATCCAACCTGCTAAAAATGTGATAATTAGAAAGACCACAAAATTTAATGCAGGAATCAATTCAATTGTAAAAGGCAGATAATAATTATCTGTTATCTGCCTAATTTTCTTTGGTTCCCTTAAAGCCCTTCTATAGTTATATACCACTCTACTTTCTTTTTTCTCTGCCATATTATCACTCTCTTACAGCTTATTCATGAAGGCTTCAATCCAACCGGCAACTGTGTCCCAATTCCGAACTACAAAATAAACAATTCCTCCAACGATACAGCACACAATAATCGCACCAAATTTAAATTTGGCTAGATGTTTTGTGACTAGGAAAATAATAATAATGACTATCGCTTGCTGAACAATTTCCAACGCCCAATTCTCAATTCCTCCTAAAGTAGGCAAATCAGCAGCCAAAACCAAGTGATTAAAAAAGTCCATTTTTCATTCCTCCTAATTATAAATAAAATTTTTCACATAATAATTTCTTCCAGTTTTAGAAATCGTCATTTCTACTGGATTAACTTGTTGTATATTTGTCAATTCGTCTCTAAACACCACCTCCATCGTTGCCTTGTAATGTTTGCCATCTACATAGATTTTTAAATTTCTTATTTCTTCAAATAAAAAAGAACCATTTAACGTTTGTGGGTCATCCATCAGATACGCCATTTCGTCAACTGGTTCTGTAGCATACTTTTCAAAAAAAGTATTTAGAAATTCATTGATATTTTCTTTTTCATTCCCGGTATATTCTTCTAAGTCAACCTCTTTCTTTTCATATTCTATGTTCCCAGCTAAAGAGGGAACTTCCGTAAAATATGGAACGGATTGAACGCTAAACAAACCTTTTTCATAAACAATAGGAATATTTAACAACAAGGTGTTTTTTTCTTCCTCTGTTTCAATTTCGATTTCAATTTCCTTTTTTTTATTTTTACCCTCACCCTTAACAACCTCTTTTTCTACTTCCCTTTGCAATTCATTTTTAAATGTAACCTTATATTGAAAAAGACTTCTTTCCCCTTCATCTTCAATATGAAAAAGGTTCAAAGATTCTAACTGTCTAGTACCATTCACATTGTCTAAGTTGTACAAAGAATTTTTTTCATCATTAAACGTGTCATTAAAAACCATATATTCCTTTAAACGATTTGCTCTTTCTTGCAAAGCTTCACTTTCATTAGAAACATTAATATATTCCTTGATAAAATTGGATAGAAATTCATTTGCAGATTCAACAGGAATTTCTTCTATCACTTCCTTATCCTCATTCGCCTGGACCAATTTATTTGTTTCATTCAAAGTGGAACGAGTGTTTAAAGACAATAACACTGAAATTGTCGCTAAAAATAACATTCCTAAAATTAATGACCAAATAAAAAAAGCTGTTCGCTTTGATGTATCTTTGCGCACAGGACTTTTCTCTTTTTTTGGTCGTTCAATTTGTTCAATTTTATCAACAACTTTATTCTTTTTTAATTTATCTTTTATACTCATTATGAACTCCTCTCAATATAATCTACAAAAGATGTTACCCTCTGTAATACCTCCAGTGGTGAAGCATTTTCCAAATACACTTTTTCATTTATTTTCTTACCATTATCTATATAGGTAGCTTTATAAAAAGAAAAACGATAGGTTGAATATCCTTGCCTTCTATATCCTTCAACAATCAAAGATGTATTTTTAGATAAATCTTTTACATAAGCTTGATAAAAAGAATGTTTTTCTCCTTCCCTATTTTTAGGAATACCTACAGTAAAGCCTAATTCCTTAAAAGATTCGGGTATCGACTTCATTTTCATTATTCATGAACCTCCAATACAAGAAACTCCACTGCTATAATTGCATTTTTTGGTTTTCCCGTTACTTTGTTCTGTCTATGAGAAACATTCGCAAATATACAATGATATGTTTTATCTTCTTCTTGTTCATTCTTATGATAAAAATACACGTCCATTTCAATATAGAGGGAATTATCAATACCCTGCATCTCTTCTCTCAACTTTTCTAAAATGACAGATTTATGATTAATCAATTTTTCCCTTTCCAAGGCTCCTATCAATACAGCTTGATTCAAAATAAGTGGAATTATTTTTTTCACCTTCCTTCCATTAACTCAAAACAAATTCTAGTTTTGTTCTTTTTTCTTCATAATAATAAAGTTCCAAAGCATTTATAGCACATACATACGCCTTTATTTCATCTCTATAAACATCTTCTGGCTGGCCAAGGTCTCTATGCAAATCAAGCGTTGCACTCATATAGGATTTCAAATTCTGAATTGCGTGGTCCACATTTTCACCACCTAACATAGTAACTAATCTCCAAGCAAGGTTCGGGTAGTATTTTTTAGGAAAACCGCCTAAAAAATCTCCACCCTTTCCCCCTTGCTTTCCGATTTTTTGTCGGTGCTTGATGGTCACCAAGTCAACTATACTCAAAAGGGATTTAAATAAACTTGACTTGTCTCTTACTATTGTACCGACAAAACCGCTTGCCCTGTCGTTCGTTAATATCAGCCCTTTTCCATAACAAATGACGTTAAGTTCGTGGGGTTCCGCCCCCACACGGCGTCCCAATATCACTACCTCAAAAGGGGAAAAACATTAAACAATCATTTCTTCCGGCTGTGCAAGATAAACCAACATCATATGCTCTTGCTTTTCGTTTAGTTCTAATTCTTCCTCAAAATCTTCTAAATCAGAAATTCCTTTTGTATCTTCCACCAGTTTTATCATTTTTCTTGTTCTAGCCGCTTGATTCATATACCAATTTCGAGACTTTTGATAAAAATCTTCTTGCGGTTTCGTAAAAATTTTTAACCTTTCAACATCACCTAAAAAAACTTCCCAAAAATGAGAAGTTTTCCAACGCCCTCTATTTAAATCATTATCCTTATCCACAAAACGTAAATAATTCTTAATGATTCCCTTAGCAACTGGTAACATGCTTTCACTTTTTATAAGTTCTGATACAACAGCATTCGCCCTATCATCTTTAAATCTTAATTCATATCTATTCCAGTCTCCAAGTTCTTCTAAAGGGATTCCATACTTTTCCGATTGCTCATAGTTTTTCTGATAAAAACAGAAATAGACTTCAGAATGTTTTTTTGAACCAAAATAAAGTGTCGTACCGCCCTGTTCACCATCTTCCATTGATAACGAGCCATTATAATCAGTTTTTTTAAATCGGGAAATCGCTTCGCCATTTCTTATCTTGTCAAAAAGCATAGGTATTTCAAAATATGTTTTTTTATCGTCAATCGAAATATCTAATCGAGGAAATTTCCCACCATTTTTCTTACAATCTCTAAAAAAATCGAACCACGTTACTTTCCTAGCTTTTAAAAAAGTTTCAAATTGACGGCAACCTTGACCACTTAATTCAATAAGTGTTCCACGCACATCTGAACCATGAGAATATAATACTTTAATATTATCCAGTTGATATGTGCCTACATATCCATAAAAACCACTTTCTTTATGCTCCATATATTCTTTTTTTAGATGAAGCACTTTTTCTAATATCAAATCGACATTATGCGTTTTAAACGATACCCTTAAATAGTCAATCATTGATACTAAAGGGTTTTCTTCATTTTTTGTATTTTGTACCCCCCTGTTAGAGTAGGGGGGGTTTGATGTCGTCATCCGCTACGCTCCTTCCTCCACGCCTACAATTCCGGTTGCTTTTCGCTGTCGCTTGCGACTGTCGTCGCTGGCGCAACCTCCATTTTCGGCGTTGCTTTTCCTATCTCCTTTAAAAAGTCATATCCTCTAGGCACTAATGGTGTATAGAATTCTGTAATGATAGAAGCACCATAATCGGCATAGCCACGCCCTTTTATACGCTTATTTACAAATGTATTATCAACATCTCCAAACATCATTCCATATCCTGTTTCGCTGTTTCTACCTAATGCTACACGAAAATTAAACTGGTCTCTTATTCCATCTGCCAAATATTTTGCGTCAGGACGTTGGTTTGCCAAAATAAGAAATACACCCGCCTGACGACCCAGCATAGTTAATTGCTTCATATCCTCCAATACTTCTTGCTTCTCTCTATGGTCTAACATTTCCATAAATGCTACATATTCATCAAAAATAACAAAGAGTGGCTTCATGCCCACACTTGCATAATTTCCACCTGTTTTATAATTCGGCATGTTTTTCATTCTTTCGGAACGTTCATGCATTTCTTCTCTTGCTTTCTTCAAAGTCATTTTAATTCCATTTTTCCTAATCGAGTAGAGGGAAAAGTTAAGTAACTTTACGCCCCTCTCACACCACCGTACGTACCGTTCGGTATACGGCGGTTCAATAGTTTGAGTGTACGAACTGGTATTGTAGAGCGATGTCTTTATATCCTCTCGATGCCAGTTCTTTATCTGTTAATGAACGATGGAGTACATAACTACTGGATATAACCCAGTAGCCCTTTCTTGTATTCGACCATTCATAAGCTTTATGTTTATCGATACCTAAGCGAATTAGATTTTTCCTTTTTGTGCGTGGGTTTTTCCACTGCTTCCAGAGATATTGTCTAATTCTTCGCTTCAACCATCCATTGAGATTCTTTATAAATCCTTTCATTTCCCCTATGCCATAGTAGTTTATCCAACCTGTCATAAGTTGTTGGATTTCTTTAAGAATCACTTCGAGATGTCGTCCACGATTGCGTTTGGTGATCCGCTTGAGTTTCCTTTTGACGGTCACTTTCGCTTTATTATGCGGACGAATTTTGACACCCTTCTTCGTAGCTAATAAGCAGAAGCCAAGAAACTTACGTTTCAAAGGACTTCCAACCGCACTCTTTTCTCGGTTAACAGTTAAACTCAGATCCTTCTCAAGAAAGTTCGTTATATTATCCATTACCCGATATCCTGCTCTCCTGCTTTTCACATAGATATTACAGTCGTCCGCATAGCGGACGAATCTGTGACCACGCTTTTCTAATCGTTGGTCTAATTCATTCAGATAAATATTACTGAGTAACGGCGATAAGTTTCCACCTTGCGGCGTTCCTTCTTCCGATTTCTCAAAGATACCGTTTATCATAATTCCACTCAATAAATACTGTCTTACCAAGCGAAGCACGCGCTTATCATCTATCTGTTTTTCCACGAAATACATCAGTTTGTCATGATTTACCGTATCGAAGTAGGATTTCATATCCAAATCCACCACATATTTGTACCCTTGTTCGTAGTATGACTTTGCCCGTATGATGGCTTGATGTGCACTACGTTTTGGACGAAACCCAAAACTATTATCGGAGAACTTTGGTTCAAATATTGGTTGGAGCACTTGGTTAATCGCTTGTTGAAGCATCCGGTCGATGACTGTCGGAATCCCCAGTTTTCTCTTTCCACCGTCTGGTTTCGGGATTTCAACCCGCAGGACGGGTTGCGGTTTGTATTTTTCTTGATATAACTGGAGTAATAGTTCCTCTTTATGTTCCTTCAAGTATGGAAGTAGTTGGTCGCACGTCATACCGTCTACACCGGCTGCCCCCTTATTTCTGACGACTTGAAGGTAAGCTTGATTGAGATTGTTCCTTGACAGGATTCTTTCAAACAGATTGGATACACCATTTTGATTGTTCTTTTCACCATGTAAGCCACTATGCGCTTCGACATACCCTTCATGTTCCACACTATCTCTCTGCCGATAGCCAGATTCTCCTGTTTTCTGCAGTTGTCGCACCTTACACACCTCCTAGAGCTTTCAAAACGACTATTGTTCGGTCCTTCATGTTTCGTCAAGTAACATTACTATGACCTCTGCTGACTTCTTGTGATTCACCAAGACGTCATCGTCTTGGTTGTGCTGGTTTGTTATCATTCAACTCCCACTGCACCCTCACAAGACCTCCCCCGGTAAGAGCGAAAACTTTCCTCCCATGTAACTGCTAGATTTACTGTATAGGTTTCGGGCAGTATTGGACTTCAGTTTGTTAGGCAACCTTATCCGACCTAATTCAGCCTTCTATCTAGTTTCTGTTCGTCAGTTCAGGAGTTTGCGTCCGACTTCCTTCAGCCACTACCTCGCGATAGCCACCTTGTCTTTCGCTAACAGTTCCTACTGCCATGCCTGTAGTGGACTTTCACCACCAAGTTTTCGCCCATGCAGGGCGCACCTAAAAACAGTTTTTTCAGGCATGACCGATTCTAAGTCTGCAAGGTCTGCATTTTTTGGGTCTAATATCCGCAATTCAGCATCCGACTTCAATAAAGCTTCAATCATGGTCAAAATGAAATAAGTCTTCCCTCCACCAGTACCACCAGCAATCAACATATGAGGTAATTCATCAAACTTCCATTCAATATGTTCCATAAGCTTCATAGAGCCATTTTTAACAGTCACATCATGAATAGAAATACGGTTTCGTTGTACATCATACATTAATTTATAACAAACGAAATTTTCTTCCAATTCCCTGTCAACTAAAGTACAATATAAACCGTTTTCTAGTTCATCCCCTAACTTTAAAAACCTTTCTTGAAATCGGCTCATATCCATAGCCACTCTAAATTCAATATATCCTTTATTTATTTTGTAATAGGCTTTTGGGAAGTAGGTTAATTTTGATTTCGTAACAGTCTTATCACTAAAACTCCATTTTGATTCCGTTGAATAGCTTTCTTTTTCGATAAAACGATTAGATATAAACATTCTTGCTATTTTTTGCCTATGCCAAATACGCCTATACTTTTCAAAGAAAACAAAATAAGCTAATAAAACAGTCATTGCGCCAACTATAAAAGATATAACAAATCCTTTTCCAATGTACGCCCAATTCCAACCTTTAATGTTTTTCAAATAGTCCCAAGTGAACCATTCGGCAACATTGCTCATTCCAGTTTTATAACAGAAAAAAATACTCAATAAAAAAACAGGAATAAATATGCTTAATCCTGCTATTAACACTCCATGTTCCATTTTCGGCGTTATTCTTATGCCACGATATTTCCAAAGGCGTTTCTTTAAAAATTCAATCCTTATCACCTTCTTTTACAGAGAAATCTCAGTCCTCTCTAAAATAATTGAACAAAAAAAAGCGTGCCAATTAATTTATAACTAGCACGCTATTACTCTACTATTTTTTATCCGTTCCTGCTCCCACAGGCTCTTTACTCGGTTCATTTTTCTTCACACCACCCGAACTACCAACCTCTACAATATCCTCTGCTTCAACAGTCCATACAACATTAGCAAAATTTCCATTTGCTTGTGCTCTTGCTTTAATGACAGGATTTTTTAGGGTCACCTGTTTGTTAAAATCAATCTCTTTTAAATCAACATATTCCGGTATAGTCACCTCAATTTGCTCTTTTTGAGTGGATGAAGCAAGATTATAAACCCTTGATTCCAGTTTATCTGTTCTTTCATTTTTATCTCGGTCAAAAAACATCTTCTCTCTTTTCAACCCCATAAAAAATAAGTCACCAAAAGTTAGTTCATTCGGTATAATTCCTGTTTTAAATTCCATTCAAAATCTCTCCCTTAATTGTTTTTAATATTTAAGTTTCTCGTTTTTTTAATTATTGTACTCAAATACACCATGAGAAGTAACAAGGAAGTTTCCTTCCAATTCCATATCACGTCCAAAAGCTTCATAATCAATATAATTTTGTAGATTGGTAGGAACTTCTCCAAGTGCTCCTGTTTCTTCAACGAAATATCTTGCAACATCTTCCATAGAATGACAATCAGAATAACATACAATGTCATCTACATTTTCCAACAATTCCTCAAGGTCACTAAACCAGTAACCTATCATTGCTTTTAACTCGTAATAAATAGGTGTGCCTTCAATTTCTTCAATCATTGCACACAAACGATTAATTTCATTGATAGATGTATATTCATCTATCTCAAATGGCAATTCGTAATCGTGAATAGCAATTTCTTCATAATCACCATTTAAGCCAATACGCTCTTTTACTTCTTCCATATTGATTGGAGGAGTAAACCAATCACCAACAAGCTCCCCCTCATTATATTTGCCGAGATTGGATATATACACACGCATTTCCAATACTTATCACCTCGTATAATTCATTCAATCATCTCTAACATAATCGGATATTCGGCAATTTGAATACGTTCCTTTAATTCTTTTCCCATCAAATCACCATCTTTTGCATTATCAAAACCTTTTATAGTCACAGCTACATACGAATCACATCCTGCTATTAAATGATGTGGTAATGTACCATAAACATGTTTTCCTTTAATATCATCTGCTTCAACACGTTCGAATACCGGTGCATTCTGCAAAAATGGAAATTCATTTTTTAATATTTCAACAGTTCCCATATGGCGACTTGCAATGATAAAGTTATTTTTCATTTCCCATGGATAAATTTCTAAAGCTGTTAAACGATATTTAGATACATTTACATCTGCTTTAATAATATCTAGTCCAGTTTCAAATACTTTATCTCTTGGCAAATCCAATCCATAATATTCATTTATTCCATGCCCTACTAAAAGGGAAGGTGCAAGTGTAGAAATAATAATAGTGGTATCTGATTCTTTATTATCATATCGCACCAAATCTCTCACTGCCGGAAAACCAAATGCCACTATTTTATTTTCTTTCAAAAGGTCATTTAATTTCATAATTTCATTTATTCACCTACTATCTGATTAATAATTAAACCCTCTAAATGCAGAAGGTCTATTTTCATATATTTTTTCATGAAGTAGTTTTTTATATAGAAGTAATCTTTCATGCCGATAAGGATTCCTACGCTTACTAGGATGAATAGAGCCAAAATCAGCAACTTTTTTCGTGTAATAAGCAATTCTTTTATCCAGCACAAAATCACCTCATTCATTTTTAATAAAAAATTAAAGATAATTCGCTAGGCTCTATAAGAACCATTACCGCGCTTATCAGTCGCTCACAGTTAAGGTCATGGCAACATATAGTAGGTTATGCTTATAACCATTAGCACCCTCATTTTGGACTGCTATAGCTTTTTTAAAAGTGTTAGCTATCATCACTTAGATTACGTTTAATGACAAATCAGTCAAAACACGTTACAATAAAAGTGTCTAGGTTTTATTGGCGTGTATGATAAGTTACGATTTATCATATGCGCTCTCTTTCTATATGAAGTTTTCAAGGAACATCATTTCCTTTCATGCATTTTCGAACAATTCATTAAGTGGTATAAACTCACACTCGTTACATGTTCTCAAATGCTGAAATTCCTTTTCTTGACATATCATAATTCTTACAAATTCTACGATATGAAACATTATGCAATAAAAGCTTTTGAATAATTTCCTTCGAAATCGGCTGTTGCATATAATAATCTGCCTTTACAATTCGGACAGCTAACTTCATCCTAGCCTGCCAGTCACCTTCCATTTCTTTTGCCAAAGGAACTGCCTTTTTCATTAAATTTTGCATTTCATTAAAGTTCATTTGAATTTCACCCCCTAGAAATAATATAATTCATTTATTAGATATTAGATTTCACTAGCATTGCATAAATATGGTTTGAAAATTCAGTAAACATCTTTGCAGGATTTTTTGCCAAAAAGACAAAGGCTAAACAAAGGTGGTCTGTCCATTTGGAAAAATTATACAATTAAACTATTAGCAACAGCGACACTGTATGTATTTACGGAATAGATCTATCGTCAAATCTGCGAATCCAGATGTACGCAGGTTTCCACAGCGCTTTATTTAACCAGCGGCTAATTCGGAGTAAGGACTTCTTACTCCTCATCTCTAACTGGATAAGTACATGTAAACAGTAAGCAATAAGTGCAAGGAAAATTTGATTTTGAATGGCAGTTTCGCTCATGCCATAAAAGTGTTTGATCTCTACATGCTGTTTGAGCCATTTGAAAAATAGCTCAATGGTCCATCGTTGACGGTAAATTTCACTAATCTCTTCGGGGTCTAGATCGAAACGGTTAGTAATTAATCGTAGAATGTTTCCCTTTGTATCCACTACTTCAAGTAGGCGGAATACATTCTCTGTACGATTTTGCGTCGAACCGATGTAAACCATCTTGTCGGATAAAACCGTAGAATCTTTAGGTATAGAAAATGATTCTACTTCACGAGTGATGGCGTTTTTCTTCAGTCTTGATACGAAAAAATAGCCTTCATCTGTCATTCGATCAAATCGTTCATAATCAACGTATCCACGGTCAAACACATACATGGCTTCTTTGTCGTCTACGAGAACTTCCAGTTGATTTCTGTCATGTTCTTTGGCTGTTGTAATCACTGCTTTTTCAGGATAGACGGTATCTTTATTCATAAATATAAGTCGTAAATGTAGCTTAACTCCTGCTTTTGTTTTACGGAACTTTGCCCACTTATGATTCGTTAAGTTTAATGGAAGCGTGCTAGAATCAATGATTTTCAATGGCATGTATTTCCCGTTTTTAAATTGGATACCTTTTATTTTGTAAACAAGGTCCAAGAATAAATGGGAAAGGATCATTGGATTCATTTCATTATTCTTCCTTGATAGCTGAGATGTACTAATCGATTCAAACCCCAGTGCTTTCTGAAGTCCATCATCTATTAGGGCATCGCTCATTTCTTCCAAGCTCTCGAATCCTTGCAGTTGGGCAAGTAACATGAGCTTTATATACCCTGCAGTTGTTAGCTTTTTTGTGTAGTAATCTTGTTTATTTTCTTCTACTTGTTCAAATAGTTTTTTCGTATTTATAGGTGAAACCCATTTACCAAATGATGATTTTAGTGTATTCTTGTCCATACGGATTATCCTTTACTTTTGGATTTGGACAGGAACCACCTGTACTTCCATTGTAAAGGATTTTTTTGTATCATGAACACGTAATTATTGAACATTTTCAGTATTTTGAATCATCAGGTTTAATTAATGCAATGCTAGTGATTAGATTTATAAGAAACAAATCTAATTCTATAAAACATTTATATCTTGTTCCAAATCGCTACATCCAGTTTCAAAAAAAAGCTTCCAATCAAAACCAATTACTCCGGCGATTTGTTTAGCAACTTTTACGCTAGGTCTTCTTATACCTAATTCAATTTGAGAATAATAAGGTCTTTTTATGTTTGATTGTATCGCAACATCTTCTTGTGTTAAATTTCGTTCAATTCTTTTTTCATACAACCATTCTCTTTTTTTCATACATTTAATCGCCACCTTCATTGTAGCGTTTCGCTACTGTCAATACTTTTTTGTACTTTTTTGATACAATTATTTTATGTAGCTTTTTGCTACAGTATAATAACTATAAACGATTTATAAATCGTATAGAAACGAGGTTACACAATGTTGGGAGACAGACTAAAAAAACTAAGAGCAACAAAGAATTTATCTCAACAAGAACTAGCAAAAAAACTAAACATTTCCAGAGGAACCTACGCTCATTACGAAATAAATAAAAGACAACCTGATTACGGTACACTCAAAAAAATTTCTAACTTTTTCAATGTATCAATTGACTACCTAATCACAGGAAATGAACATTCTAATTCTCCTGATGAAATGTGGAAAGAATTTTTAGACCCTAAAACACAAATATTCTTTAAAGACTTACAAAACGCACCCGAAGAAAAAATCGAAGAACTAATACGTTTTTGGGAATTTATTAAAGAACGAGACAAAAAGAAATAGAGCTCTAATATTAGGGCTTTTATTTATAATAAAAAACAGAACATACATTCCCCGAAGGAGGACAAGCCATGAAATATCACACAACATTACTAGAAGATGCAATAAAGCATTTTTATGTTGACTTAGGTATTTATTACCCACATCAACTAGATATTCCGGAAATAGCTGACTACCTGGGAATTAAAGTCTATTTTTGGGATATATCAAGTCGTGTTTATAAAAAAGAAATTATAATTGATTCTAGGTTATCCCCCGAAGAACAATGGGAGGATTTTGGACATGAACTTTGTCATTTATTATTACAGTACGGAAATCAAATATTGCACTTGAATAATCTTTTTCTGGCATACCAAGAATGGAAAGCAAATAACTTTGCACTTCATTTCTGTGTACCAACATTTATATTAATTAAATATGAAATCGCCAACATACCCGAAGGTATACCTTTTATAACAAAGACATTCAACGTAACACAGAAATTTGCACAAAAAAGACTTATTCATTTTAGAAATCAACTACAAATATCAAGATTGCAACAACAACTTAATGCGTAATGACAATAAAGTTGTTTCCTTTTGAAGGGATGAAGCCGCATTATTACCGTTGAAAAATGCGGCTGATTTCAAAAATAGTTGTTTACTTTTCACATTCGCCCGACCAGTAAACATAAATTTGTGATAAAAAGTTCTTTACTGAAATTCTTTATTCAACAAAAGCGCCCAACGGAACAAGCCTTTATTCGGTTATACAATAAAATATAATAATGCTCACTTCCAGAGGTATCGCCAGCATTTTAAAAAAACCCTACGTTAAGAAATTTTTTTATATTTCAGTAATAGTAACTTGATGAGAAATCCCGTGGCCAATCCCGGTATTATAAAAAGAATTGGGAGCCAAACAGGCCCCCATAATAGCCCAAATAAAGTGAATTCCGAAGAATAAATCACACCAACCGTTGCCCAATAGGCTGTGAATACAAAGGGAAGAAAAGAATGAGGATGCCTTCCACCTCCGGCGTCTTTCCAGGCATCCCATATTGCAAAAATATACAGGCAAGGGGAAAACATCAACCATGCATAATTCGTTTTCTCAATGGCTTCTTTGATACTCCCATGAAAACTTAATAATATAATTTGGTGAAAGTTGGACTGAACATTAACTAGAAACACCAAAGCAATGAAGAGTAATCCCTTTAGAAACCTACCGTTTAGAATTTGACCAAAACCCGGCAATGCAATACTCCAAAACAGTTTCTCATATTTATTATTTTGATTCATATAATCACGTCCAAATGATTATATTGGTCATAACTTTTTTAAGGCAAAAGAAGGACAACGTAATTCAGAATTGCCCAATCTTTGTCTTTATTTACTCTGTCCTTTTGATAATTGGGTTCTATCCTCCATTTGAGGTGGTTCTTCCAATAACCCGTGTTCAATCATGAGGTCTCCTCCATCATTTGCGAAGTCGAAAACATCTTTAGCAATTGGTATCATTTTTAAAGGTAAGTCTTTCCTTAGACTGAAGGTCGTACCTATAGCATTACTGCCAAAACCAAAAGTATTCAGTAAGGACGTATTATACATCATAAGCTTATCTGAAAAAGTCGACACTGTTGAATCTGTAACCCTTCCTGCTGGTGTGGACGGAGGATTAATATCACTGTCTAATAATATTTCGCTGGATTTTGTAATGATTGTTTTAGATAACTCTTTACCTCGGAAGAAGTAGTCCCGTATATCTTTTTTCTTAGCTACTTGAGCAAAGCCTGTCATTAATTTCATTCCGTCTACATTCGATTCAATCGCTTGGTATAGATAAGCCACTTCAACTGTATTTAATGACCTCCTGTGACCCGTGATTTTAAATCCTGACCGATAATTCTTTTTCTCAGCAAATTCAACATGGTTGGGTAAGGTGACAACTGGAGATTTTGGAAGTACACCCTTGCTTAGCAAAAACTGTGTCGTTTTTTCACAGGTATCCTCCGCAAACGCTGAGAACCTTTTGTATAAATCCATGATGTCTTTCCGGTAACTCATCGATATATGCAATGCATGTAAACCTGAAGCAACTTTCATCATCATACGTAAGTACATGACCTCAAAAATGTCGTCAAACAATTTTGGTGCATTAAGGTTTACATCGTTTTCTGTAAACCCAATTGGAACTGCTGCCCCTTCTTGTGTAAAAATGTTCCTTAGTTCATTAACAAAATTACTTTCACCTTCGTGAAATGTTTGCAATATTTCTATAGCCTCAGCATCTTGATTATTTGACAAAAAAAATTCAATCACTCTTACCATCATAGTCTTTTTTTGATAAATAATCCAAAGGGTTGAAAGCTCGGATGACGTTATCGGTATATGTCCTGTTGTCATTTAATCACTCCTCATGCCTTATATTTACCTTTATGTTTCACCACCTTCTGAGAAATATTCATTTTTTAGGATTACATGGTTATTAATTTTAATTCCACACGACAATCCAAATACCAAAAAATTTCCCTGCCAAAATTCAGTGTAAAAACAAAATTCCCTGCCAAAATTTTTTATTGGCAGGGTTTTTGGCAGGGAACTATATTATTTTTTATCAATTTATCCGTTTTAGCTTAGGACAAATGCTGTTAAATCAGCGTTCTCTCTTCAAATCAAGTTAGCCTCTTATTCCCACTCAATCGTAGCAGGTGGCTTGCTCGTTACATCATACACTACACGGTTAATATGAGCTACATCGTTCACGAGACGAGTTGAGATTTTCTCCAAGACGTCCCAAGGGATACGCGCCCAATCGGAAGTCATACCATCAATGGACGTTACTGCACGGATACCAATCGTATAATCATACGTGCGGGCATCTCCCATGACACCGACACTGCGAATGTTCGGTAGCACTGTAAAGTATTGCCATATATCACGGTCTAGTCCAGCTTTCGCAATTTCCTCACGTAGAATTGCATCGGATTCACGAACAATCTCTAATTTTTCTTCTGTTACTTCCCCTAGTACACGAATAGCAAGTCCCGGGCCAGGGAAAGGCTGACGCCAAACGATACGCTCAGGTATACCTAGCTGTGTTCCTAATTCACGAACTTCATCTTTAAACAATGTGTTTAACGGCTCGATTAATTCAAACTGCATATTTTCAGGAAGGCCACCAACATTATGATGTGATTTTATCGTCTGAGCTGTTTCTGTTCCACTTTCAATAATATCTGTGTAGAGCGTTCCTTGCGCTAGAAAGTCCATATTTTTAAGCTTCGCTGCTTCATCATCGAACACGTAAATAAATTCATTTCCGATAATCTTACGCTTCTTCTCTGGATCGTCGACACCTTTTAATTTCGTTAAGAAACGATCCTTAGCATCAATCTTAATAATATTCATATGAAAATCATCCGCAAATACTTTCATCACATCATCAGCTTCATTTTTACGAAGCAACCCGTGATCGACAAAAATACAAGTTAACTGATCGCCAATTGCTTTATGAATAAGTGCTGCAACAACAGAGGAATCAACGCCACCACTTAAAGCACATAATACGTTTCGGTCGCCGACTTTTTCTTGGATTTTCTTCACTTCCATGTCAATGAAATTCTCAATCGTCCAGTCACCCTTACTGCCACACACCGCAAAGACAAACTGCTTTAACACATCATTTCCATACTCGGAATGACGTACCTCCGGATGGTACTGTACACCATACAGCCCTTGTTCCTGATTACTAATAGCTGCAATAGGTGTCGAAGGACTTGTTGCATCTACTTGGAAAGATGCTGGAGCTTCTACCACTTTATCCCCATGACTCATCCATACAGTTTGCTGCTTTGGTGTACCTGCAAAGAGCGTTGGTTCTCCTTGAACGTCCATTTCCGCTTTTCCGTATTCACGGTTTTTAGCCTTTTCTACTTTGCCGTCAAAATGTAAGGCCATTAATTGCATGCCATAGCAAATTCCTAATACTGGGATACCTAAATCAAAAATTGCGGGATCACAGCGGAAGCTATTTTCATCATATACGCTATGTGGCCCTCCAGAAAGAATAATACCTGTCGGGTTTATTTCCTTAATTTCTTGAGCTGTTAACTTATGAGAGTGCAACTCACTATACACGCCAAATTCTCTGATTCGTCGTGTAATTAATTGATTGTATTGGCTACCAAAATCCAATACTAAAATCATTTCATTTGTCTTCATGTACGTTACTCCTATCTATAAAATAATCCCACTTACTATAAGTTCCTCTAAAACAATTACTGCATAATCACTAGCCTGCTCCCTACAAACTAGTAAGCAGACACACCTCTACCTGTCCTGTTTATCATTTGAAACAAACCTACTCCTGTTGCAACCCCTCATTAGAAAAACTTGGCTATCGTCAAATTTTCTGGCGATGAAATGCCTCGAATTCCTTATACGATAAACCTAAACGTTTTATACTTTTCCGCGCAAGAAAAGCAAAGCAGGAGCAAAAACAAAAAGCTACATCCTTACTTTTTGCGACAACAACATGCAAAAAGGCAGAATCCAGCTGTATTGGAAGTTCTGCCTTCATAGTCAAAGCATTTACGGTGCTCTGGTAGATACTTTCGACCCATATTGTCGAGGATATACGAACGGCAAACAATTATTCTTGTTACGTTATGTTCTTATTCTACATAACAAAACGAATGCTGGTCAAGACAATATTCGTTTTATTAAATTTTTCCATAATTGCGCCACCTCTGTTTTAGAAGCAAGCTTATCGTCATCTCTGTAAATGAGCCGTTCATAATGCTCCGTAAGCTTCTGCATATCTGTCGTTTCATACTTTTTATCAATCTTCATTGCATACTCTCGTAATGTTTCCCCAGGACGTTTTGCTTCCCCTTGTTTTTGTAACACTTTCATCAAAAAGTGATACGCCTCCTGTTGATTTTCTACATTATTATCCGCTGTAAATTTACGACGTACCCATTTAGATTGCAAGCGAAGCCTACTTCTGTAAACAAGAATGAAGACAATGAGTAAAAGCGCGATACCGATAACAGTTGGCAACATCCATTCCATGGCAGTTGGCCCCGAGTTAGATGCAGCAGCTGATGCGACTTCGGACTCCTCTTCTTTTTCCTCCTCAGGCGTTGTTTCTTCCGACTGCTCCTCATCCTCTGTCTCCTGTTCCGACTGTTGCAAGGAATCTTGTTGCTGCGTTTCCCCACTTATGGGCTCATTCTGAAAGTCGGATAAATTCGAGAATCCCTTTGTTGGTTCAAATGGAACCCATCCTGAACCAGGAAAATAGACTTCTACCCATGAATGCGCATTGGAATTAGTTATTTCATAGGTGTTTTTTTCACTTCCCGCATCCACTAATTCACCACCGGTAAATCCTTTCGCCCATCTTGCAGGAACATCCAGCGAACGTAACATGACAACCATCGAGGTGGAAAAATTATCACAATATCCTGCCCTAGAATCGAATAAAAATTGATCCACATAATCTTCGTTTGCTTCAGGCACAGGAACATCTGTCGTTTGATACGTAAAATCGGTGCTGGAGAAGTAGCTTTCAATCGCCTTTGCTTTATCGTACTGCGTCTCTTTTTCAGCAGTAATATCTTTTGCCAATTCAATTACTCGATCTGGAAGCGTCTCTGGAATTTGCGTATATGCTTCCATAGAGTTATCTGAACTGGAAGCTTGTTGCAAAGCTTCAATTTGAAAAGTAGGATAGCCATAATCAACCGTATAATTTTCTAATGTAATCGGATCATTGGCATCATCCATTAACTGAATTGCTTCCGAAGACATATCAAAATACGGCTCCCCTTCTGGTGCCTCTACATGATCGAAACCGTACGGATAAACGAGCTTATCAAGTGCTTCATCACCTTGAAATTCGATCGTAGCTTTCTTTGTTTCTAGATTAACATTTTCTTGAAACATTGGTGGTATTTTACCCAATTCTGTATAAGCAGAATCATGACTCTTTTCCCATCCTTTTCCTGTATACACATCTTTTGTCTCTACACGCCAGTAATGTTCTTCATCGGCCTCCGCTTCAAATACTGGTGTATAATCTTGTACGAAAGAACCTCCTAATCTACTGTCATCTTCTCCGTAGCCAACCTTTTGAATTCCGCCATTTCCTTCTCCAGAGAAGCCTGCATTTTCTGCACTGCTTTGAATAAACGGTACGGGATCAGGCCATTGAGGAGAAAATTTTGGTGCAGCTAACCCAACAGCTGAAGAAAATAAAACAATCGCAACTAATGGCAGCAACCAAACCGCAGATTTCTTAGCTAATGTAAAACGAAGCGCTTCTCGATCCATCTCTCTCATAAAGTGGGCTAACCCTAAAGCAAGCAAAGATATAATGAAGGATCTAATGATTGCAGCAGTACCATCATAAACTGTAAATGTGTCTAACACTGCCAAATAAGCAATCGTCAGAAATACGAACATAAAGACACGTTTTCTAATGACAAACCAATAATGTAGTAAGTAGCTCATTAACCAGATTAAAATAAGAAACATCGTACTACGAAACAATGGCGTGAACTCATACCATGTTCTGTTAAACAATGCTTGCGTATTTAAGATACTATCTTGCAATAACTCTCCTATCCATAACGGGTTTAAAAAACTCGTCGTAAAAAATAGACTATTTACCACGAATAGTAATGCTGCCCCCTTCAAGATAAACGACAGCCACCATCTAACCTGCATAAAAGAAAGAAGAAAGCATAGAACGCCGTAAAGCATAAACATACTAATATTTGTCGTATCCGTCACTTCTTGCAATGGGTAGAACCATTCTAGAAATAAAATGAATCCGCAAATATAAAGAATCAACGTATAAAAAGTAACAGGACTCGACTTTTGCGTACTCATATTTTTTTCACCTCTAACGGGTTTTTCATTAATTCACGCTCTGTCATTTCAAATACATCTACTCCAAAAGTTTGTAACTGACGAACAAACGGAGCCGAAAGGGTATGTTGTTGCGCAGGCTGAATAAACAAAATGCATATATGTTTCGCTCTTTGTCTCACCTTTTTCATCATCTCTACGAACGGTTTATCCATATTTCCTACAACGAATAAAAGGGTACCCCCGCTAACGAGCTTCGACCATTGGTTCTGAATGCCCATTGAAAACATGTCATTTTTACTTGGCTGTAGTTTTGTTATATGTTCTATTAATCGATTAAAGTCTCCTTGCGCATGTATAGATGCAAAAAAACTTGTGTCTTTTCCGACGGTAAGTAATCCAGATTCCACCGATTGTTTCTTAAAATGAGTAAGCAAAGCATACGTTACTTCTACCATTCCTTCAAAAACAATCGGATTTGATATATTACAAGCTTCTAGGACAATGATTCTGCTCGTTCCTCTTTCTTGCTCAAACTCCTTTGTCATCATCGTATTTTTTCTTGCTGTTTGCTTCCAGTCAATCCAAGACACACGATCTCCAGGTAAATATTCCCTTATCCCTGTCGCTACATTGACATTGTTAAGTCGTAACGATGAGCTGAGTACATTGCCTTCCTGCTGATTACGCATTTGTTCATCTAATAGGAGCCGGCGAGCATTTGGATAGACAACGAGCGAGTCATTTACAGCATACATATGATCTTTTTTAACAAGCCCAAAAAAATCTCCTGTCCGTATCCGTACCTTTTGAAAGGAATGTATACCTCTTGGAATTTGTTCTAACTGATAAGAAAAAGAAAATGTTCGCTTAAAACCTGGAAACAGAACCCGTTTCATTCTCCGTTCAATAAACAGTTGATCAGCTTGGTGCATATACTGATATTTTTCTTTACCGTTGTCCACCTTTTTCAATGAATCTGCTAACATATCTTCTATGATGCAGTAATATAAAGGAAATGGAAAACGACGTTTTATTTTAACCTTTACGATAACCGCTCCACCAGCGTCGGTTACATAATGGGAAAGCTTTCTACTAACCTGCCATTTGCGAATTGGATATAGTAAAACAACTGCTTCGTATAACAATATAGGAAGAAAGCTAAAAAATAAAAACCAACTGACAAAGCCGCCTTGAAACATAGCATACGAAAATAACAGCAGAAGGATAGTAATCAGAAACAGACTGCTTACAATCATTCGAAAGCGGTATTTCATTAAAGCAATTCCTTTCGTATTGGTATTTCAGTTTGTTCGATAATCATTGCAATAACGTCACTAGCAGTTTCTCCACTATATTTTGCTTCCGAGCGCAGGATGATTCGATGTGCTAAAACGTAAGGAGCCAAATATTTCACATCATCTGGTAAAACATAGTCACGTCCTAAAATAAAGGCATATGCCTTTGCAGCTTTCATCAAAGCAATCGACCCTCTTGGGCTGACGCCTAAATAAATTTGCGGATGTGTTCTCGTACTTGTTGCTAAATCAATAATATAATGTTGCACATTTTTATCGATATACACATGCTTTACTTCATCTTGGATATGTTCTAATTCTTGTTTTGTTAACACAGCTTCTACACAATCAATAGGATGCACCTGCGAAGTACGTGTGAGCATTTCCATTTCCTCCACAAACGTCGGATATCCCATGTTTAATTTTAAAATAAATCGATCTAATTGTGCTTCTGGCAATGGATACGTACCTTCATATTCAATTGGATTTTGAGTAGCCATGACAAAAAAAGGGCGAGCTAGAGGAATCGTATTACCATCCACAGTGACATGTTTTTCTTCCATTGCTTCTAACAGGGCGGACTGTGTTTTTGGAGAAGTTCGATTGATTTCATCTGCTAATATGATATTACCGAGAATTGGTCCACCACGAAATTCGAACTCTAGTGTTTTTGGATTAAAAATGGATACACCTGTAACATCGGAAGGTAATAAATCAGGGGTAAATTGTATTCTCCTAAAGTCACAATCTAAAGACTTCGCCAACGTTTTTACAAGCATGGTTTTCCCAACACCTGGTACATCCTCTAATAGCACATGCCCTTGTGCTAATAAAGCAACGAGACTTAAAACAGCAGGTTCTTCTTTGCCGATCATTACTTTTCTTATATTTTGTAAAACATTTTCTATTTTTACATTATATGACATTGTACTCTCCATAAAATAAGCCCCTTTCTATATACATTATAACAACCATTTCTTCCTACGATAATGATGTTCATGCCTCTTTTTTTACACTATAAGAGAGGATGAATTTATAGTGTAAGTCAAACGACGGCAGTTATTGCCCTAACATTGGCAATAAGCCAAATTTATTTCATCATCTTTCTCCCTAATCTAACTATACTAGAAAAATAGTGCAAGCTAAAGAAGGAGATACTAATAGATTTAAAATTCTATACTTCCATCACATAGATTTCCCATTTCTAGTATATCCACATATTCATAGTTTATACGATAGCTTGCAAACGAACAGGATACTATCATACACCTTTCAAACAATATAAAAATGTTGGAGTTTATCCTATAGCAAAGCCAAGTTTTTTTATGTACTACACATGGTAGGAAAGAAGTTCAAAATGTAAGTAAGATCTCGTGAAAAAATGTGAATTTCAGCGAATTTCTTATCAATTCAACAACTTCCCACTAAATTCCAAATAAATAGAACCTCGCTACCCAATTAGATTGAATACGAGGTTCTTTTCATGGCATATTGTCACATCAGTGATCATCTTTATTAATAAGAAATTGGCGCACCAGGGCCTAGTTCAACTCCGATTAACATCCAAATAACAAGCATAATTGTCCATCCAATAAGAAAGAAAATAGAATAAGGAATCATGGTTGAAACAAGTGTACCTATCCCCATTTTCTTATCATATTTTTGTGCAAAAGCGATAATGATCGCAAAATAGGTCATAAGTGGTGAAATAATATTTGTTGATGAATCTGCAATACGATAAGCCATCTGCGTTAATTCTGGTGAATAACCTAATTGCATCATGATTGGCACAAAAATCGGCGCCATCATCGCCCATTTTGCGGAGGCACTTCCAATAAAGATATTGATAAACCCTGCTAATATAATAAACACGATTACTAAAGGGATACCTGTTAAATCAATACTTTGCAAGAAGTCCGCACCATAAACTCCTAACACTAATCCCATATTAGACTCGTTAAAATAAGCAACAAATTGACCAGCAGTAAATGCTAGCACAATGAACATCCCCATGGAAGCCATTGTGTCGGAAAGTTGATAAGCGACATCCTTGTCATTTTTCACTGCCTTCGTTACAATACCGTAAACAAGACCCGGAATAAAGAATAAAATCGCAATAATTGGTACAAGGGAATCCATAAATGGCGACTCAATAATTGGTCGCTCTCCTGTTCCACGCATTGGAGCTCCTTCTGGAACAACGAGTAGCACTGCTAAAATAAGAGACACCACTATAGAAACCGTCGCCCATATAAGACCTTTCTTTTCTAGGCTTGTTAGCTTTTCAACTGTTTCTTCGTATTCTCCTTTGTATGTACCTAACCTCGGTTCAACAATTCGTTCTGTTACCCATGCGCCAATAAGTGTTAATACAAATACAGATGCACCAATAAACCACCAGTTCATGGCTATACTCATGCCTTCAGCATAAGCAGGGTCAACGATGGCAGCTGCTGCAATGGTAAGCTCACCTAACAATGCATCTGTCCCTGATAACACTAAGTTCGCACTAAAGCCCCCAGAGACACCTGCAAAAGCAGCAGCTAACCCAGCTAATGGATGGCGACCAACAGCAGCAAACAATAATGCTCCAAGCGGTGGCAATACGACGTAACCAGCATCAGAAGCGACACTTGACATGATCCCTGCAAATACTAAACCTAATGTAATAAATCGATTGGGAACCGCTAACACGAACCCACGCAAGATAGCGCTAATTAATCCTGCTCTTTCGGCAATTCCAATTCCAAGCATCGTCAATAGGACTACGCCAAGTGGGGCAAAGCCAATAAAGTTATCCGTCATACTTGAAAATATATAGTTGATTCCTTCGCCATTTAATAAATTTTTTATCTCAACCATTTCTCCTTCTTCACCTGGGTGCTCAACACTAATACCCAGCGGAGACAAGGCTGCTGACAAAAGCAAAACCATTAAAGCCAATATTGCGAATAATGTGACAGGATGAGGTAATTTATTACCTACCACTTCCACCCCATCCAACGAGCGTTGGAATAGTCCTCTTTTCTTCCCCATACTTTTCCCCTTTCCAAATATCAGCAAAAATTTTCTTGTCGCCAAGTCTTACGGCGAAAGCCTTTATTTTTCTTATCCTATGAACCAAAAAAATCTTTATTTCCTACTTATTGCTAGTGAACAAAACAAACGTCTACATGTGATATAATATTTAGAAAAATGTAATTACAATGCAAACGCATACTACTTATTATATATGTGATTGTTACGCTTGAAAATAGGAAAACAATAAAAACTACTAATGTTATTTTTAACAAGATTAAAAAAATTAATTTGAAATCAAAGTAAATTAGAAAAGCATGCCTTTTCTAAATCTATGACATTAATCTCTCCAAACTTCGAAAAAGTACATGATCTCATACAAGTTTAACCATCTAAGAGCCTAGCTCCCTCTTAAAAAGTAACACAAAATCTAAATTACCCGGTCTTTTTAAGAGGAATAAACTCACGTTAAATTTGTATCATGCACACGCCTATTACATAGGATTGTAATATGGGTTTCCTTTCATCCCTTGCCATGGGTCAGTTTCTTCCAATTGATAAGCTAATTGTAATAACCTATGTTCTTCTCCCTTATTAGCCGTAACTTGTAAGCCTAAAGGCATATTTTCACTTGTTACATGAAGTGGTAGAGACATAGCAGGCTGTCCGGTTAAATTAGCCAATTGAGTAAATGGCGTATAGGTTAGACTCGGTAAAAACATATCATAAATAATCTCTTGTTTCTCATTTGCTTTGGCATTCTCCATTTTTGTTATCCACCGTTTTTTCTCTATATTATCCCACGATAATTCTCCGACTTTAGGTGCTGTGAAAGCAGTAGCAGGGGTAATATAGAAATCATAGCTTTTATGAAAATCAGCCATTGCAGCTGCTGCCACATCCCATGAAGCAATACTGGAGGAAAACGCAGCTGCTGATACAGACTGCCCAGCACAATGCAACAGCCATGTTTCCAATTCCACATCATCACTAGTAATCTTTCTTCCAATCATTTTCTCTAACTGCATACCGACAGTAGCGATTTCTCCACTATTCATTAAATAATAGTTTCGCATAAGTTCCTTTCCATCAATAGGAGGGTCATTTTCCTCGATTTGGTAGCCTAGCCGCTCCAACCATTGAACAGTTTTCATGACCGCTTCTTTGGCTTCATTGGATACAGGCGTACCGACAGGCGATGTAACAGAATAAGCGATGCGAAGCTCTTCTTTTGGCGGTTGCTTCATCGTTTCCAAGTAGCTTTCCAAATATAGCGGTGCTTGAAAGGCAGCTTCAGGCTGACTTGTCTGTAATACATCCAGCATTGCCGCACTATCTCGCACACTTCTTGATAAGACAAAATCAATCGCAGCACCATGCCACTGGCGACCTGCTCCCGGACCTACTGGTGTTCTCCCTCTCGTCGGCTTTAAACCGAACAGCCCTGTAAAAGAAGCAGGTATGCGAATCGACCCCCCGCCATCGCTAGCTCCTGCCAACGGAACAATGCCAGCTGCAACCGCGGCTGCCGAACCCCCACTTGATCCGCCTGGTGAATATGCCACATTCCAAGGGTTTCGAGTTGGACCATCTGTTTCAGGTTCCGTAATATTTTTCAAGCCAAACTCTGGTGTATTCGTATGACCAATAAATTGAAAACCAGCATCACGAAAAGCACGCACAAAATGAGAATCTTGTTTTGCTACGGGAGCATACTGTTTCAATAACTTGGAACCCGAAGTCGTCCGCTCCCCTTTTAATTGTTGTCCCGTATTCTTTAGCAAAACAGGCACACCACGAAACGGCCTATTATACGTAATATCTTTCCATTCTTGAAGCGCTTTTTCTTTACGTTCCGAAATAACCGCATGTAAAGTTGGATTCACTTGCGCAAGCTGTTCTAACGAAGCTTGCAAGAGTTCTTCTTCAGTCGTCTCACCTTTTTTTACTAAATCAGCTAAATCCACTGCATCATAGTTTCTAAATTCGCTCGTTTTCACTACTGCACCTCAATACCCATTTTCCATTAGTCTAACATTAATAAATAGTTATTACCAAATTGCTACTCTTCTTCTAGCCGCGTTTCATCTGCACTATCTTTTTTCCAAGATGGATCACCGTAGTGGTGTAATCTCTTATTTATTTTATACAGCAAAAACGGAATGATGAACGCAATCCCTGTATAGAAAATTTGTCTCCAATCAGGTAAATATTCTGTCCAATAATTCATTATTTAGAGTTCCTCCTTTTAGAAGCTTCGGAGCTGGTCTTTTTTTTCACAGATGCAATGATAAACAACACGACTGCTGTTAGTGTAGTAATTACTAACCCATATATATTTACAAAATCACCGAATTTTTGGACATCCATCACATCTTCAGGGGTCATTGCCACAAAAAACAACATCGGCGTTAAAACTAATATATAGTGCATTTTCTTTAGATTAAAAACAGACTTCAAAGCATATAAAGATGAATCAAAAGCCATTGTGACCGTATTAAAAACAGCCATCATCCAAATCACAAAGAAAATAGAATCGAACCTCTCAAAGAACCCTCCGGGTATTTCAATTTCTTTCGCAATTTCAATAATTGGATAATTGACATTGGCTGTTCCGGCATAGCCGAACACACCTATACACATAAAATAAATAAATATATAAAATATAGGAACCATTGTCATACCATAAGCTACCTTTTTAGGTGCTTTATCTGGTTTACGTACTAGCGGCGTGTAAAAAAATAAAATAAATAATCCGGATAAGGAAAATATGCTATTCTTCATAGCACCTGCGTATCCTTGGATATCCGTTTGGAATACTGGTAGAAAATTGGTGGCATCATACCAATTAGTAGAAAATATACCGACAAAAACAATGATGAAAATAATGATCGGAAAAAACATCATATTTAATCGAAACAAACCTGCTCTTGACCCAGAAACCGCGTAGCATACTACAAGAAGAAAGCTAAGAGAAATCACTTCTAACGGTGTACGATCAAACAAATATTCTTTAGCGATATCAGCAATAATCCGTAAAACAAAACCTGTAATAAAAACGCCTTGCAAAGCAAGTAAAATAGTTAGTATAGTAGCTATTGGCTTTGATACTAAAAGGGACGCAAAACTTATAAAAGGCTGGTTCGGATACATCGAAGCAACTTTTACAATTAACCAAGTTATGGCAACAAACAAAATCCCGGCCCCAAGAATCGGAATCCATCCGTCAGACCCTATTGTGTTCTCTGCGATTAAACTTGGTAAACTGAGAACGCCTACGCCAATTGTAACGGATGGAATGGCAATCATTAATTCATTATCACTGATTTTCTCATCTGCATATTCAAACTGGCGCATCTTTTATCCCTCCGTGTTATTTGCAGAAATTTTATCTTTCGTTTGTAAATACTCCGGCCTTTTTCCTAACATTGGTGCTGGCATACGTAAAACCAAGTCCTTCCAATCGTTAAAAAACGTCGGCGCATAAGGAGTGGAATAAGGAACGCCAAAGCTCTTTAAATTGACAATGTGAATGTTGACCATAATATACGCAAGAATAACACCATACAAGCCTAAAAAAGCCGCTGCTACCATAAATCCGAATCGAACCATTCGAAAGGAAATAGCGACACTATACATGGGGATTGTAAATGATGCCACTGCCGTTAAAGCGACTACAATAACCATAATTGGACTTACAATACCTGCTGAAACAGCTGCTTCTCCAATAACCAATCCTCCAACAATACCAATGGTTTGCCCAATTGTTTTTGGTAATCGCGCACCGGCTTCTCTTAACAGTTCCATGGTAATTCCCATTAATACAGCTTCAACAAAAGCAGGAAATGGCACACCTTGCCTTGTTGCCGCAATCGAAAAAGCTAACTGGGATGGAATCATCCCTTGGTGATAGGAAACTAAAGCAATATACAAAGCCGGTAGGAACATGGTTATAAAAGCTGCTAAATAACGTAACACTCTTATCAATGAACTAATTAACCAACGCTCGTAATAATCTTCTGGTGATTTAAATGCTCCACCTATTTCTGTAGGTGCGATGAGTACAAAAGGGGTTCCATCAAGCAAGATAATAAATTTACCTTTTGTGAGGGCAGAAGCTGCTTTATCAGGTCGTTCACTATTAAATATTTGTGGAAAAGGAGACAAGAAACTATCTTCAATCCATTGCTCAATATATCCCGATTCCATCGCATCATCTGTGTCAATGGAGGATAACCTTTTTTTAACTTCCTTTAATAACTCTGGGTGAATAATCCCAGATATATAAGCTAATACAAGCTTTTTCTTTGACCTTCTTCCTATGTCATATTCTTTGAAATGTAGATTAGGGTCACGTATTTGTCTTCTGATTAACACCATATTGGTGTTTAAGTTTTCTACAAACCCTTCTCTTGGACCACGAATAAGTGCTTCTGACACAGGTTCCTGTATCGCACGACTTTCCCATTCTTTGGTCTCTAATAACAAAACACGCTCCACGCCGTCAAGCAAAAGTACAGAGCTTCCTGACAATAATCCAAGTGATAATTTATCCATGGTATCTACATTTTTTATGCCAGAAATACTAATTAATTGTTCATGAATAATAGCTAATAAATTCGATGTATTTAATTCTTCTGTTTGATTACTTTGCTCCAATCTCTCCAATTCCCTTAGAACATTTTCTTCAATTTGCTGTTTATTACTCAGTCCATCAATATAGATAATCGCACAGGCGTGCTTTGCCAAATAGAAGTTCCTTACGACTAAATCAACAGGGTTTCCAAGCATTTTCTGAATACTGTCGAGATTCTCCTTTAAAGAAGATGTCAAATATGTATTGAAATTATTAGCATCTGTTTGCGTGTTTTGATTGTTTCTTTTTATTACTCGTCTTCCCATGCCATCACATCCCTTTTATGAACTTCCTTTTTCTTATGCCCATCACATCCTCCTTTTATTCATCCGTATAAAATTCTAGGATCTGACAAAACTAAACGTCACATAGATAAAGTGAGCTATTCAATAACGGTTTTTTATGATTATGCTGATTGAATGAAATGAGAGATTATTTTTTCACGTGGTATACAACATAGTACAAATCGAACAGGAAGGGAGTTATATTATTGAATAATTTATACACGAACTATTTTACAGCTTCAGATATTTCAACGTTATGGGACACTTACGAAAGTGATACGATTATAAAATACGGCATGAAACATTTTCTTCAACATGTAGAGGACCCTGATATTCAAAACATATTACAAGAAACATTACAGTTAATTGAAAGAAATATTCATCATATGGAAGAGCTATTTAAAAAAGCAAATTTTCATATACCTAAAGGATTTACAGACGAAGATATCAATTTAAATGCACCTCGTCTATTCTCGGACACCCTTTATTTAGAGTATATTTTTAATATGACATTTTTTATGTTAGACACATACAGTTTAGCTCTTTCCGTCGCAGATCATAAAGATGTCAACGATTACTACGCTAAAAATTTAAAAGCTGCTATTTCTTTAAATAAACAAGCAAAAGAACTAGAGAAAGAAAAAGCAATATACATTCGTTCTCCAAGAATACCTCATTCAGAAACCATCACATTTGTAGAAGATAAAAATTACATGACTGGGTGGCTCGGTGAACGCAGACCTTTATTAGGTATAGAAGTAACTAACTTAGTCTTTCACTCTAAACGCAATGCTTTAGGCCATGCTATGATTACAGGGTTTAGTCAAGTAGCTCAATCCAATGAAGTGAAGAAATTCTTCCAAAAAGGAAGAGATATATCCGGTAAGCATTTAGAAGTGTTTACATCTATTCTTCATGAAGATTTCTTATCCGATGGAGCACTTTTAAGAACTTCAGAGGTAACGGATTCTACAACTGCTCCGTTTTCCGATCGACTCATGGTGACCTTCGTAGCGAACCTCATCGCTTCCAGTATTGGACAATATAGCGTCTCTATGTCTAGAAGCCCCAGACATGATTTAAGTGTGCAATATGCACGTTTAATGGCAGAAGTAGGAAAGTACGCCAACGAAGGTATGAAGATCCTTATCCGTCATGGATGGCTCGAACAACCTCCCATGGCCGCTAATCGAAATGACTTAGTGGAATAGGTTGTCTATATGGATACAAACCTAAGCAAAAAAAGTAAAAAACTAGCAGCTATACTATGGAGTATTGCCTTGCCGGGATTTGGCCAATTATTAAATCAAAAGTATGTAAAGGGGCTATTACTAATTGGCTTAGAATTTATCATTAATGTTATGGGAAATTTTAATAAAGTCATTATTTATAGTTTTCAATTTAAGATTGAAGAAGCTATCGAAGGGACCAATTATTTATGGCTGATGTTTTATCCATGTTTATACTTTTTTGCCATCTGGGACGCCTACAAAGATGCTGGCGGAGGGGAAAGACCTTTTGCTTACCTACCACTAGTTTTTTCTGCATACTTTGTCACGATTGGGCTAATTTTTTCATCCAAACTTCATGTGTTTGGATATTTAATTGGCCCCATGTGGCTACCAATGCTATTCTTGCCTATCGGACTTAGTATAGGGGCTTTCATTCAATGGATTTTACTTAAAGTTTATACTAAAAAATAACGAACCCTCATTTTTTTAGAAAAACTTGGCTTGTCACCAAGTTTTCAGGAAGAAATGAGGGTTTAAAAATGCTAAGATACACACCTACTTTTTAAATAATTTATATAATTGAAAAAATAAATATTAAAACTACTACTATACGATACTTTATACTATTAGCCAGCATATGAAATCTTAAAAAGAAATAATTTTGATTTTTTCGCATATATAGAATATTAATTTTAAAATAGTATTGTAAATTTTCTAATAATCAGTGTATAATCAAATTAAGATGTTACTGGTTCAGATTGATTTTACATAGAGGTGAAGCGAATGACGGAAAATCCATTATTAGAAGTAAGCAATTTAAAAACGTATTTTTACTTAGAAAATAATTTTGTGGCTCGCGCAGTAGATGGTGTAGATTTCACAATAAATCAAGGTGAAACCTTGGCAATTGTTGGCGAATCAGGGAGTGGAAAAAGTATCACTTCCCTCTCGATTATGCAATTGATTAATAAGCCTGGAAAAATTGTAGATGGAACAATTTTCCTTGAAGGAGATAATTTATTAACAAAATCCAGTAAACAGATGACTAAAATACGTGGCAATGATATTGCAATGATTTTCCAAGAACCGATGACAGCACTAAATCCAGTCTATACCATTGGGAGTCAAATTGTTGAAACGATTCGAAAACATAAAAGCCTGTCCAAGCATGCTGCACGGGAAAGAGCTATTGAATTACTGAACCTAGTTGGATTTCCAAGAGCAAAAGAAGTTATGAACGAGTATCCACATCAATTATCGGGTGGAATGAGACAAAGAGCAATGATCGCTATGGCCATATCTTGTGATCCAAAGCTCCTCATAGCTGATGAACCTTCTACAGCCTTAGATGTAACCATTCAAGCGCAAATTTTAGATCTGCTCATGGAAATGAAAGAACGTTTAAATATGTCCATCCTTTTAGTCACGCATGACCTTGGCGTAGTAGCCGAATACGCAGATCGTGTACTAGTAATGTATGGTGGCCAAATCGTTGAGGAAACAACTGTCGAAGCTATTTTTGAAGAAACGAAACACCCTTATACCATTGGGCTATTAGAAAGTTTACCAAGTTTAGAAAAAGAAGTAAAACGGCTCGGTGCCATCAAAGGTTCTGTCCCTCCAGCCTATCTATTTCCTAAAGGATGTCGTTTTGCCGACCGCTGTCCGCATGTAATGGATCAATGCAGAGAATCAAATCCTGAACTATTATCCATAGCACCCACACATAAAGCACGCTGTTATCTTTATGAATTAGGAGGAGGCCATTCTCATGACAATCGAGCAAAAACAACTGCAGAACAAAAAATCTGAACAAGAGCAAAATAATGAAACCATTATGCAAGCAAGTCATATAAAAAAATACTTCCCCATCAAAGGTGGTATTTTCAAACATACAATTGGTCATGTAAAAGCTGTAGACGATGTTTCTTTATCCATAAAAAAAGGAGAAACACTTGGTCTTGTTGGAGAATCTGGTTCTGGTAAATCAACACTTGGGCGTGTGTTACTTCGTCTTTTAGAGCCTACAGAAGGTGAAGTCATATTTGAGGGCAAAGACATTTCCCATTTAAACAATCGGAAATTACGTGCATATCGAAAACATATGCAAATTGTTTTTCAGGATCCATTTGCTTCACTTAATTCTAAAATGAGTGTCGGAGAGCTAATTGAAGAGCCTTTACTCGTGCAAACTTCCGTTTCTAAATCAGAACGTAAGCAAATGAGTGTTGAATTGCTAGAGAAAGTCGGTCTACGAGCGAATGATCGTGCAAAATATCCGCATGAATTTTCTGGAGGACAGCGTCAACGAATTAGCATTGCACGGGCGCTTGCACTTAACCCAAAATTCATTATCTGTGATGAACCAGTGTCAGCACTCGATGTTTCCATTCAAGCTCAAGTGCTAAATTTAATGGCGGACTTACAGGAAGAATATCATCTTACCTACTTATTTATAGCGCATGACCTCAGCGTTGTTAAACATATTAGTGATCGTGTAGCTGTCATGTATTTAGGACGTATTGCAGAGCTTGCACCGAAAGAACAACTCTACCAAAACCCACTTCACCCATATACAAAAGCTTTACTATCATCTGTGCCATCGACAAATGTAAGAGAAAAGAGAGAGAAAATTAAACTTAGTGGTGATTTACCAAGTCCAGCGAATCCACCATCTGGTTGTGTTTTCCGTACACGCTGCCCTATGGCACACGACCGTTGCATAAGCGAAATACCAGCATTAAGCGAGATGGAGAAGGGGCATTTTGTTGCATGCCATTTGTACGAATAAAGAGAGGCTCGTTGGCACATCATCAATCATGAAAACTGAATTCCTAAGCCAAGGAGATGTTTTATACTTGTAACTGTAAAGTTATCAATGAATAAAAAGGCATTGGCAACAGAGATAAAAACACGCAGACTTTTCAAAAATGAAGAACACATTCTTATGGTACAACTACTCGCTATCTCTCACTCTAAAATAAAATGTTACATACATTTTTATTTTTCGGAATAATCCGTCCTTTATTCCGCTTCTAAACAAACCTTGAAGGGGGTGATAACATCACAGAAAAAGAAAATCATGGCTTATCGTCACATCTTTATGGAAAAAGTTGGAGTTTTTCTTATCTTCCTGTAGTGCAAAAAAAGTAAAAAATGCGTGTAAATCTGTTCAAATAATAAGGGGGAATTGAAGCGTGTTTAACAAAAAATGGATGTTACTTTTCGTACTTATGTTATTCTTTAGTTTTGTATTAGTAGCTTGTAATGGTGATGACACCTCCGAAGAGGAAGGAAATGAAAGCCAAGCAAAAGAAGATGATGAAGCAAGTGGCGAGCCTCAAAAAGGCGGCACCTTGACTGGGGCAATGGATACAGCTCCAGCAGGAGTCTTTAATCCAATCTTTTACGAGGAAGCCTATGAGGCAAATATTCTTGACTTTACACACGAATCGTTAGTCGGGCAAACAAAAGAATTAGAATTTGAAGCCGAATTAGCTAAAGAGTGGGAAATTAATGAAGACCAAACAGAAATCACTTTACAACTAGAGGAAGGCGTAAAATGGCATGATGGCGAAGAATTCACTGCGGATGATGTCGTTTTTACGTACAAAGCAATAGCTAGTCCTGGCTATGTAGAAGCTGGTGGGATTCGTACAGAATACGTTGTAAGATTACTTGGATATGAAGCGTTCAACAATGAAGAAACGGATGAGTTTGAAGGGGTAGTAGCTGAAGATGATTACACCGTAACTTTTAAATTCGCAGAGCCTAATGTAACGATTTTAAAAGACGTCTCTTTTTCCATTATTCCTGAGCATATTTTTGCAGATGTCCCAATAGCTGAAATACCTGAACACGCTGCAACTTTAAACGCTGGCGAGGTAATCGGTACTGGACCATTTAAATTTACAGAAATGCTAGAGCGTGAGCAATACGTGCTAGAAAAGAACGCAGATTACTGGAAATCCGAGCCATATTTAGACCAAATTGTGTGGCGTGTGGTTGACCAGTCTGTCATGTTGGGTCTGCTAGAAAGTGAAGAAATTGACTTTATTGCTGACCCTAATGGCGTACCAGCACCTGACTTCGAAACAGTTGACGCACTAGAACATATAGAAATTATTGAACAACCTGACTTCGGGTATCAATTAATGGGCTTTAAAGTTAATCACCGTACAGATGCCGATGTAGAAGCCGGTGCTATTGAGCCGGACAACTGGGTACCAAATGAAGATATGGGTGAACTAAAGGTTCGCCAAGCAATGGCACATGCTATTGACCGCAAGGCGCTTGTTGATAACTTACTGTATGGCCATGGTTCCGTAATTAATGCTCCAATAGCACAACAATTTTGGGCTTACGATGAAGAAGCAACAACAAAATTTGAATTTGATCCAGAAAAAGCAAAATCACTATTAGATGAAGCTGGCTATGAGGATACAAATGATGACGGCTTCAGAGAAACACCAGATGGAGAAGAATGGGTGGTCAACTTAAACTATCCAACTGGAAATAAGCTACGTGAAGACTCTGCACCAATTATTGAACAGTTCTTAGAAGATGTAGGAATAAACATCGACCTACGTCAGCCAAAAGAAATGACCGCTTATGTAGAAGAACTAACCAATGATAATTCTGATTGGGATCTTTTCCTTCTAGGTTGGAGTTTAGGAAGTGCTGATCCAGATCCTTCAGGGCTATGGGGAGCAGACGCTGCTTATAATTATCAGCGTTGGAACAATGAACAGTCAGAAACATTATTGGAAGAAGCTATGCAAGCTCCTGAAGCATTTGAACAAGATTACCGTGCTAAAAAATATAGTGAATGGCAAGCAGCCTTCTCGGAAGACTTACCAGCTATCTTACTCTATGCACAAAATAAAATTTATGCCTTTAACGAACGGTTAAATGGTGTAGATCCAATGCCATATTCCTTTAATAATGAACCAGAAAACTGGTGGTTAGCCGAGTAATTAGTAACTACCTAAGAAAACATAAAGAGGTTAGACAAATACTTGGCTTACCGTCGAATCTTTATGACGAAAGCTGTCGGTTTTCTTATATTACAAACCTTAAAACTGTCTACTTTCCGATATGTAACAAAAGATGTAAGGCGTAGATGAGCCCTCGAAATGCGTCACTTCGGAGGCTCATTGACGCCCACAAAAAACAGTGTACTTTTCCGTAACATAAATGATCGTCTCTTTCATTACTGTACAAGGTTTAAGGTTTGTTCCAGCCTCTTTTTTTAAAACAAGCCGTGCTTTATCATAAATGATGACGATGAAAAATAACTGACAAATTAAATTTGCGTAATTTAAATGCCCAATGCAAAAAAACATTTATATTTACTTGACTTTTAGAAGAGATAAAGCACAAACTACTACTTCAGAAAACGTAGCTTAATACCTTTCTATATGCAAAAGCTATCGTTTTTCTTCTGTACTTTTCTATAATGAAATAACAATTTCATTTTATTAACATGTAAAGAGGTGAGCACCATGTACAAATATATTATCCGTAGAATATTAATATTCATCCCAATGCTGTTTGCCCTTACAGTGATTGTATTTGGTATTTCACAGTTAGCTCCTGGAGATGCTTTGTCAGGGAAAATGCTTAATGATCCAAATGTAGACCCTGAAGTTTTTGAAGAACGCCGTCAAGCATTAGGTTTAAATGATCCTATTTATGTACAGTACTGGAACTGGATAAGTGATGCAGCACAAGGCGACTTTGGAAATTCCCTCTTCTTTAATGGTCGTTCTGTTGCTGAATTAATTGAAGCTCGATTTGCTAACACATTGTATTTAGGTCTTTTCTCTTTAGCTATTACGGTAATTGTTGCTATTCCTATTGGCATTTATTCTGCAAGAAAGCCATACTCATTACTGGACTATGGGGCTACTGGTTTTGGTTTTTTAGGATTAGCTATTCCTAATTTCTTTTTTGGATTAATAGCAATTTACGTCCTATCGATTAACTTAGGTTGGTTCCCTTCGCAAGGGACATTATCCACTCCTGGACTTACTGGATTTGAAGCATTTATGAATCGTATTCATCACATGGTTCTCCCTGGTATTACACTTGGATTAGCAGGCACTGCAACTTATATGCGATATATGCGTTCCGAAGTGCTAGACGTATTAGGAAGCGATTATATACGTACAGCAAAGGCAAAAGGTATGTCGGAAAGTAATGTCCTCTATAAACATACGCTACGAAACGCACTAATTCCTATTATCACCTTAATGGGATTTGAAATTGGCGTGTTATTAAGTGGTGCTGTAATCACGGAACAAGTTTTTCAATACCCTGGATTAGGCACTTTATTTTTAAGCTCTGTTATGAACCGCGATTTTCCAGTTGTAATGGCGATTGCTCTCATACTAGGTATTCTCATTTTAATTGGTAATTTAATAGCTGATATTCTTTACAGCATTATTGATCCAAGAATACGTTACGATTGAGGTGAATAATAATGCAAACAAATACGGAAAGCACATTACCAACAGGACCGGAAAATGAGCCTATTGATCAACAACATCAACATAAGACACCATTTCAGTTAGCATTTAACCGTTTTAAAAAGAATAAGTTAGCTGTTATTAGCATTTTTGTACTTTTAGCTATTGTTATTATCTGTATTGCTGCCCCATTACTTACGAGTCAAGACCCAATTAAAACAGACGTAACAAATATTGAAAAAAGACCTACCGATGAACATATTTTAGGAACGAACGGGCAAGGGCAAGACAATTTCGCCCGCTTATTATACGGCGGAAGAATCTCTTTAATTGTCGGTTTTAGTGCCATGTTTTTTACGTTAGTCATTGGCGTTGTGCTTGGATCCGTCGCTGGTTACTATGGCGGCAAGGTAGATAGTATCATTATGCGTGGAGCAGATATTATGCTTATGCTACCATTTCTTGTACTTGTGCTAACGATTATCGCAGTTATTGATAAGATAACAATCGGAATATTTGTTACCATTATCGCTTTAACATCATGGCCTAATTTAACTCGTATTATCCGAGCTACATATTTATCACTCCGAGAGCAGGAGTTTGTACTAGGCGCCAAAGCCATCGGTGCAAGTGATATGCGAATTATCCGTAAACATTTTATTCCCAATGCGATTGGTCCGATTATTGTAAATGCTACGCTCATGATGGCAACATACATTATTGTAGAATCAGGGCTTAGCTTTATCGGTTTTGGCATCCCTCAGCCAACACCAACTTGGGGGAATATGATTTCTGAAGCACAAAACATTCGCATATTGCGAAATAACCCAGAAGCATGGATACCTCCAGGATTAGCTATTTTAGTAACCGTTCTAGCAATTAATTTTATCGGTGACGGATTGCGAGATGCCTTTGATCCGAAAAGTAAGCAACGATAACGATATATTCGAAGAACTTATCTTATCTATAAACCATGCAAAAAACTTACTGCTAACAATGAGCAGTAAGTTTTTTTGAAATGTCCTCTCTAAAAGAAGCAAACAATTAGTCAATGCATGGTCATTATCTTTGCTAATTGTCGAATGAGAATAAAAGGTATGAATAAAGCACGCGGATCTCTAAGAACGCTTCACTTTTTCTCAGTAAAATGATTATACTTGGCTTGTCGCCAAGTCTTTGGCGAAAGCCTTTGTTTTCTTATACTATTAACCTTTTAAACTTTATGCTTTCCTATAGTACAAGATAGAAAGTACATAAAATGCGTCCTTTTCCTATTCAAATAAACCACTATTCTTGAAGCATTTTACCTTTATTGAAAATGTGAACCATTTCATGTAATTCATGCCGGAGATTGTCCAAATCTTTGGACTGATCAACAACTTCTCCCATTGCTGCACTTGACTGTTGGGCCGAAGCTGCAGTTTGTTCAATTCCAGCTGATGACTCCTCTGTAACAGAAGCTATCTCATGAATAGCTGCATTCATTTTACTGCTATTATCTTTCATTTCCTCTAAATGCGAAGATATTGTTTTTATAATTTGAACCATTTCATTGACAAACATGGTTATGCCATCAAATGTTTGTTGTGTTGCGTGAATTTGTTTGGTACCCGTTTCCACTTCCTCATAACTATTTTCTAGCGTATTCGTAACTAAATTGGAGTTATGCTTAATATGGGTAACAATTCCAGTTATATTTGTTACAGAATCGCTTACTTGTTCAGCGAGTTTTCTTACCTCATCTGCTACAACCGCAAAGCCTTTTCCATGCTCTCCTGCTCTAGCAGCTTCAATCGCAGCATTTAATGCAAGTAAATTCGTTTGTTCAGCAATATCTTGAATGGTTTGGACTAAATGGTTAATTTCTTGCGATTGTTCATCTAATTGCCTCACTTTATCTACTGCTTCTTTCACTATTTTATCAATTTGTTCCATTTGCTCTGAGGAAGATTTCATCATCTGCTCTCCTTCCTCGGTCATCGTCAAAATTTCTTGAGAAGCTTGATCGATTAACTTTCCTTGGTCGTTTGTATCACTCACTTTCGTACTAAATGTTTCCATATTCATCGCTAAATCACTTGCTCGATTTGCTTGTGTCTCTGAACCAACGGCTAATTCTTGCATGGTTGTAGCTATCTGTTCTGCTCCCTCCATCACTTCTTGAGCCGAGCGAGTAAAAGATTGTCCATAATTACTTACGGTATTTGATACATGATTAACTTTTCCCAAAAAATTGTTAATGTTTTCACTTATTGTATGAGTCGCTTCCATCATTTGCCCAAACTCACCGCCTGCATTTATAGGCAGTGGCTCTGGTTGCACCTTCCCCTCCGCAATACCTTTTATTCTCGCCCACAATTGATTGATCGGTATTGTAATGGATCGGACAGTTAGTACGCTAATAGCAACTACGAATAAAATGAAACTAGCAGTAAGTATGATAAACCAAGTTTGTGAATCTTTTGCATTAGAAACAGCTTGCGCTTTTTTATTTTCCAGCTTTTTCGTTTGGTTATCTACCATTTCTTTTATGATGGAACTAACTTCAGAACCTAAAGTTTGAACGTTTGCTAAGTTACTTGTCGGTTCTCCATCACCTATTTTATTAAATCGCTTTTTGACTTCTTGCTGCCATTCTTTTTGTTTATTGCTTAGTTCGTGCCATTGTTTAGCTGATGCTATCGTCTGTACTTCTTCTATTAAATTCTTTCCTTCCGTTTGCATTTGTTCATAGTCTTTACGGAGCGGATCTTCTTTATTTAATAGAAACGCCATAGCTAATGCCTGTTGCTCTAATAGATTTGCATGAAGACGTTCAACTTTTTGAACAGCCGCTACTTCCGTACTTATAACTGATTTTACTTCCTCATTAACTTGCTTCGCTGTATAAAAATGATAAACAGCTGTTATTATAAGTGCAACTATAATAGCAACGTAACCAATAATTAATTTATTTTTAACATTGTTAAAGCGTAGGAATCTTTTCATTTGGTCATCCCTTTCCACTAAAATATTCTTTTCTTTATTTATATCGGCTACTATTTGTGTAAATGGACATTTTCCTTATATATCTTAAAATTCAGACATTTTATTCTTATGCGTTTTCCTAGAAGTTATCCATATTATGCACGCACAACAGGCAACCAACGATTTTAATTTTTATTTACATACTGAAAAAGCGGTTAACAAAGCGCTCAGGTTTCTATATACTTATACTATTAAGGAGGGATAAGAAAATGGATAAACTCGCTGTGTTTTGTGGTTCCAGACCAGGCATCTCACCGACATACTTAGAAGCAGCTACAAAGCTCGGGAAAGAACTAGCTAATCAACATATTACGCTCATCTACGGTGGTGCAAGTGTTGGTCTCATGGGGGCTGTCGCTGATGCCGTGCTAAATGAAGGAGGCAAAGCAATTGGGGTTATACCAGAATTTCTTAAAAACAAGGAAGTCTATCATAAAAATCTGACGGAACTAATCATCGTCGACTCGATGCACGAAAGAAAAATGACAATGGCAAATTTAGCGGATGGTTTTATTGCTTTACCAGGAGGCCCTGGCACCCTCGAGGAATATTTCGAAGTATTTACGTGGGCACAATTAGGTTTGCATCAAAAACCATGTGGACTTTTAAATGTAAACAGCTATTACAACCAACTACTTCATTTTTTCCAGCATATGCAGGAACAACAATTTATGGAGCAAAAGCACCTCGATGTTGTATTGTCTGATACGAATGCAAAAGAGTTAATTGAAAAGTTTCGTCATTACGAGCCACCAGCTATTAAATCGTTTTTAAGAGCACATCAAACATAACCTATTTGCATTGCTTCTAGCCAAGTTAAAAAATTTATAGATTTTTTAACCGAACAAAAAGACGAAAAAAGTAAAGGGAACCCTCAATCAGTAGAAATATATCTTATGAACAAAGAGGCAAGCACCCGTTTAGCAACATAGCTAGTGGAACGAATCAACGAAAGTTTTAGGAAGCCTGCCACTAAAACAGAGGTATGCCGACACCCTAAGGCAAGCCCGTTTTTAGTCGGCCTTCCTATTTATCACAAACCGATGGTGACTTAGCTTAGGGCAATGAAGTGAAGTCGGACGTGGCTATTCCGTTAAAACGGTATCCCAAAGTAACAAATTTTTATACTTTCTTATCCTTTTAGAAAAACTTGGCTTGTCGCCATAGAAAATTGGCGCTATGCTTTCGTTTTTCTCATCATTTTCTAATCTTCTACTTATCTCATACATAGAAAAATAGGTTATCATTTCTTCCAAGTATCTTTTTCTTTTAAGATTAAGAATATTTCTAATTGGTTTTTTGAAGGGAAAATGATGCACTACCATGCTATACTGTACTAAAGTAAAAAATGGAGTTGGTTAGTATGGACCCACTAGATATCATGATGAAGCTTGATCAGATCGTTCCATACTTCGATCCGATTATAAGTGCAGAGAATCAATTCATTATTGGGTATGAAACGATTCCCTATTTTCAAGACGAGGAAAAGGAATTACATAATCTCCTTTGGTTTTTCAAAGACAAAAGCATTCCGAGTGACTTTAGGCTAGAGCTTACGCATACAGTATTACAAAAAGTGTTAGATAAATATATGGCGACAGATAAGACACAACTGCTATTTATTCATTACGATGCAAAACTGTTACTGAAAGATAACGGGGACAGTATGCTATCTATTTTACAAACCTATGAAGAACAAGGATTAGCTTTAAATAAACTTGTGCTACAATTTACGGAAGCCTTTGTTAGTGAACATATTGCTTCCCTTAAGCATTTATTTGCATACATTCAAACATTCGGCATTCAAATCGCTATTGATGATGTAGGAGAAAAAAACGGAAACTTAGATAAGTTAGCTTTAATTAAGCCTAACATTGTCAAAGTCGATGTTTCATTTTTACGAGAAGACGATCTGCCTCAATTGTATCAGGATGTTCATCACTTACTTTCTATGCTTTCGCGCAAAATTGGTGCTGCGCTATTATTTAAAGGTATTACTTCTTTTCACCAGCTAAACTACGCGTGGAGAAACGGTAGTCGCTATTATCAAGGAGAGTATTTAGAAAAAACACAGCCAAGCTTTATTCCAATTGACAGTTGCAAAGAAAAGGTCAAAAAAGACTTTCTTCATTTCATCAATTACGAACGAAAAAAAATGAAAGCACAACTAGAATTAACGGAAAAAATAAATACGCAAATAGCTAAAACATTAAAGACAATTGATCCTCATGCCCCTTATGATGAAACGATTCTTGCTGTTGCGAGCGATTGTAATGATTACAGTTTCCGAGTTTATATTTGTAATGAGGCTGGATTTCAGCTATCTGCAAATGCGGAAAAAGGCGCAGATGGTATATGGTGTCTACAACCAGAAGGAAGGCAAAAAAATTGGAGTTGGCGACCTTATTTCTTTGAAAATATTGCCCGCATGAGTATGGAAAAGAAAGGGATATTATCTGATTTATATACAGATATTGAACGCGATGAACGTATTCGGACATACTCTTACCCTATTACTTCAGACCGTTTTATTTTCATTGACATCCCTTATGATTTTCTCTTTGAACAGGAAGGTCTCCTATAAACCAAATTAGCAGTATCTCTTATTTATCATGCCATTCTCCGTTGTTCCAACTACAGAACTGAAATGGAGCATATTCTTGGATAGTTTATAAAATGTCCTTTGATTCAGTAGAAGTTTTTTTACTTCTACTGGATCAAAGGTAAAGTTAACCTTCAATTAGTAAGGTGTTTTCTCATTTTCTACTTCATTGTTTTATAGCTTTAGAAACAACGACGATGCTAATAGCACGTATTTAAGATGGTCTAAACTTTCCTCTTCCAATTTTCTTGAAGTAGCGGAATTCCAAACTTTATATTCGAAATAGCTTTACTCCCATTCCACCCACTTATTAACTAATTCCTGGTTATCTGCAACCCATTTTTTCGCTCCATCAATCGGCTCTTCCGCTTCATTCACATACGTCATTAGTTCTCCAATGGATGCATCGTCCATTTTCCAATTTTTGAACCATTCATCTACACTAGGAAAATCTTCTTTAAAGTCTTTCCTTGTTGCATGATATATTTTTTCTACTTCCCCATATACCTCTTTCGGATCTTTAAGATACTTCAAATCATATTGGGAGAATACGCGATGTGGATTCCAAAGTGGAGCAACGATTGGCTCCTCATTTTTTATAGCTTGTGCGATCTCGGTAATCATAGCTGGTTCTGAGCTAGGAATTAATTCATAATCCAAATCATATTCTTTTATTAGTTTTTCCGTCACTTCCATTGTTCCTGCGCCAGCATCAAAACCAGTTATTTCCCCCTCGAACATCTCTTTATGCGCATGTAAATCTTCCACACTATTAATTTCTTCTAAGTATTTAGGCACAACCAGTCCGACTTTCGCGTTATCATACCACGGCTCTTCAGAAAAGAAAACATCATCTTTATATTCTTGTAAATATGCTTGATCTTGCACCGGGAGCCATACTTCTAAGTTAACATCCAATTCGTTTTCAGCAAGTGCCTTCATAATCGTTCCCATGTCTAGTAAATTTAAATTTACTTTATAGCCTTGTTCTTCTAAAATAACTTTCCACATATTTGAAACAGCAATATTTTCTGCCCAACTAATCTGTGCCATTTCAATCGTACCCTTTTCTCCTGTAGCCTGCCCCGCTTCACTTTTCGAGTTGGATTCTTCCCCACATGCTGCCAATAAAACAATGCACACCATAATGAAACCCAAAATGACTAATTTGCTCTTCATAAAGCTCATAAAATGAATTTCTCTCTCCCATCTATTTAAATGCTTGCTACAATTAATTTATCATTAGAAAAAACTCGGCTATCAACCTTATACGATAAAGCCTAAAACTTGTATACTTTCCTTATTGCGAAAAAAACAACAGGTGAGACAAACTCACGAAACTACCACCCACCAATCTGCCAACTTCGGTAATTATGGCTTTTTTGGCAAGAACTCGTAGATCTCTTCTGATCGTATACTAGCAACTAAACGCTCAAGCCAACGATAATATATTTTAGATTGCTCAAGCTGATCATAGATTTCTCGTGCTTCCTCCATCAATTCCCTCGACACATTCTCATCTTCAAAAATTTGATCTAAAGTAAATTCGGCCTGCTTAATCGCTTCCATATTCATCTTTGCTTCACGATCCCATAGTTGACAATAATAGGACATAAAAGAATGGAAAAAATCTTTTTCTGCTGCATACGTATGTTTACGTGAGCCTTTTTGAAACTTTTTCTTTACCATCTCGTTTTCTTGTAGTTTCCTAACACTCGTACTCATACTGGGTTTACTCATTCCCAATTCTTCTCGCATTTCATCAAGATTCATTTGCTCTTTAAAATACATCGTTGCATAAAGCTTACCCGCAGCCGGAGTTACACCGTATACGTCCATTGTTTCTGCGATGGTTTCAATAACGTAGCCTTTTGCTTCTTCAAGCTTTTCTTTCGCCATTTCATCATGTGAATTCGCCATCAAGTCTCCCCTCCTTTATCCGTAACATATTAAGTATGTTTAAAATATATTTTACAAACTTAATGTTAACGAAATAATCAAATATGTCAAATGCCAATAATGGTTCCGTAATTTATTTTGACAACTTTAATTGTATCATGTTAAGTTTAAATTGTTAAAAACGTTAAATAAATATTTAACAAAATTAAACATGTAGGAGGGAGTATGTTGAATTTTAAGCAAAACTTTATTAACGGTGAATGGTTACCTTCTCATACAGGTAACACACGAGATATTATAAACCCATTTAACCAAGAGGTCGTTGCTCAAGCGACAGAAAGTGATGAAACAGATACAATATCTGCGATTGCTGCTGCAAGAGAAGCATTTGATGAAGGTGAATGGTGCAGAACATCTGCCACAGAACGCGCTAAAAAATTACATACCATTACAGCGCTCATCGAACAGGATAAAGAAGAGCTAGCTAAACTGGAAACGCTTGATACAGGTAAGACCATCGAAGAAAGCCGTAGCGATATGGAAGATATTGCGGGAGTATTCCGTTTTTATGCAGAATTAACTGATAAACATGGTGGCGAATTGATCAACTCCCCCGTCCCAAACACCATTAGCAAAGTAGTCTATGAACCTGTAGGTGTATGTGGCCAAATCACTCCATGGAATTATCCATTATTACAAGCATCTTGGAAGTTAGCACCAGCATTAGCTGCTGGAAATACATTAATCATGAAACCAAGCGAAATTACACCATTAACAACTGTAAAACTTTTTGAATTAATGGAAGAAGCTAAGCTACCAAAAGGTGTGGTCAACCTCGTATTAGGAAAAGGAGATACGGTTGGGGCAGAACTTTCTGCTAATCACGATATTGACTTGATATCATTTACAGGAGGTATGAACACCGGGAAAAAAATCATGCAATCAGCCAGTTCCAACGTAAAAAAACTAGCGCTTGAACTAGGCGGAAAAAACCCGAATATTATTTTTGCCGATGCTGATTTCGATATAGCGGTTGACCAAGCTCTACATGCCGTCTTCTTTCATGCTGGGCAAATTTGTTCAGCTGGTACACGACTGATTATTGAAGAAAAGATACATGATGCATTTGTTCAAGCTTTAGTTGAACGAGTGAAAAACATTACGTTGGGGAATGGATTTGACGCCTCTACGCAAATGGGACCGCTTATTTCTAAAACGCATTTAAATAAAGTCATTCAATACGTTGAAGACGGAAAAAAAGAAGGAGCTACCGTAGCAGTAGGAGGACAACAACCTGACAATCCAAATTTACAACATGGATTCTTTTACTTACCTACTGTACTTACCAATTGCACATCAAATATGCGTGTTGTTCAAGATGAAGGTTTCGGTCCTGTCATTACAGTAGAAACATTTACCACAGAACAAGAAGCCATTCAATTAGCAAATGATTCTATTTATGGGCTATCTGGCGGTGTGTGGACAAAAGATATAGCCAAAGCAGAACGCTGTGTTTCTAAAATGCGAATGGGTACAGTTTGGATCAATGACTACAATGTTTATTTTCCACATGCCCCGTGGGGTGGTTTTAAACAATCTGGAATTGGCAGAGAACTTGGCAAAGCAGGACTAGAAGAGTATCAAGAAGTGAAGCATGTCTATCATAATTTACAGCCTGATGCGTTGAACTGGTTTTAGAATAATATCGCAATCATATTGTCTCCCAAGCTTTTATCAAGTTAAATCAATCAAAAATACAAAGAAAGATAATAGGAGGAGCTATCTATGAGCTTAAATATGAAATTAGAGCATATGTATAAATTACATACATTTGAAATACCAACTACGATAAAGCATGGCATTGATTCCATTCAATCAATTGGAAATGAAGTAAAACAGCTCGGTGTATCAAAAGCCCTTTTAGTAACTGACCCAGGTATCTATGAAGCTGGTGTAACACAGCCTGTGGAAAAGCACTTAAAAAAAGCGGGGATAGAAGTTGTTATCTTTAATAAAGTTGAGCCAAACCCACCCGTTCGTTTGATTGCAGAAGGCTCTAAGTTATATAGAGAAAAAGGCTGTAATGGACTTGTTGCTGTTGGTGGCGGAAGTTCTATGGACACGGCAAAAGGCATTGGTGTGGAAGCTACACATCAAGGCAGTGTCTTAGAATATGAAGCTGCGGAAGGAAAAAAGCCCTTAGAAAATCGCATTCCACCTTTAACAACCATTCCAACTACAGCGGGGACTGGTTCTGAAGTAACACAATGGGCAGTTATTACAGATGAAAAACGTGCATTTAAATTTAATACGGGTGGCCCATTAATTGCTGCTCACTTAACAATAATTGACCCTAAACTGCATGTATCCATGCCTTCACACGTTACGGCAATGACTGGTATTGATGCTTTAGCCCATGCGATAGAATGTTTTACCATGCATTTTGCCCAGCCTATTACAGATGCGGTTGCATTATTGGCAATGGAATACGTTGGAAAATACATACGTCGCGCTTATGCTGACGGAGGTGATCTTGAAGCACGCTATGGTATGGCTCAAGCTGCTATGCTTGCTGGTTTATCTTACGGTAGTGAATCAGCTGGAGCCGCTCATGCCATGTCCCAGACATTAGGTGGTATTCTTCCAGTTGCCCATGGTCAATGTGTTGCCGCTATGCTCGGTCCAGTAATGGAATACAATTGGAAAGGTCATCCTCATAAATTTGCAAGAATAGCCCAAGCATTAGGTATTGACACATTTCATATGACGACAGAAGAGGCTGCCAAAGCAGCTGTAAACGAAATTTATCAGCTTGTAAAAGACTTAGATATCCCGACATTGGAAGAACAGGGTGTTTCTCCAAATATGATAGAGCGATTATCAAAAGAAGCGATAAAAGATCCACAAACGATAGGTAACCCACGTGACCTAACAGAAAAAGACTACCAATGGATTTATAAACGTTGCTTCGATTTAGTAGCAAAAACACTGTAAATATTTTTCATTAACCCCTTTGCATAATGCAAAGGGGTTTTTTGCTGTTTCTCATTTTCTAAGTAAAAATCACTTCCATGTTTGCTTGCAAATAGTTTTTTCTCACCAAATCAACCATCTAATCCCCTATTTTCATCACTGTGTAATCTAGAAGTCCTTCCTTTATTTTCATTTGTTTAGAAATTGTCTAGATCCTTCCTTTATCTTAAAACATAAAAACCTATCTGCATCCTTATAACAATAGCTACTTATATCTATATAGGAAATTACAATTAATTAAGCACTTAAAGTGCTCATAGCTTAAAAACGTAAAGCTTAGACTTTATGTTGACATATACATTGTATTCAGATTCCCCACTCCAATGTAAAAATGACTAGGGGAACATATAACAATTTCATACAGCACGATAGAATAGCTTGCGCAAATAAGGAAAAGGTAATAAAAAACGGAGAGATGAGCGATGATAAAAGTATTACTCGTAGATCGTGAAGGGATATCTAGTGAAGGATTACGTTTAATTATTGAAAGAGAAAGGGAGATGAAGTGGGTAGGAACATATTTTCAAAAAGAAGAAGTTATTCATGCTGTCCAAGAAAAACAACCAGACATTGTTGTCTTTCATATCAATCAATCGCATCATACAGTGATAGAATTAACGAAAGAGATAAAAAGTATATCGAAGCAAATTAAAATTATTTACATTTTGTCATTTATTGAGCCCACCTTTATTACAAACAGTATAAAAGCCGGGGTAGAAGGCTATTTCTTAAGCCACTCTGATCATACCAACTTCGTATCTATGATAAAAAATATTTACCATAATCATTACGTTATTACGGAAGACATTGCAGTAACCATTTTACAACAATTTCAAAAAGGAGATGAAAAACAACGTCTACACGCCAAGCTTTTAGAAAAAGAAATTGATTTAACATGGAGGGAACTCGACATCGCCTTCCTCATCTATCAACGTAAAAAAAATAAAGAAATTGCCCAATCACTACATTTGAAAGAGAAAACAGTTCGCGATTACGTCAGCATCATTTATAAAAAATTAGGAGTAAATAAACGGTTACTTGTCATTAACCTTTTAGAAAATTTAATAGCAGAAGAACCAGAGGACAATTTCCAATAACAAGAATTAGATATTAAAATTTTCCGAATATATAAGAACAGGTTTTATTTTTAAATGAACGGTTATATAAGTAGTGGAGGGGAGTTATAGGGCTAACCTTTACGACTCATGTCTGCGTTATTTTATAACTTTAACTCGTTTTCTTTGGAAACATTATTTATTTCCTTTCTAAAAAAACAATATTTTATAAAATAGTAAAGGGAGGAATTGAAATGAAACCAATAAAACGATGGAACAGAGATGACCAACCATTACGCAAATTCAAAAGTGAACTTGATGGAATGTTTGAACGCTTTTTTGATGATCCATTTTTCTCCAACAACAGTTTATGGAATAGACAACAAGGTGGATCATTCGCTTGCAATATTCGTGAAAAGAAAGATAAATATATTGTAGAAGCTGAAATCCCTGGTATAGATCCATCCGATATAGAGGTTGAGATTGAAGACAACATGGTTACGATTAAAGGGGAGAAAAGGCAACAAATAGAAACAGAAGACAATGATACAGAAATGCGAGTTGTGGAGCATAGTTATGGATCATTTCAACGCTCTTTCACACTACCAGATAATGTGAATACGGATAAAGTCAGCGCCGATCATAAAAATGGCATGCTATACCTTCACATTCCAAAAACGAAAGAAAGCAAAAAACGTCGTATTAAAATTAATGGGCAATAAACGGTAGAAGCCTTTCACATTTTTGCGCAGACGACAATTAGAACCAAGCTACAAGATGAAAAGGTTAGCCCCTGCCATTTTCTTTTTACATATACGATTAGCTGCAATTCTAGATCCTATAATTACGAATTCACATAGGAGAACTATATACCTTCCTATAGTACAATGAAAGAAGACTTTAAAATTACATATTTAACAGAGAAAGATAGGCTTAAGGGAGATATGTTTATGAATATATTAGTTACCATTGACGCCAATTACATGCACCCAGTAAAAGTAATGCTCCATTCCTTATTTTTACATCATCCTGAGGATTTCTTTTGCATTTATCTCATGCATTCTTCTTTAACAGATGACGAAACGCGCAGATTAAATGATTATATAGAAAGACGCGGGCATGAACTACAGGTTATTACCTTAGAAAACCATCATTTTGCTGACGCTCCTGTCATTAAACATTTTTCAAAAGAAATGTATTATCGTTTATTGGCGTACAAATTTTTACCTAATTCACTGGATAGAGTGCTTTATCTCGATCCAGATATTTTAATTATTAATTCCATACATGATCTGTATCAGATGGACATGGCCAATTATTTGTACGCTGCTGCATATCACGATCGCACCCCCATTACAAATATTAATAAACTTAGGTTACGACCATATGATGTAGAAGCTTACTATAACTCTGGCGTGTTACTACTTAACTTAACAGAACAGCGAAAGCATATTTCTGAACAAGCTATTTATGAATTTGTAGAAGTAAACAAAAAAAAATTAATTCTCCCAGACCAAGATATTCTAAACGGCTTATATGCAAAGCAAATTAAAGATATCGATGAAGTTCGTTATAATTTTGATGCACGATTTTATTATTACTATAAGATTACGAGCAAAAATAAAATAGATATGGATTTTGTTATCAACAATACATCGATTATTCATTTCTGTGGTAAAAAGAAACCATGGTACAAAACATATTATGGGAGCTTTCATTCGTTATATAAACATTATGAACGCTTTGCATTCCATTCGGTTAACAAATAATTACATAACAACCTTCCTTTAACTACCTCCACCGTATATGTAAGATGTTTCTCAAGGAGGATATTAGAGCTAATTTCTAGTCAAAAAAGAAAAAGGATCTGTATGATAAAACTAACATGTTAGCGTAGGAAAAACTCGGAGACTCCGATGGGAAAGCGCAGTGGGATGACCCCGAAGAAAAAGCAAACTGCTTTTTTTGAGGAGGCTGAGCGCCAGCCATGGAAAACGTTGTGCTATTCCACAGCGGTCACTAGCTATGCATTTTGTAAGCAATTGTTCCATTCAGAACAATAAAAGTGTACATAAATAGAGTTCAGGAAATATGTGGGTTATGCCTATGTAGAGAAAAACTTGTCACATACACCTCCACTTATCCTATTGACAACGCTTTATACATGTGGTAAGCTCTAATTACGATACAGGAGTGTTACTGACATGATCAGGCACCACCAAGTCAAATGTAACGTTAGTGAACTTCTCTTCATTTTCTGTTATGTTTTGATATTGGTGTTTTTTTATGGCTTTTTTAAGGGTGTGACTATATTGCTAACCATTATAAAATCATTAAACAACAATATCATTTTAGCCAAGTCTGAAAAAAATGAAGAATTGATTATATTTGGCACTGGTATCGGTTTTAAAAAGAAGCACGGAGATTTAGTAGATGAATCAAAAGCCACAAAAGTCTTTAAAGCAGAAAAAAACATGCAAACAAGGACGTTTTTAGAACAAATCTCTCCTGAGCTTTTAGCCGTAACTGAAAAAATTGTCCGGCTTGGCGAAGACAAGTTGCAAAAGAAGTTAAATCAATCGATTCTTTTTTCTTTAGCAGACCACTTACAGTTTGCTACAGATGAAAAATACCATACTACAAATAAAGATAATCCATTACAATGGGAGATTCCTTACTTATATTATGAGGAATATGAAGTTAGTAAAATAGCCGTACAAATCATTCAGGATGATCTTGGCTACACCCTTCCCAAAATGGAAGCTGCTTTTATTGCGCTACATTTTGTCAATGCGCAAATCGATAGCTCAACCATGGAAGAAACGATCCAAATTACCAAACTTATTAAAAATATTGTTAAAATCATTCAAAGATTATTTGAAGTCAATATTGATAAAACAACGATTAATTATTCACGCTTTATTACTCATCTCCGCTATTTCATTGCTCGACAAAAAATGAAACAGCGAGAAAGTATTCAAATGGATGAAGCATTAAAGAAAACCATTGAAGAAAGATATATGAAAAGCTATGCTTGCGGATTAATGATTAAAGAAATGGTTGAAAAAGAATTCAACTGAGAAGTCACTTATGATGAAATTGCATTTTTAGTTATTCATATCGAACGTATTTTTCAAGAGAATAGATCCTAATTTTGTTAGGTGTGTTACGTACTCTGGCATCAACCTAAGCAAAATTTGCGACAGCGATCCACTGGCTGTTTGTAAATTTCGCTTAGGTTTTTTATTTTTTACGCAAAGACTTTAGCATTCTCAATCTAAACGGAAAGAAGTGAAAAAATATGGATAAGCAAAAGCTTGCGGCAAAAATCATTAAAGAAATGGGTGGAAAAGAAAATATCATACAAAATTGGCACTGCATTACCCGTTTGCGCTTTAATGTAACAAGTAACAACGAGGTGAACATCGATAACATTAAAGCACTTGACGGTGTCCTAGGAGCACAATTTCAAAGTGGACAATTTCAAGTCATTATTGGTAATCAAGTAGCTGAAGTTCATGCTGAAATTAGCAATATCTTAGGTACAGGTGAGAATAATCAATTACCTTCAGCTAAAAAACAAAATGGAAATATTATTGAACGTATATTCGATGTTATTTCTGGGATTTTCACCCCTATTTTACCGGCCATTGTTGGAGGTGGATTATTAAAAGGATTACTCGCTTTGTTCATTGCAGTAAATCTACTATCTGAACAAAGCTCGACCTATGAAATCTTGCACTTTATTTCGGATGCACCGTTTCACTTTTTACCTTTCTTAATCGCATTTTCAGCTGCGAAAAAATTTAATACCGACGCTTCCCTTTCTGTTGCTTTAGCTGGTATTCTTATGTACCCAAAAATAATGGAGTATGCAGCGGGAACAGAAGTAGACAGTTTAAGCTTTTTGGGTTTACCAATTCCGATGAACAGCTATGCATCATCCGTTATCCCAATTATATTAGGGGTTTGGCTATTAAGCTATATTTATAAAGGTGCAGATAAAATCGTGCCTCGATCACTACGTATTATCTTTGTTCCGTTACTAAGCTTGGTTATTACGGCGCCATTCATGTTAATGTTTATTGCACCATTAGGAAGCTATGCAGGGATTTATCTAGATACCTTTTTCTCAGGAATGTTTGATATTGCTGGGCCAATTGCCGGGCTATTAATGGGTGGCCTCATGCCGCTGATCGTTATTACAGGCATGCATTATGCATTTTTCCCTGGAACATTTGCAAGTTTTGATAAGTATGGTTATGACATTATGCTGTTACCTATGAACTTTGTCGCTAATTTAGCACAAGCAGGAGCAACGTTAGGTGTGTTGCTTAAAACGAAGAATAAAAAAATGAAACAGTTATCTTTCTCCACTTTCATTCCAGCATTGTTTGGAATTACAGAGCCAGCCATTTACGGTGTTACGATGAAGTTAAAGAAACCATTTTATGCAAGCTTGATTGGTGGTGCTGTCGGCGGAGGTATCTACGGAACATTCGCTGTAAAAACAACTGCGTTTACCGTTCCAGGCATTATGTCCATACCAACTTATATTTTTAGTGGAAATAATTTACTTTATGCGCTCATTGGCGTAATTGCAAGTTTTTCTGTTGCACTACTAGTAACTGTACTGCTTGGCTTCGAGGATGAAGATAGTCCTTTAGAGGAAAAAACTTCATCTAATGATAAAGCCATGATCGAAAAGGATGTAACAATTAACATTCCATCACCAATAACAGGAAAAGTTATGCCTTTAGAATCCGTTCCAGATCAAACATTTGCTGACGGACTTGTCGGAAAAGGATTAGCCATTGAGCCCGAGGGAGACACTGTATACGCTCCTTTTTCAGGAAAGGTTACTACAGTCGTACCTTCCAAACATGCTATTGGCATTACGTCAGACGATGGTGTGGAATTACTTATTCATGTCGGTTTAGAAACGGTAAATTTAAATGGCGAAGGATTTGCATTAAACGTGGAAGTCGATGATGACATACAACTCGGAGACAAGCTATTAACGTTTGATTTACATGCATTAAAAAAGCAAAACGTTTCTATTATTACACCTATTATTATCACAAATTCCCCTCATTTCTTAGATGTGATAGCCACATCTGAAAAACAGGTAACTGCCTGTGATGATAAATTAATTATGTTAATTAAGTGAACATCCCCTTCTAACGGGGGTTCATATAGATAAGGTTACAAATTATAAGGAGGACTATAACGATGAATCAATCATTACAAACAACATTTCCAAAAGATTTCTTATGGGGCGGTGCTACTGCTGCCAACCAAATAGAAGGTGCTTATGACAAAGACGGAAAAGGGCTGTCTACATCTGACATGGCTGCTTATAAAGATCCATACGCTGGAGGGAAGGTAGATAATTTCACATTTAATGTGAATTCCGTTGAATTAGAGGAATATTTAAACCATCCTGATAAATATTTGTTCCCTAAACGCTGGGGAATTGACTTCTATCACCGCTATAAAGAAGACATTGCGTTATTTGCTGAAATGGGCTATAAGGTGTTCCGCTTATCTATTTCTTGGGCACGTATCTTCCCAACAGGCTTAGAAGATAAACCTAACGAAGCGGGATTAGCATTCTATGACAAGGTTTTTGACGAGCTCGCTAAGTACGACATTGAACCCCTTGTAACAATGTCACATTATGAAATGCCACTTACGTTAACCCAAAAGTATAATGGCTGGGTAAGTCGCGAGTTAATTGGCTTATTTGAAAAGTTTGCTCGGGTACTTTTTGAGCGTTATAAAGATAAAGTAAAATATTGGATTACATTTAACGAAATGAATATGAATTTAAATAGTATCTATACAGGCGCTGGTGTCCTAGCTGATAAAGTAGACAATGTAGAAGAAGCAGCCTACCAAGCATCTCATCACCAATTTTTAGCTAGTGCACTTGCCGTAAAAGCTGCACGAGAAATTATGCCAGAGGCACACATCGGCTGTATGATTAACCAAATTGAATCGTATGCACGTACAACGAAACCAGAAGATCAATTACAAGCATTAAAGGCAGATCAAATTAATATGTTCTATCCTGATGTACAAGTGCGAGGTAAATATCCAAATTACATGGTACGTTATTTTGCAGAGAATGATATCAACCTAGAAACAAAACCAGAAGATGCAAAAATCCTAGCAGAAGGTACTGTCGACTTTATTGCTTTTAGTTATTATATGAGTCACGTAACAGAAGCACGTCCAGATGCAGCTAAAATTGCTGGTTCTTTTGACAGTCCTATCAAAAATGAATATTTAGAGCTATCACAATGGGATTGGCCGATTGATCCAATTGGATTAAGAATTTCTTTAAACAAATTATATGATCGATACCAAAAACCGTTATTCCTAGTGGAAAATGGACTAGGCGCACGAGATGAGCTTACAGAAGACGGAAAGATTCATGACCCTTATCGTATCGATTACATTAAAAAGCATATTATTGAAATGAAAGAAGCAATTCAAGATGGCGTCGAACTGATGGGATATACGACTTGGGGATGTATTGATTTAATTAGCTGTGGTACATCACAAATGTCCAAGCGTTACGGATTTATTTATGTAGATCAAGACGACAAAGGAAATGGAAGCTTAGAACGTTACAGAAAAGACTCTTTCTATTGGTATAAAGATGTTATTGCATCTAACGGTGAGAACCTAGGAGAATAAAAAAGCAAACATCCGAGAAGGGCGTCTTCTCGGGTGTTCTATGTTGTAGAGAGGATGGATTTATTGAGTAAAAAAATTGTTTTCATTGATATCGATGGAACATTAACCACACCTGATGGTAAAGTACCTTCGTCAGCTAAACAAGCTATTCGTACTGCCCGACAAAATGGGCATCTTATGTATTTGTGTACAGGACGATCAAAGCCTGAAATTATTTCCAGCATTTTAGAAATCGGTTTTGACGGAATTATTGGAGCTGGCGGTGGCTATATTGAAGTAAATAACGAGCTTGTTCATCATCAAACCATGCCAGAACAGTCCGTCAGAAAGATTGTTGATTACTTCCATCAGCATGAAATTGGCTATTATTTAGAATCCAATGAGGGCTTATTTGGCAGTGATAACTGTGAAGAAGTAATACGTCAACGTGTTACGAATAAGTTAGATAAAGATAGTGTAGCATATAAGCAAGCTGATGCTGAATTCCACTGGTTTTATCAATTACTCGATATGTATCGAGGTAAAGCTATTGACTATGGAAATGTAAATAAGATATCTTTCATCAGTAATCAACATCAGCCATTTGAAGAAATTAGCAACAAATTTGGAGAAGCATTTACGATGTATCGAACAACCGTTGCACAATTTGGTCCAGAAAGTGGCGAAATTGCTGTTAAAGGTGTTGATAAATACAAAGCAGTGAAATACGTTTTAAACGATTTACAAATTCCCAGAGAACAAAGCATGGCCTATGGAGACGGCAATAATGATATCAAAATGTTTGAAGCTGTCCACTACGGTGTTGCTATGGAAAATGCTACCGATGATTTGAAAAAAGTTGCCCAAGAAGTAACAGCCAAAGCAGAAGATGATGGGATAATGCATAGCTTTAAGCAACATCAATTGCTTTAGTTTTCTTGGTATAGATAAAAATACTCGTTTTGTGCCGTGCTCTTTTTTAGCAGCACAAAACGAGATAGCTAACCTTTTAGATTCCTTATCTTCTCTTTAGTCAAGCATTTCTTTTTTATTTCCTCTTTTTAATAGATTCGTATAATCTACATAAGCAAATATATCTTGTTCTATCGAATCACTAAATTGCTGTAGTTCTTCCAACGTTAATTGTTCAATACTCTTCCCTACTTTTTCTCCATATAAAACAATCGCACCTACTACACCATGCGCATCACGGAAAGGCACACCTTTTTGGACAAGATAATCCGCTACCTCTGTCGCGTTTAAAAAGCCCGCTTTAATTGCTTGCTTCATTTGCTCCCCATTCACTTGCAGGGTGGCAACCATCTTATCCATCATTTTTATAGAAAGCAATACTTCATCTACCGCCTGAAACATGGGTGATTTTACTTCTTGCATATCTTTATTATAAGCAAGTGGTAAACCTTTCATCGTCGTTAATACACTAACTAATGCCCCGTATACTTTTCCAGTTTTACCTCTGATTAATTCAGCTGCATCAGGATTCTTTTTCTGTGGCATAATGCTGCTCCCAGTTGCATAGGCATCATCGATTTTAATAAAAGAAAACTCTTGACTGCTCCATAAAATTAGCTCTTCACTTAATCGACTTACATGCATCATAATAATGGAGAGATCAGATAATAATTCAATAATAAAATCACGATCACTGACACCATCCATAAAATTAGCTGCTGGTTTAGAAAAGCCTAGTTTTTCCGCAGTAATTTGGCGATCAATGTCGTGCGTCGTTCCTGCTAATGCACCAGAGCCAAGCGGGCTCTCATTTAAATTAGCTACGGTCTGCTCCAAACGCTTTGTATCTCTCGTAAACATTTCGATATAAGCCCGCAAATGATACCCAAAGGTAACGACTTGAGCGCGTTGTAAATGCGTATAGCCTGGCATAATAACATGTTGATTTGCTACTGCTGTTTTTTCCAAGCTATGAATCAATAACTGTAGTTTATTTATTGTTTCTTTCGCTCGTTTCTTCGTATATAATTTTAAATCCGTCGCCACTTGATCATTTCTGCTTCGTGATGTATGAAGCTTCTTTCCTGCTTCGCCAATCATTTCTGTCAATGTTGCTTCTACAAAGCTATGAATATCTTCATGGTCTCCTTCAACGACTAAATTACCAGTTGCTATATCTTGTTTTATCTTGTGAAGCCCTTGAACTATTTTCTCCCCTTCCTCCTGCGCAATAATATGACAATGCACGAGCATCTCTGCATGCGCAATGCTCCCATCTAGATCCTCTTCTACAAGAGCTAGGTCTTCCTCTAACGATGAATTGAACACTTCCATTAACGTATCTTCTTCTTTTGTGAACCGTCCTCCCCAAAGCTTCATGCTACATTTTCCACTCCTTGTTGTTTATTTTTTCGTTTCGATAAAACGATAAACAGCACAACCATGAATACAATACTTCCTACAATTGTCAAATTACTTCCCGTAAACCCAGCTATGATAAACGATCCGAGTGCAATGAATCCATTGGTTAGCGCATATGGTAATTGTGTTTTTACATGATCGATATGGTCACAACCTGCCCCCGTTGAAGCTAGGATTGTTGAATCAGATATTGGAGAACAATGATCACCAAATAGCCCTCCTGATAATACCGCACCAATGCTGACAAGCATCGGAGCTTCAAGACCAGATGCCATTGGAATGGCGAGCGGAAGCATGATGGCAAAAGTTCCCCATGAGCTACCAGTTGCAAAAGACATACTTGCTGCAGCTAAGAAAATAATTGCTGGCACTATATAGGCAGGTACATTCCCTTCTAATTGTTCAACAATATACGCTGCCGTTCCCATTTCACCTAACAAAGATCCTAATGCCCACGCTAAGACCAAAATCAGAATGACTTGCATCATTCGTTGCATTCCTTGTAGATATATAGTAAATATCTCATTCATTTTCTTCACTTTATATAGTACCATTAATACCATTAATAGGATGGCAGCAAATAAGTAAGCTGTGCTTAATGCAACTCGGAAATCACTTCCCGGTACAGCTTTTGCTGGAAAACCATATGACACCAATAAACTGAATAAAGTAATAAATAAAACAGCAAGTGGGAGCCAAATTAACATCGGATGACTTTCAGGCATTGTTTCAGCATCTACATCCGTTTTACGTAGCGGATTAGATTGTTGCCAGTAAATTTTCCCCGTCTGCTCTATACGTTTTTCCGCTTTAGCCATTGCTCCAAAATCCATTTTCGTTATAGCTACAATTGGCACGATGAACACGGATAGAATGGCATAAAACTGAAAGGGAATTGCTTCTACAAACGTTGTAAATTCAGACGCTGTTATATTTAACCGTGCAAATTCTTCTTTTATAATCCCCATCACATATATTCCCCAGCCAATAAAAGGGATGAGAATGGCAACAGGTGATGATGTCGAATCGAGAATCCAAGCTAATTTTTCTCTAGACACCTTCACTTTATCAAACAGTTTTTCAAATACAGGACCGACAATTAAAGGCGTTCCCATATCGGAAAAAAAGATAATAATCCCTCCAAACCAGGCAGATAACTGCGTCTTTGTGTTCGTATTAATCCATTTAGCTGTTCTTTTCGCTAAAGCGGCTCCTCCTCCTGAACGTTCTACTAAGGCAACAAAGCCTCCTATAAAACATAATAAGACGATGACGGCTGCATTATAGCTATCTGTTAATTGCGGAAACAAATACTCTCTTATTGTGCTCGTTGTTGCAGTAATTGGATTTCCGTTAGCAAGAATAACAATTCCTACAAATAACCCCGTGAATAAAGATACAATAACATTACGAAAGATAATGGCTAATACAATTGCTATTATTGGTGGAATTAAAGAAACAATCCCCATGTGTTCCATGCACTCGCCCCATTTCTAAGGTGTATAAATATACGTTTTATGTTATTAATATACTAATCTACCTATTAACTAATGTCAATGGTTATTTTTAGATGAATAATAGGAGAATGATGTTTATTAGAAGAGCCCCAAATGCATACAGCACTCAAGGCTCATCAGCCACACGTGGGAACCGTGTGCGTTATAATTTTATCAGTTAAGTGTTTATCGTATAAGTAAAACAATGGCATTTCATAGCCAGACTCAGTAGCTAAGTTGTTTCAAACATTCTTATTCAATCTTCCAATCAATCGTTTGTTTACCTAGCCGCTCTAATCGTTGATTTGTTTGCGAAAAAGGTTTACTGCCAAAAAACCCTCGGTACGCAGACAAGGGGCTTGGGTGCGGAGATTTTATAATATAATGTTTATCTGTATCAATGAGAGACTGCTTTTTTTGTGCAGCGCCGCCCCATAAAATATACACAACAGGGTCTTCCTTATGATTAAGCAACTGAATAACACGATCAGTGAATTGCTCCCACCCCTTTCCACGATGTGAATGTGCTTGACCTTTGCGGACAGTGAGCACATTATTTAATAATAATACGCCTTGTTTGGCCCATGATTCTAAACAGCCATGAGCAGGAATAGCATGCCCCAAATCGTGCTTCATTTCGATGAAGATATTTTTTAATGAAGGGGGCAGGGCAACTCCCTTTTTCACTGAAAAGCTTAACCCATGTGCTTGGTTTGGACCATGGTAAGGGTCTTGACCTAAAATAACTACTTTTACTTCGGCAAATGGCGTATAGTGTAAGGCATTAAATATAGCTTTCATATCTGGATAGATCGTGTATGAAGTATACTCTTGCTTTAAAAACTCTCTCAGCTGCAAATAATACGATTTATGAAACTCTTCTTTTAGTAATTCTTCCCAATCATTAAATAGAATTTGCTTCGTCATAAGATCCTTCCTTATTCATGTCATGTAATATCTATTATTCTATCATGATTTCAATGGCTTAGAAAAAGAGTTTACGCATCGTGTTCTTTTGTTAAAATTTCATATACAGATTGGTATAAAATTTTAACAGCGGGTAGCAATGTTTCTTCATCAATATCAAACTTCTCGTTATGATGCCCTGCAGCTAATTCCGTTCCAAAAATACAATATGCCGCTAATCCACCATTTTTCTGAACAGCCTCCATAAAATACGTGGCATCCTCAGACCCTGCTCCAGCATCCTTTTGTAGCTCTACATGCTCTATTTCCGATGATGCATTAGCACATCTATAAAGGATATGCGCTAATTCCTCAGAACACTTACAATGAATCGCCTCACCTACTGTTTCTATGTCATAATCGACTTGATACATCGTAGCAGCACCAGCGACAATCGATTCCACTTGCTCTTTGATATATTGATTTATTCCAGCATGCTCTCCCCTTGTTTCCACCTTCATTTTTGCGTGGTGCGCAATAATATTCCTGCCACTTCCAGCATGGAGTTCACCTACATTTATTCTTGAGGTTCCTTCTGAATGACGAGAAATGGCGTGCATATTCAAGGTAGCAGCCGCTGCAGCTAACAAAGCGTTTCTTCCTTGTTCAGGATTTCCGCCAGCATGCGCAGCAGTGCCTTTAAACGTTACATCCAATTTTGACGTAGCTAAAAAACCGTTATTAGCTGCTAGAAAATGCCCGTACGGCACTCCTGTTCCAATATGCGAAGCAATAAAATAGTCTACGTCACGAACGACATTCGCTTCAACCATTGATTTTGCACCGCGCGTTCCTTCTTCTGCTGGCTGAAAAATAAGTTTAATCGTACCGGAGAGGTTTTCCTTTTCAGCAGCAAGATATGTTGCTAAGCCTAGACCAATTGCGGTATGCGCATCATGTCCACATGCATGCATTTTCCCATCAACTTGTGAGCGAAAACCAAGTTTAGTGGGAACGTGATTAGAAGCTTCCGATTCATGAATATCAAGCGCATCCATATCAAAACGGTAAGCAATTACCGGCCCAGGACGATTTGTTTTCATCGTAGCAACAATCCCTGTGAATCCTTCTTTAAAAAGTCCTACAAATGATTCATTCGCTCCATGATCACAAGCCCAAGTATAGTGCATAGCTGTCTCTTTTGCGTCAGGTTTTCCCATACAGTGTGCTTCTGACATTACTTCTTTGCCCATTTGTAAGGTAAATCCTAATTCCGATAAAACACCAGCAACGATGGACGCGGTTCTCATTTCTAAAAACCCCGTTTCAGGGTGTTGATGCAGATCCCTTCGCCAGTTCATTAATTTCTTCTTTAATTCTATTGCCATATGTATACCTTCTTTCTCGATTTCATTTAAATATGAATTTTTCTAGAAGATGCGCTTTTTTGCAGGAGCAAAAGTAGAACCACTTTTTCTTTCCAGCTCGTTAAGTGGGCATTGTATACGTCCTTACGTCATAGAATCTAGCTCATTTATTCACCCTCTATGATTTATTCTAAATTAAATTAGAATATGTAGAAAATGCATGCGAAGCTTTTGTTGCCTGCACATGCATAGCTTTATTTTTACACAATAGGAAGGACTACTCCCCCTCTCATAATCTATAAGGAGGAGAGAGTCTTACCATTAGAAAAACTTGCCTTATAACTATGGTGAAAAAAGTTACTTTATAAAAACGGTGTTACACCTGGACCGAATGGAATACCTGCATAAAAGAATATTAAAATAAGAATAATCCATGTTAATAAAAATGCAACTGAATAGGGAATCATCAATGAAATAAATGTACCGATACCAGCTTTTTTATCATATTTTTGCATAAATGCTAAGATAATAACCATATAAGGCATTAGTGGCGTTACAATATTTGTGGACGAGTCCGCAACGCGGTAGGCAACCTGTGTAAATGCCGGACTGTAGCCTAGTTGCATAAACATTGGGATAAATACTGGCGCTTCTAAAGCCCATTTAGCCGACCCAGAAGTAATCAAGAAGTTTAATGAAGCTGTGAACAAAATATATCCGATAATTAGCCAAATCCCAGTAAAGTTAATTTCTTTGAGTAAATCTGCCCCATTTACTGCCACCCAAGTGCCGATATTAGACCAGCTAAAATAGTTTATAAATTGAGCGATTGCGAATATCAAAACAATGTATCCAGCCATGTCTTTCATAGACTCAGCCATATAGCCACTAACATCTCTGCTAGATTTTATTTTTTCTACTGTTATACCGTAAGTGACTCCAATAATAACAAAGAAAATTAGGATAATTGGTACAATTCCATCTAAAAATGGCGAAGGAACAATGCTGCCACCTTCTCCTCTTAGCGGACTGTTCGGCATAAAAATAGTAATGACAATTAAAATGATATAAGCTAAAGCAGCTATAATCGAATTACGAAATGCTTTTCCAGCTTTCGGATGATCTTCTTCCAATCCTGCATCAATGGCTCCTCCTTTGTATTTACCTAAACGCGGTTCAATAAATTTATCCGTAATAAGTCCGCCCACAATCGTAATAACAAACACAGATACAACATTAAAATACCAGTTATCTAAAGGAGTAACTACAATCGAGTCGTCAATAATAGCTGCTGCTTCAGTCGAAATTCCCGCCAATAATACATCTGTTCCAGCAATAAACAGATTAGCTGTAAAACCTGCACCTGTAGCCGCGTAACCTGCCACTAAACCAGCTAACGGGTGGCGTCCAATTTTATAAAATACCATTGCTGCCAGTGGTGGTATAAGTACCATCGCTGCATCAGAAGCCAAATTGCCTAGAATACCTACAAATACAACCGTATACGTAATTAGTGCTGGAGGAGATTTTAAGATGGTTTTTCGAATGGCATAATCTAGTAAGCCTACTTTTTCTGCCAAACCAATACCAAGCATCATTGCAAGCACTAATCCTAGAGGAGCAAATCCAGTAAAATTATCTAGCATGGAACTTAAAATAAATTGAATTCCTTCACCCGAAGCCAAGTTTTTAATTGGAAGCTCTTCTCCAGAACCAGGATGGGTTACTGAGGCATGAAACATACTAAAAATAGAAGAAGCAATAATGATGATAATAGCTAACGCTATAAATAAGATAAATGGATCAGGAAGTTTATTACCAAACTTTTCAATTCCATTTAAAAATTTCTGAAATAAACTTTTATTTGTTTTTTCTTTCATCGTATTCCCTCTTTCTTGGTGTGTTTTTTATAATATCCGTCTAGGTTTTTAATACAGAAGGCTGTACTTCTTTAGGAATAGGACATGTGTATGGATTTTTTTCTGTGAATTGTTGAAATTCCTCTTTCACTTCTTTTAAAGCAACAGAATCTGTCAATAATTGAATTCCTGTCAATGCCATTGCTTGAGCCGCTCGTAGCATGCCTTTATGAGCAAAGCTTGATATTCCTTGTGCTGTCATTTGCCATGAATGTAGTGGCGTTCCTAGTGTAGAAGTTGCAGCAGTTAATTGAGCTGTCGGTACTACCCAGCTAACATCTGCGACATCCGTAGAGCCGGATAATATCTTGTCAGATGCTTCATATGGAGATATCGTCTCTGCAAGATATTTATTAGCAAACTCCTCTCCATTACCAACATAACCAAACCCTTCAATAATTTCCAAGTACCCTTCTCGTTCCGAATCGGTAAGCGAATGCCAGATGTCTTCCGCGAATAATTTTTCTTCTTCTGTCGGCTTTTCTACATCTGATTTGCACAATTGGTCATGCAGCATATTCTCCATGCTTCTGTTCGGAATATAATTCGAACAAGCTTTATCGAATCTGATTGTAAGCTCTGTTTCTGTCATTAATGCAGCACCTTGTGCAATTTTGCAAACACGCTGATATATATCCTCTACTTGTTTTACTTTTGGTGCCCGGATTAAATATAATACCTCCGCGTTTGCTTGCACAACATTAGGAGAAATCCCACCTGTATTTGTTGTTGCATAATGCAATCTCGCTTCTGGTACAACATGCTCTCGTAAATAATTCACGCCTACATTCATCAGTTCAACAGCGTCCAGTGCACTCCTTCCCAAATGAGGGGAATTAGCGGCATGGGAGGTTGTCCCTTTAAAAGCGAAAGATATCTGATAATTAGCCAGGCTCGAGGCACTCATAATCGCATTCACAGGAGATGGGTGCCAAGTTAGTGCAGCATCAACACCTGTAAATACACCTTCCCTTACCATAAACGTTTTGCCAGACCCTCCTTCTTCTCCAGGACATCCAAAAAATTTCACCGTTCCTGAAAGGCCATGCTTGTCGAGATATTCCTTTACAGCACAAGCTGCGGCAAATGCTCCTGTACCGAGCAGGTTATGACCACATCCATGACCGATATCTGTTTCCAACGGCTGGTAAGTCGTTTGATTTGGGGTTTGACTTAGGCCAGACAATGCATCATACTCCCCTAAAAAACCAATAATAGGGGCGCCTTTTCCATATGTTGCTACGAATGCAGTAGCAATATTTCCCACTCCTTTTTCAACCTCAAACCCTTGCTTCTCACATGCTTCTGCCAAAAAAGAAGCTGATTCATACTCCTCAAATCTTGTTTCTGGATGAGAAAAAATAAACTGGCTTATCTGTTCAAAAAACGCCTTTTTTTCACGCAAATAATCTCTGATGAAACCTTCCATTCGTCTACCTCTCCCACTCTTACTAATTTTCTTTATATTACATAAAGAATAGTAATAGTGTCAATAATTTTTTTATTATGTAAATTAATGGAAGGTGTATGTTGCATCATTTTTTCTAATCATTTACATTTTTTAAACGTGTCATATAAGAAAAAATGCAACTTTCACTATAAAGAATACCTGTATTTCTAAACATTTAGTTCCTATAATTTTAGAGGGAACTGAAGTGTTGTTTCGACCTGGCTTTTTCTGTCTTCTTTATTAACATACCTAATACAGAATAGGTACAAACAGAAAGGGGATAATGGAAAATATCGTTTCTTATTGCTGGAGGTATTAAAATGGAATTCCCAGTTATTCATACTAATTTTTGGGATGGTATTATTGCTGTTCCATTAATTGTAATTATTACGCAAATATTCAAACTTTTCCCTATTCCTAGACAGTACTTTCCTAGTATCACTAGTACCATCGGGTTTATGATGTCTATTTTTATTTGCCATCGTGGTGATTTATGGGCAGGTATTTTTATGGGGGGTTTTTACAGTGCAGCCGCTGTCGGAACATATGCATCTTTAAAAACATCGTGGATTGCATTTAAAGAACGCCAGAAAAAAAAGCGGCTGAATGAGGTTGCTAGTGAGGATATGTAAATAGGCAGGTGTGCACATTTCACACCCGCCTACATTTCGTCTTATCCTCTTGCATTACTTTACTCTGTCACTAACTCAAGTTCTACAGGTATAAATTCCTCTAACTCTTCCCCCTCAACTATCTTCCCTGCTGCATCAATGGCTTTTTCTCCAATCAACTTTGGTTGCTGAGCGACTGTTGCAAGCATTCTTCCCTCGCTGACAGCGGCTACTGCATCCTCCGTTGCATCAAAGCCAACGACAACGACATCTTCTAGCATATTTTGTGACTCTAATGCCTCAATAGCACCCAAAGCCATTTCATCATTATGCGCAAATAATGCATCAATATCTTTTGTACCTTGGATAATATTTTCCATTACCGATAAGCCTTTTGTACGGTCAAAGTCAGCCGTTTGCTTAGCAACGATTTCCATTCCGTCTAGTTCATCCATTATATTGTGAAATCCTTCTCCTCTCTCTCTAGCTGCAGACGATCCAGAAATTCCTTCTAATTCAACAATTTTTCCCTCTTCCCCAAGTTGTTCAGCAATAAATTCACCTGCTATTTCTCCGCCAGCTACATTATCAGAAGCAATATGGGTGACTATTTCGCCGCCTTCAGAACTTCGATCTACGGTAATAACTGGGATATTTGCTTGATTGGCAGATTCCACTGCAGTAACAACGGCCTCAGAATCAACTGGATTTACTAGTAAGACATCAATATCTTGCTGTATAAGGTCTTCAATATCACTTAACTGTGTAGACGGGTCGTTTTGTGCATCAGATGTAACTATCTCAAAGCCTGCTTCTTCTGCAGCGCTTTCCGCCCCATCACGTAAGGTAACGAAAAAAGGATTGTTTAAAGTAGAAATAGATAAGCCGACCTTCACTTTATCATTGTTGGCTTCTTTGTCATTATCCTCTTCACTACCAGGAGCATCTGTAGAGCAAGCCCCTAAAATAAAAACTATAACTACTACAAACATAAGTACCTTTGACCATTTAGCCATGCTATTCCTCCTAAAAAATTTTATTTGGAACGATGCATTGTAACATCGTAACTCCCTTCGTTATTTTGCTTTTCTATCTAAAAGCACTGCTAGTAAAATAACGAGACCTTTGACTATTTGCTGATAAAAAGAAGATACATTTAATAGGTTTAACCCGTTATCAATAACCCCAATGATTAAAGCTCCTATTAACGTGCCAAATATTCTTCCTTTTCCTCCAGAAAGACTTGTTCCCCCAATGACAACAGCTGCTATTGCATCAAGTTCATACATTGTTCCTGCTGTTGGCTGAGCAGAATCTAAACGACTTGTAATGATAATGCCTGCAAGTACAGATAGCATACCTGTCAGTGAATAAACACCAATTTTAACTCGATCTGCTTTGATCCCAGATAATTTAGAAGCTTCTTCATTCCCACCAATTGCATACACTTGGCGTCCGAATACCGTATTATGCAAAATAAAAAATAAAATAAGAAAGACAATGACCATAATAATTGCAGGAAATGGAATTCCAAATACATAGCCTTTTCCAATCATTTCAAAAGAAAAGGAATCGGATAGCCCAGTAATTGGTTTTCCATCTGTATAAACTAATGTTGCACCACGAAAAATTGTCATGGTTGCCAAAGTTGCTATAAATGGAGCAACTTTTCCTTTAGCGATAATCAAACCATTGACTGCACCAAGTACAAAACCAATTAATAAACCAATGCAAATAGCCAAAATTGGATCCATCCCACTAGCTAATAACCCCGCTGTTAACGCACTTCCTAAAGCCAGTGTAGAACCGACTGAAAGATCAATTCCCGCCGTTAAAATAACAAATGTCATTCCAAAAGCAATGAGGGCATTAACGGATACTTGCCGCAATAAATTTAAGATATTATTTAAAGTGAAAAAGCTCTCACTCATTACCCCTAATACAATTGTAATCAGGAGTAAACCAAGCAGCGGTCCTAATTGGGCTATGCTTACCTTATTCCACTTCACCATTTTAAGCACCTCCTGTGGCTGCAGTCATAATGGATTCTTGATCAGCTTGTTCACGGTCTATAAACGCCGTTATTTCGCCTTCATGCATGACCATTACCCGATCACTTATCCCAAGCACTTCAGGTAATTCCGAAGAAATCATAATAATGGCTACACCTTCTTTAGAAAGTTCATTCATCATCGTATAAATTTCTTTTTTTGCACCAATATCTACACCTCGAGTTGGTTCATCTAAAATAAGCACTCGCGGCTGAATTGCCAACCATTTGGCGATGACTACTTTCTGCTGATTCCCACCACTTAAAGATTTTACTTCCTGAGCTTCGTTTGTAGCTCTAACCTGTAGCTTGAGCATTAACTCGCTAATGCGCTGTTTTTCTTTCCTTTTATGGATGATCCCATATCGTGATAACGCTATCAAATTAGGTAAGGCGATATTTTCTTTAATAGAAGCATGAATGATTAATCCTTTCGACTTACGGTCCTCTGTGATAAAGCCAATCCCTGCATTAACTGCATCACGCGGATGTTTAATAACAACTTGTCTTCCATTTAGTTCAATTGTTCCTCTATCTAATTTACGGTATCCAAATATAGCTTCCATCACCTCAGACCGACCTGCTCCCATCAAACCAGCCACACCGAGAATCTCTCCTTCTCTGACAGAAAAGCTGATATCACGAAAATAATTAGCCAATTGTAGGTTTTTAACTTGAAAGACGACTTCTCCGACAGCATGATTTCTCGCAGGATATCGTTCGCCAAGCTCTCTACCTACCATCATTTTCACAATCTCTTCAAATGATGTATGAGGTGTAGCTTTGGTGCCAATATATTGACCATCACGCAGAACCGTGATCCGATCACAAATTTCAAATATTTCTTCCATGCGATGGGATATATAGACAATGCTTACTCCATCTGCTTGCAAATTTTTAATAACGCGAAAGAAGTTTTCAATTTCATGATCTGTCAATGCCGCTGTAGGCTCGTCCATAATGATTAATTCTGCATTGGTTGTCAAAGCTTTCGCTATTTCAACCATTTGTTGCTTTCCAATCGATAGTTCACCAGCCAGTTGTTCGGCTTTTATATCATGTACACCTAATTTAGTTAAGGCCTCAGCCGTTCTACGTCTTATTTTCCGCCTATTAAGAATACCCGTTTTTCCATATGTCAGCTCTTTCCCTAAAAACATATTCTCCGCTACTGTTAAATGTGGAATAATGTTTAATTCCTGATGAATAACACTAATTCCATAGGCTTCAGCATGCTTTGGACCCGAAAATGTCATCTGTTTGCCTCGCACAAACATTTCGCCTTGATCTTTTGTATAAATGCCTGTTAAAATCTTCACTAGAGTAGACTTTCCCGCTCCGTTTTCTCCCATTAATGCATGAATTTCCCCACGGTTTACAGTAAAATCAACCTGTTGTAATACTTTATTTCCGGAAAATGCTTTACTGATATTGTTCATCTGTACAAAAGGGTCACTCGTCATCACTTGCTCTCCTTTCGTCTAAAAATCCATAACCGCCAAGCCCTCGCGCGAAAGCTTTTAGCTTTTCTATACTATAAACCTTAAAACTTAAAATATAACTCCCGAACGTAACATGACATTGGCAAATGGCGTTGCTTCACCAGTTCGAATTACTGCCTTCGTATCGCTCATTGCTTTTTTAAATTCTTCATGGAAAACATAATCTAATGGGATGTTTCCATAGGTTGATGTGATTTCATGATGCAGACTAGTATTCTGCAACTTGATTTCACTAGCTATCGTTATCTTTTCAACTTCCATATGCTTGATTATTAAACGGACAACATCTACTAATGAAGGCGTTCCAAGGTTAATAGAGAGGTCAATACATTTTATATGCTGCGGTATTGGTAAACCGCAATCTGCTACAACAATTGTATCGGTATGCCCTAGTTGAGAAAGAACAGTGGCGATGTCGCGATTCAAAATGCCTGTCTTTTTCACTGTTAACCATCCCTTTCTGTCATAAACTGATGAACCATTTCTACTGTTGGCATGCCTGCTTGTGCCCCCACTTTCGTTATTGATAATGCAGCTGCTGCATTGGCAAAATGTATAGCTTGCGACAGCGTTTCACCTTGTGCTAATTGTGTAACAAAAGCGCCATTAAATGTATCACCTGCACCTGTTGTATCTTTTACAGGAACGGAGTAGCTGTGCACCTTTTTTTCCGAGTTATTTTCGTAAAAATGTACCCCCTCACTCCCTAGCGTCACTACCATTTTATCTTTTATAGAGCTGGAAGAAGCTTCTTTTTCCATTGCTTCTGCTTCCATTTCATTCGGAGTAAAATAAGTAGTGTCTTGTACTATTTCTTTCGGTAAATGCTGATATGGAGCAGGATTTACTACAACTGGAATATGATATTGCTTCGCTTTTTTCACCGTGTAGGCTACCGTAGTAAGTGGTATTTCTAGTTGCAATAAAATGATGTCACTTTGTTGAATAATGTTTTCATGTCGATCAATCACTTCTTTGGTAACGAGTGCGTTAGCCCCTGGAGCAACAATAATTCGATTATCGTCTTCAGACAAAATAATGTTTGCTACGCCTGTAGACTGTTCGCTATTTTTGATAACGCCATCTGTATTAATGCCTTCAACTTGCAAATGTTTTCGTAATGTTACGCCAAATTCATCCTCACCGACAGCGCCAATCATTGTAACTTTTGCTCCTAGTCTAGCCGCTGCAACTGCTTGATTAGCTCCTTTTCCTCCTGGATATAGTGCAAAGGACTGACCTAACACCGTTTCTCCTTGCCGAGGCATTTGTCTTGTTTGAATCGTCATGTCCATATTAATGCTTCCAACTACACAGATTTTCGGAGCATGTATCATCATGCTTACTCCCTTCGTTTTGTAGAATCACGCTCTAATAATGTAACTTCTAATTCTTCATGAATAACTTGCTGCTCTGGATGATCAATCAATTCTAATAAAATTTGTGCTGCCCTACTTCCAATTTCGTATATAGGCTGCTGTATGGTTGTTAATGAAGGAGTAGTGGTTAGTCCGAGAGAAATTCCATCAAAGCCGATTACAGATAGCTGTTCCGGAATGTTCATATTTAATGATTCGGCTGCTTTTATTACACCCACAGCCATCAAATCATTTGCTACAAAGAGGCCATCAATATCTTTATGCTTCGTTAAAAGCTCTTTGGTTACTTCATAGGAACTTTTAAATCGATAATCGCCTGCCACGATAAAATCCGAATGAAACCATGCTTCATACTTCACTACATCAAGATAGCCTTTTAAGCGATCTTTTGAATTGCTTGCTGTTTGTGGACCGCAAATATGGGCAATTTTTTTACAGCCAATGGATTGCAAATATGCTGTCGCTTCTCTCGCACCTTTTCGGTTATTTACTGTAACAGACGAGATGTTCGAACTAAATCTCCTGTCCAAAGAAATAATTGGGCTTGTCACATGTTCAAGGTGTTTCTCACATATTGTACTTGACACCATAATAAAACCATCCACGGATTTTTGTGTTAACGCATTTAAGTACGTGATTTCTTTTTCATGATTATCATCGGTATTACATAATACAAAGGTATAACCGTGCTGATTCGTTACATCTTCTACGGCACGCGCAAGCTCTGGAAAAAAAGGGTTTTTAATGTCTGGAACAAAAAGTGCAATCATCTTAGAGCTACCTTTAAATAAACTTCTAGCAACGTCATTCGGTCGGTAGCGTAGCTGTTCAATCGCTTCATTGACACGCTGTCTTGTTTCACTATTAACATATCCATTGTCATTTAACACCCTAGATACTGTTGCTGTTGATACGTTAGCAAGTTTCGCAACATCTCGAATGGTCGCCATAACAACCTCCACCCTCTCATTACTAACTAATACATCGTTATGTGTAACCTGTTACAAAATTTGAAAAAAATAATATGTAACCCGTTACAACTAGGGTAATTTATACAAATTATTTTGTCAATATAATTTACTAAGAAGATTTCGACAAATTTCTCAGTCTTGAATACGATAGTTGACATGGACATAGATATGAATAAACCTCTGTGAATTAGTGCATCTTAAAAAAAGCACTTCACAAAGTGAACCTTCCAAGTGGGTTTTCTTTTATCCCCCCAACTTACATCTTACAATCCTTAAAGTGGGGCTCTTACAACAATTTTATCCAAAATAAACCTATTTTTTTAGAAAAACTTGGCTTGGCGCCAAGTCTTATGGCGAATGGCATAGTTTTTCTTATACTATAAACCTTTAAACTTTTATACTTTCCTATAGTGGAACAAAGGCTCGGGGCGCCCGTTTAGCAACGTAGCGAGTGGAGCGAATCAACTGAGATAAAGGAATCACGGTGAGGAACGAACCGATGATGACTTATCGTAGGGCGATTTCGTGAAGTCGCCTAGTTGCTGGGCGCTGGAGCCGGACGTGGTTAAATAACTTAGTAAGCTTATCCACAGCTGCAAAATTTTATAATTTCCTAGACCAGAACAAAGGCTCGGGGCGCCCGTTTAGCAGCGTAGCGAGTGGAACGAATCAACGAAAGTTTTAGGAACCATGCTCCTGCAACAGGAGTATGCCGGCGCCCTCCGGCAAACCCGTCTTTAGTCGACCTTCCTATTTAGCACGAACCGACGGTGACTTAGCTTAGGGGGATTTCGTGAAGTCCCTATTTGCTGGGCGTGGAGCCGGACGGGGATTATTCATTTATTTGGTTACGCCATAGCATCAAATTTTATACTTTCTTATCTTTTAAGAAAGTTTTCACTCATCTGTTCATCCAAAATTTATCAATCAAAGGAGTATTTATATGTGGTACTTACTAGCTCTTGGAGGATTGTTCGTTGCAATCGCACTATTTTACACCATTAAGGTCGGTAAAGATGTAGAGACACAAAAGGACGAGTATGATACGGAATTTAAAGCAACCAAAAAACACCCTGCGTTATTTAATCCTGTTTTCTTAGCATATATTATTGGATTTGGCGGGATTATTCTGCTTATATTGTATTTTGCTTTAACATGGAAATAACTAGAAGGCGGCAGGAATCCCATTGCGATACAGGACACCACCACATTCAGTATAGAACCAGTTTTCGTCCGTGCAGGGCGCACACAAGAAACCAGATGCCAAAAGCATCTGGTTTCTAATATATTACTCTTCAATATACGCTTGTTTAATTTGGTAAATACCTTGGGCATCAACGCCAAAGCCTTTCACCTTATCACTTACACCGAGTAAGTACTCTTGGTGATGTGTATAAATCATCGGTGCTAAATCAACAAGCATTTCTTGTGCTTCAGAATATAGCTCTTTACGTACTTCAGGATCTGTTTCACGACGAGCTTCATCTAAAATCTTATCTAATTCTTCATTTTCTAAGAAAGAGCGATTACCAGTTTCCCCAAGTGCAGATGAATGGAATAATGGATACATACCATAGTCTGCATCTCCTGTACTTGTTGACCAACCAAGAACATACATATCATGTTCGCCATTAGCTGTTCTATCTAAAAATGCTCCCCATTCTAATTCTTCAATTTCAACCTCAACACCAATTTCTTTTAGTTGATTTTGAATCGTAACAGCTGTATCTACACGCTGTTCGTTATCATTCGTCCAAATCGTTGTTTTAAAACCATCTTCATAGCCAGCTTCCGCTAATAGCTCTTTTGCTTTTTCCACATCAAACTCTAAACCAGCGACATTTTCATCATACCCAAATACTGGTGGAGCTAATGGGCCTTTGGCTGGAATACCTACATTGTTGTATACACCGCTTATAATTTCTTCTTTATTGATTGCCATGGAAACAGCTTGACGAACTTTTTTATCATCAAAAGGTTCTTTTTGTGCGTTAAAACCTACATATGACAACGAAGTGCTTGGCTCCTGCACCACGCTCGCTCCATCCATGCCTTCAACACGAGATATATTATTTGGTCCTATTTGATCGGCTACATGAGCTACAGATGTCTCAAGTTCAGCTACTCTAGCACTCTGTTCAGTAACTACTTTAAATTTAGCAGTATCGAGTTTTGCCTTGTCGCCCCAATAATCATCGTTACGTGAGATAACAACCTCTTCCCCTGCTTTCCACTCATCTAATTTAAATGGACCAGTTCCGATAGGGTTTTTGTTGATATATGCATCGGCATCGCCTCCATCTTCCATTTGTGCATAATCTTCATCAATTATTTTCGGACTCATAATTGCTGTACCACTATGTGCTAAATTTGCTAACAGCGGTGCATATGGATATTTTAACTTAATCACTAATGTAAGATCATCTTTTGCTTCCACACTTTCCACTGCTTCAAATAAGAAAGCTCTCGGCGAAGCAATCTTTTCATCAACAAGACGATCAAAGTTCTTCTTTACAGCCTCTGCCGTCAATGCTTCTCCATCATGGAATTTCACACCTTCTTGCAATTGAAATTCCCAAGTGGTTTCATCTACTTCTTTCCATTCTTTTGCTAAGCTTGGTTGCGGTTCCTGATTTTCATCTAGGACAGTCAATGTTTCATAAATATTATCTGCAACTTGGCCAGATGGAATATCATTTGTACCATGTGGAGATAACGAAACGACATCAGATGGAAGAGCAATTACTAAATCGCCACCGCTTCCTGAATCTTCTTCTCCTGACCCTTCGCCTTCTGATTTACTTTCAGACTCCCCATCACCAGCACATGCTGCTAGGACAAATGTAAGCATGGCTAACAAGGATACGAGCCATAATAATTTTTTGTTCTTCATAATTATGAAGATACCCCCTGTCTCTAATTTTAAGTAAAAAGTTGTTAACATTTTTTAATATAAACGATTTTTTACGAAATAGCAAGAATATTTGAACGTGAAAATTCTAATTTAATACTATGAATTAAAAATATTTTTTCGATCTGTATTGAAAAATGCCTCGTTTAATTGTACTATAAATAGTATGACAATTTTCCCTATATACTGCGTAAATGTCCAACTAAATATCAGATTTTTATTAATAATGTTATATTTTGACGATAAGGGGGTAACTACATGAGTGCAGAACAAGTAAACAATGTAATGACACAAAAAACGGATCATCCTTTCATACGATCAATGAAAGACTTCTATAGTAAATTACGAAAAAATAAGAGTGCCTTAGTTGGAGGGTATTTAATTATTATTTTAGTCCTCATCGCTCTTATAGGACCGTACTTAACTTCCCAAGCTCCAGACGCAGTCGATTATGGTGTGAAGCTTCAAGGGCCTTCTGCTGAGCACTGGTTTGGAACCGATCATCATGGCAGAGATATTTTCACAAGAGTTATTCATGGATTAGGAATTACGATGGGTATAGGTATTTCAGCAACTATTTTGGGTGGAATTGTTGGTATTTTTCTTGGATTAATTTCAGGTTACTACGGCGGAAAATTAGATGCTATTATCATGCGAATGATGGACATTTTGCTAGCTTTCCCAGGAATTTTATTAGCTCTAGCGTTAATTAGTATTCTAGGAGCAAATTTGCGAAATGTAATTTTTGCTGTTGCCATTTTTGCAATTCCGACGTTTGCTCGAATTGTAAGAGGGTCAACATTGGCTACAAAAAAATTAGAATACATTGATTCCATGAAGGCACTAGGCGCATCTGATACGAGAATTATATTCAAACATATCTTACCAAATATTTTGTCGCCAATTATTGTACAAGCGAGTCTATTCATTGCTACAGCAGTACTATCTGCTAGTGGTCTGTCATTTTTAGGGATGGGGGCACAGCCACCATCACCAGAATTGGGTGCACTTTTAAGTGACGGCCGTGACTTTATGTGGGATGCAGGACATATTGCGTTGTTCCCAGGCTTGGTAATCATGTTAATCGTATTAGCCTTTAACATCTTTGGTGATGGTTTACGAGATGCGTTAGATCCAAAAATGAAAAAATAGGAAGTAGGTGCAACGATGTTTCAATTTATTGTACGGCGTTTATTACAGCTGATTCCTGTTTTAATAGGTGTAACTATTTTAGTGTTTTCCCTTATGCACCTATCTCCAGGAAACCCAGCACATATTATTGCTGGTGAAAGCGCGCCTCCAGATACAGTTGAACAAATTGAAGAACGATTAGGATTAAATGATCCGATACTGATTCAATATTTTAATTTTGTCAAAGATGCTGCTATGTTAGATTTCGGAAATTCTTGGAGAACAAGTTTACCAGTTAGTGAGGAACTATGGCCAAAATTTTGGGTTACTTTTGAATTAGCTGTTTACAGTACGCTGTTTAGTATATTTTTAGGACTAATTGCAGGTATTATTTCAGCGGTTAGAAAATATTCATTTGCGGATGTTTCTATTATGTTAATAGCATTATTCGGATTATCGATGCCTAACTTCTGGTTTGGCCTTATGTTAATGCAATGGTTCTCTATTAAACTCGGTTGGTTGCCGCCAACAGGGTGGGGGACGCCAGAGCAAATCGTGATGCCAGTCATTACACTAGGAACGATGGGAGCTGCCGTTATTGCTAGGATGACGCGTTCCAGCATGTTGGATGTAATTTCTCAAGATTATATTCGAACAGCGCGTGCCAAAGGCTTAGGTGAAAGAATCGTTATCTATCGCCACGCTTTAAAAAATGCATTAATACCAGTAGTAACAGTTGTAGGATTACAATTTGGTAGTTTACTAGCGGGAGCTGTTTTGACTGAATCTGTATTTGCTATTAATGGCATGGGGAAATTAATCATTGATCGTATATTGGCAAGGGATTTCCCTGTAGTACAAGCCGCCGTTTTAGTAATTGCTATCGTATTCGTATTTGTAAATTTAATTGTCGATATTTCTTACAAGTTCTTAAATAAACGGATTGACTTAGAATAGTAGATGTAGAAAAGAGGTGAACAGAATGAGTGAAGATATTATTTTAGATATAAAAGATTTACAGACATCTTTTTACCTAGATGATTTTGAAGTAAAAGCAGTGGATGGTGTTTCCTTTAAATTACCTAAAGGGAAAACAATAGGTATTGTTGGAGAATCAGGCTCTGGTAAAAGTATTACAGCACTATCAATATTAAGATTGCTTGATCATCCTGGTAAAGTAAAAGGTGGAGAGATTAACTTTAAAGGTAGAGATTTAACTACATTAACAGACAAGGAAATTCGTCAAATTCGGGGGAACGAAATTTCCATGATATTCCAAGAGCCGATGACTTCCTTAAATCCTGTTTATACCATTGGACAACAAATTCGTGAAACATTAAAGGTCCATCAGGGTCTGGGCAAAGAAAATGGAACAAAGAAAGCGATTGAATTATTAAAACTAGTTGGTATTCCTTCCCCAGATAAACGAGTGAAACAATATCCACACGAGCTATCTGGCGGGATGCGACAACGAGTTATGATCGCCATGGCGCTGGCTTGTAACCCAGATTTACTTATTGCAGATGAACCAACTACAGCATTAGATGTAACGATACAAGCACAAATTTTGGATCTTATTAATGACTTACAGGATCGCCTTGGTATGTCTGTCATTATGATTACCCACGACTTAGGTGTAGTAGCAGAGACGTGTGATTATGTAGCCGTTATGTACGGTGGTAAAGTAGTCGAATACCAAGATGTGAAGTCCTTGTTTAAAAATCCTAAACATCCCTATACAGTAGGGTTATTGAAGTCCATTCCTCGTCATGATACAGATGTGGATGAATTGGAGCCGATTAGAGGTAGCGTGCCAAGTCCAAAGGATATGCCAAAAGGCTGCCGTTTTGCACCAAGATGTCCGTTTGCCACTGAACTTTGTATGGAAGAACTCCCTTCCCTTGATCATGTAGAAGGAGAAAGTGAAGTTCGTTGTTGGATATATACTGATCGTTGGGATGGAGATGCGGAGGTGAAGGCACATGGCCCAAAAAGAGTTGCTCAAAGTAACTAATTTAAAACAATATTTCCCGATTAAAGGTGGTTTTCTAGGAAGAACCGTTAACCACGTTAAAGCAGTAGACGATGTTACATTTGAAATTTTCGAAGGGGAAACATTAAGTGTCGTCGGTGAATCAGGTTGTGGTAAATCTACGACTGGTCGTGCCATTCTACGCTTAGATGAACCTACAGCTGGAGAAATCGAATTTGATGGCGGAGACTTATTAGCGTTGAGCAAAAGCGACATGCGTAAAAAACGAAAAGACTTACAAGTAATTTTCCAGGATCCATACGCTTCATTAAACCCACGCCAAACCGTCGCGCAAATTTTAACAGAAGCAATGGCCATTCAAAATGTAATACCAAAAAAAGAGCGCAGAAAACGTGCGATTGAACTATTGGAAACAGTTGGGTTAAATGCGGGACAAATTGACCGATACCCACATGAGTTTTCTGGTGGGCAGCGTCAAAGAGTCGGGATTGCCCGTGCTCTATCAGTTAATCCGAAATTAATTATTTGTGATGAAGCTGTTTCTGCTTTAGATGTTTCCGTACAAGCACAAGTATTGAATCTATTAAAGAATTTACAACGTGAATTTAAATTAACCTTTTTATTTATTGCCCACGATCTCGGTGTAGTTCGACATATTTCGGATCGAATTATTGTCATGTATTTAGGGAAAATTGTAGAAATTGCTGACAAAAAGTCGTTATTTGATAATCCACAGCACCCTTATACGAAGTCATTATTATCAGCTATACCAACACCTGATCCAGAAGCTAAAAAAGAACGTATTATTCTAAAAGGGGATGTTCCGTCTCCAATAGATCCGCCAACTGGATGTCGCTTCCATACAAGATGTCCATTTGCTACCGATTTATGTAAAACAGAAGTTCCTGATTTACGCAACTTGGATCATATGAAAGAAGGGCACCGAGCTGCATGTCATCACATTGAAAAAATTGTAACTGGTGAAATGCAACCGACATAAAAATAGAAGCTAATGTTAACTAAAAAATCGATTAAAAGACAGTAAACCAAAATATCTAAGCTCCGTTTGAGCTTAGATATTTTTTTACATGTATACCTTCTTTTTTCTGCTCATCAGCATTTCTACCATCGCATTATTCTAGGTAATACATATAATATATAGTCCGTTTCCCCCTTCTTATTTTCTCTTTATGGGTGAGTTTTTGTAGGAAGAGTTTACGACATTTTATTTTAAAAACAGAAAAAGGGTGAGCAACTTGGAAAATACATTCGATATTTTAAATGAAGAAATACCTGTTTTAGACATTATTGCTGTCCTTTTAGTTGAAGATGACCCAATAACAGGGATAGTATTTGTGTTACTTTTAAAAATGGTCACTGACGATAAAATAATTAAAATATCCCTCATCTTATTAATAATCATTTTATCTCATGTGTAAATATCCTTAAAAATAGTATCCATAAAATGTACATTTTTCTTACACAATCGAGATTTTTATGGAAAACAGTCTAAAATCGGAACAAGAACTATCCGCTATGTCCACTGTTTTCTTTTATCATAATAGCTGAATTTCATTTAAAAACATATTTTGGTGGTAATTACTTCCTGTCTAGCATTAGAATGATAATATATTATGCACCCTCATTGATAATCAATAATTCATTGCCACATCTCGTAAAAATGGAAAACTGCTTGGGTATTGATAAAACCCCGCTACTTCTTCACGTAGACCAGCCAAGAGAACCGAATGGTATAAAGGAACAATTGTAGCTTCGTCCATGATTATTTGCTGCGCTTCTTTATAAAGTTGCAAGCGATCCTGTTCATTAGATGTTTGTCTTGCATTTTCTAATAACTCATCTACTCGTTCGTTGTTAAAAAAAGACCTATTGCCAGCAGAACCTGCATTCTGAGAATAAAACATTGGATATAAACCATAATCTGCATCAAGAGTCACTGTACCCCAGCTGCCGATAAACATATCAAAACTTCCATTTGCTGTTACTTCCAAATATGCTCCCACCTCAGCCATTTCAATATTCACATCAATACCTATTTTCTCAAGCTGCACTTGAATATATTCTGCTACATCAGAAGTCGTACGGTCATATGCTAAAATGGTTGCGCTAAAACCCTCTTCATAACCAGCTTCCTTCAATAACTCGCTTGCCTTATCAAGATTATAATCGATTGCTTCCAAGCTATCACTATAGCCAACAACTGTTGGTGCCAAAGGGCCATTTGCCACTAATGGTACTCCTGAAAACACGCCGTCTATCAGCTCTTGTTTATCAATTGCCATTGCTATCGCTTGTCTGACATTACTATCTTGAAAAGGTTCTTTATTATTATTCATACCTAGGTAAGACATACTTGCACTTTCTGTCTCATGAACAACTGTTTCTTCATTATTATTAATTTGTTCCATATCATTCGGATTAACAGGATAAATAATATCAGCTTCCCCAGTTCGTAGCTCAGCAATTCGGGCTGCATCTTCTGGAACTGTCTTAAAGGTCACTTGATCAACTTTTGCTCTTTTCCCCCAGTAAGCATCATTCTTCACAAGTGATACATACTCCCCATTTACTCGCTCATCATACTTAAAGTACCCTGTACCCACTGGATTCTCATTAATATACGTAAATGGATCTCCTCCATCTTCCATTTGTTGATAATCTTTTTCTATTGCATCTAAACTGATAATATGTCCGCCTGGATGAGCTAAGTGTGATGGTAACGCAGCAAAAGGGAATTTCGTTTCAATATGCACGGTAAAATCATCCACTACGCTCACAGAATCAATCATATCAAATAAAAACGCTAATGGTGAACCTACATCTGGATCACGAACCCTATCCAAATTCGCCTTTACAACTTCTGCATTCAATTCACTACCATCATGAAATGTAACATCTTTTCTAAGCTTAGCTTCCCAAACTAGTTCATCTACCTGTTCCAAACTTTCAGCTAAGGCAGGTTCTATTTCCAACTCTTTATTCATAGCAACAAGTGTATCATACATAGCATTCATCACATATAGCGATGTACCATCGTTAGCTGCATGCGGATCAAGTGAAACAGGATCTGCAGACAGGTTGACGGTTAAACGCTTCTTGCTTTCATTTTGTTCGGATGTTCCTTCTTCCTCACCACTTTCTCCTCCCGCACATGCTACTAATGAAAATAGAATAATTACAGTTAAAAAAGCAAATAATGTTCTTTTCATGATGTATCCTCCTCAATCGTATTGTTATATTATTATCACAAAAAAATTAACATTTCAATAATTATGTTTAAAATCTCCTTTTGCATATTTTCTGCTAAGATAAAACACACATTTACCTTCATAAACCCAGTTAAATACTAACGAACAACTGTATGATCGTTTTCGGATAGATTGTCCTTGCTTGTTACTTTTATTTTTTAAGCTAGTTTATAGAGCCAACGCCATAAAACGACAGCGGTTTTGGTCAAGTTTGACTTTGGTATGCCAAGTTTTTCTAATGGCACTTACCATTCAGTTCGAAAAATCGCATACTAAAGAAGCCTCACTTTATTAGTTCACAGAAGATAAGGTAAGAAAGCAAATAGATCAAAGAGAATATGAGCCATCCAAGCCACAAGAATAGAATTTGTCTTTTTAAATAGATAGTTTAAAATTAAGCGGCTCGGAGTAATGAGGATTAAAATTTGTAAAAGATTGAAGTTATAAGCAGCAAGGTGCCAAACGGAAAATAGAAGCGCACTTAATAGCGAAGCTTGCCAAAACTTCCACCCCCATTTTTTCCATATACCATATAAAAGTGGAATAGAAAGTAGTTCTTCCCCCATTAATAAGAACGGAACATGGATGATGAAGTAATTCCAAGATAAAACACTTGTGACAGTATTTTGTTCAATTGAATCGTTTACTAGAAATGTATATAAGTTACCGAGAACTACTCCAGTAATTATCATTAAAACAGAACCCAAAATCACCCATTTCAAACTAAAATGTTTAAACCAGTCTATAAATTCTCCTCTCAAAACAACATATGCTAATATACCACCCAGAAAAGCATTGAAAATAGTCGATACGACTTCAAGTGTTGGGTTCATTGTAAAAAACACAGGGATTAACTGATAACATAAACCAATGAATATAGTTCCTAAAACTAAAACTGTTCCTTGATTAATTGATTTTTCCAAAGTCACTAGACCAGACTCCTTTTTCTTTTGCCTTTTAGCCTGTTGTAGATGAAACTATAAAAAGCAACAGTTATTTTTTATAACTTAGTTGCCTTCATAGATACTTTTCAAATTATTAACCATTTCAACCTAAAGTATTCACAGTGAAACGATTTGTGTATTGTTAGGTTTACTGAAAATTATTTTGTTCTCAAAGGAGGATACATATACTCAATTGCACTTTCGTTGAGATTTCATTCATATCAAGTGAATGTGTCCTTTTTTGTACTATCGGAAAATATAAAAGTTTAAAGATGTATAGTATAAGAAAAACGACAGCGTATTCTCGTCATAATGCTAGGCGACAAGCCACGTTTTCTAAATATCTACTTGACTAACATTTTATTTAAGTAAATCACGTGATGTTATAGTCGAATATTGTCGCAAAATACTTTCATCTTTCCTTATAAATAGGTATACTAGTATTGGGTAAACGCTTTCAACAAGATGATATCAAAGGGGGATATACATGATTACATTTATTTTATCTATTATTTTACTAATTGTAGCTTATTTTACGTATGGCAAATTTATTGATAAGTTATTTGGGCCGAATAACGAAAAGAGTACACCTGCCTACGCTAAGCATGATGGCGTAGACTATGTCCCAATGAATAAGCATAAAAATGCAATGATTCAATTGCTTAATATTGCTGGTACTGGTCCCATCTTCGGACCTATTATGGGTGCTTTATTTGGACCCGTTGCTTTTCTCTGGATTGTACTTGGATCGATTTTTGCTGGGGCAGTTCATGATTATTTAACAGGGATGATTTCTATACGAAACAAAGGGGCACATATTCCTGAATTAGCGGGGAGATTTTTAGGCAAAGCGTCAAGACATATTGTAAACGCCTTTTCTCTATTATTGTTAATTTTAGTTGGAACCGTTTTCGTTACTACGCCAGCGTCACTTATTGATATATTGCTAGATGAAAAGATTGCCTTTTCTATTATTTTAGGAGCCATCTTCCTTTATTTCTTTCTATCCACGATATTGCCAATTGATAAAATAATTGGTCGAATATATCCAATACTAGGCGCTATTCTCTTATTTGGAACAATAGCGATTGGAATTTCGTTATTATTCTCAGATTATAAAATACCAGAGTTACACCTTACCAATATGCATCCGGATAACTTACCAGTAATTCCATTGTTATTCTTTACGATTACTTGTGGTGCATTATCTGGTTTTCACGCGACACAATCACCGATTATCTCGAGAACAACACAAAAGGAATCGCAAGGACGTTATATTTATTATGGCATGATGATTGCTGAGGCTATCATTGCAATGATCTGGGCAGCTGCTGCTATGAGCCTTTTTGATGGACAAACCTTAAGCGGCATCATTGCAGAAGGTACTGCATCTGCTGCAGTAAATGAAATCGCGATCACATTGCTAGGTGCAGTTGCAGGAACAATTGCTGTACTTGGAGCAATTGTTTTACCAATTACCTCCGGAGACACTGCATTTCGTGCCGCACGCTCCATTATTGCAGATTATTTAAATATCGGACAGAAAAAAGTGTTTAACCGGTTGTCCATTGCTATTCCTTTATTCGTTATTTCATATATTTTAACGAAAATCGATTTTAATATTTTATGGCGTTATTTTTCATGGGCTAACCAAGCAACGGCCGTAATCGCTTTATGGATAGCTACGATGTATTTATTTATGAAAGAAAAAAATTACTTCGTATCGATGGTGCCAGCTATTTTCATGAGTTATATGGTGTTTGTGTATATTTTAAATGCGCAAATCGGTTTCCGACTTGATTTGAATGTTTCCTTTATCGTCGGTGCTGTGTTAACTATTATTCTTACTTTCCTATTCTTTAAAAAAGCAAAAACGAACAAAGCAAATCAATTGAAAGTAGATATGTAAATCTTGAAGCGTGCTGATAAAAGTTAGTTTTCATATTGGCACGCTTATGTTTTTCTAATTTTGGATGAGACTACAAGCCTTTCTCGTTCTTATTGCCAATTTTACATTTGACTAATTCCTTCATACAATTGAATCTAGTCCGCTACGGACATTTTCGAAACAAGCTCACCAATTACTGATAGGGAGTTTTTTTAGGTTTGGTAAATCGAATACAGCTTTTCCTCCCTATATTTAATTTTGTATTCATATAATTGGGGTACTCGCCTTTAAACCACGTTAACCATTTTTGATCTGCATAAATTCCCATATGGTATACAGCCAAATGATTTTTTTGTGCTGCAATATTAATAAATGTATGGGTGTGTTTTTTTTGCAATGATAGCCGTCAGGGTAAATAGATAGAGGTAACTACATAGGATGGCATACCATACTGCATTACTAACTCAAATCCATCAGGGATCTTTTGGTCAATTGTTTTTTTCAATTCTACAAAAGCGTCTTTCCATCTATCTTCTACATTATTTATATAATTGCTAACTTCATTTGTGTGATGCATTGTCTTTCACCCTTCGTTATTACTATCCATTTCAGTGAAGCTAAAAAAGTACTTTACTTCTTTGAAACGCGAACTTTAATATAGATTAAATAGATACGAAACCATCGCAATAGCTAGTATAAAATGCGATGGTTTGGTTGCTTTCAATCATTAACTTTTACAATACGTCATTTCGTTCATAATTATTTTTTCACTTCTGTTCATCCACTTCCTTCTACCCCTCTGATTCCATTATTAGCAATGTTATTAATAATTTCAGCAATCTGCTGGGGCGGTTTATCCATGTTATTCACTAACCAATTTTTTATTACATGAATACTACCACTAACGATGAAGGTACTAATATATTCTGATTTGGATTTTCCAATTTTATTTTCGTCCAACCAATTTTTTATTAGGAAGTTTCTTGCCACATTCATTAATTTGCTTTCAAACGATGTATTCTCACTTTCATTCAGAAGTGTATGACAAATGCAATATTTTGTAGCGACATACTCTAATAACTTCTCCGTCGTTTGCAATGCTTGTTTTCTTTCAGCAAAATTTTGTTGGCTTAAATAAGAATTCAAACCTTTTATAATTTCTTCTTCTATATTCATCAATAAATCATATGGATCTTTGTAATGCGCATAAAAAGTAGAACGATTAACATCTGCATGCTTACAAAGTTCCTTTACTGTAATTGCTGAAAGATGCTTTGTTTTTAACAATGTAATTAAGCTATCCTTCAACACCATTCTTGTATACTTTATTCGACGGTCCACTTTTTCAATCATATAACGCCACACTTTCTTTTAAAAATACTTTGCTTTTCGTTAAGTTTGATGCTGCATGTTTAATTATACTATAAACCCTAAAACCTTATATATCGTGCAAAAATTTACGACTCACTTGAGAACAAAGCGCGGGCATCCGTTTAGCAGTAGATAATGGAACGAATCAAAGGAGATAAAGAAATGGCGCGAACCGATCATAGGACAATGGCATAACGTCGCCTCGTTGGTGAGTGATGGAGTCGGACTGGATGCCCAATTATTACCATGTATACCAACCCCCACTTCATACTCACCTATACCATTAGACATACTTGTCCTTTTGTCAATTTTGATTATGATACAACGCTGCCATTTTGCTTATGCGCTAAAGCGTAAAAGTTTTCTGCTTTCCTATAGTGAAAAAATGATGGATTTACCGCACAATTTAGTAAACTATTTGTTGTTTATCCAACAAAGTGTATAATATAATAATAGAGGCTTTCAATTATATACGCAAGGGATGGTGGACACCGATTGATTGGATAACAAAAATTATCAGACATAAAAAAGCCGTCGTTATTACGTTTATCACACTAGCTATCATTAGTGCACTTGCACAATTTGCGGTTTCCATAAATTATAGTATGGTTGATTATCTTCCAAAGGACTCCCCATCAACCATTGCCATGGAAACGATGGAGGAAGAATTTGATGGTGCTGTAGCTAATACACGCGTCATGATAAAAGATATAGAAATTCAAGAAGCCTTAGAATTCAAGCAAGATCTAAAAGCAATAGATGGCGTTTCTGAAGTTACATGGCTAGATGATGCAATTGATACGAAAACACCGATTGAAATGGCGGATAAAGATACGGTTGATTCCTATTATAGAAATGGAAATGCGTTATTTTCTTTCCATATTGCAGAAGGGAAAGAAGTGGAAACGACCGATGAAATCTATGAATTAATTGGGAAAAAGAACTCTATGGCTGGTGAAGCACTAGATACAGCAACCTCCCAAAAAATGACGGGGAAAGAAACAATGTATGCAGCTGCATTACTCATACCAATTATTATCATTATTCTTATTCTATCGACGAGATCATGGGCAGAACCTGTTTTTTTCCTAACTGCCATCGGCATTTCTGTCATTATTAACTTAGGAACCAATATATTTATCGGCGAAATATCATTTATCACCCAATCCGTTGCTCCTATATTGCAGTTAGCGGTTTCGCTTGATTATGCGATATTTTTACTGCATAGTTTTGGGGATTATCGCAAACAAACAGACACACCAGCAGAAGCCATGCAGATGGCGATGAAACGCTCGTTTCCAGCAATTGCAGCGAGTGCTTCCACCACATTTTTTGGCTTTATCGCCTTAACCTTTATGGACTTCGAAATTGGAGCAGATCTAGGACTTAATTTGGTGAAAGGAATTGCCCTTAGCTTTATTAGTGTCATGGTATTTCTACCTGCTTTAACGTTGATGTTCTACCATTGGATTGATAAAACCGAGCACAAACAATTACTACCAAGTATACGAAACGTTGGAAAAACATTAAATAAACTTCGTGTACCAGCACTAATTGTTTTATTAATCTTCATGGTGCCAGCCTTCTTAGGTCAAAGCCAAACCAATTTTTTATATGGCATTGGCGAACAACCCGAAGCGTCAAGAGCATATAACGACGAAGTAGCCATTGAAGAAGTGTTTGGAAAACATACACCGATGGTTTTACTACTTCCAAAAGGCGATATCGCAAAAGAAAAGCATTTCGTGCAAGAATTGAAAAATTTTCCAGAGGTAAAAAGTACTGTATCCTATGTGGATGCTATTGGTCCCGCAATACCTCCTAACTACTTAGATGAATCCGTAACAGCGCCATTCTTTTCTGAGAATTACAGTCGAGTCATCGTTAATACGACGGTAGATACGGAAGGTGAGGCAACGTTTGCTTTTATTGATGAAATTCAATTGCTTACCTCGAATTACTATGAAGACAATTACCACATATTAGGGGAAAGCGTCACCTTATATGATATGAAGCATGTAGTTGAAAAGGATAATACGGTGGTTAACCTGTTAACTGTAATAGCCATTGCTACTGTGTTACTCATTACTTTCCGGTCACTCTCTTTTCCGGTTGTTTTATTAGTCACGATACAATCAGCTGTCTGGATCAATTTATCAATTCCATATTTCACAAATACGCCACTCGTTTATGTAGGATATTTGATTATCAGTACCGTACAACTGGCAGCGACAGTGGACTATGCCATTCTTTTAACAGAAGCGTATAAAGAAAATCGCAAAGAAATGCATGCATTACCAGCCATTAAGAAAACAATAGATGAGAAAATATTTTCCATCGGCGTATCCGCTTCAATTCTATCCAGTGTAGGATTTATTCTATGGCTGACCTCGTCCAACCAAATTGTTGCTTCTATCGGACTTTTATTAGGTAGAGGTGCGTTGCTCGCATTTATCATGGTCGTGTTAGTATTACCTGCACTGCTAAGCCTACTAGACCGCGTTATTGAAAAAACAACATGGAAAGCAAACTTTTACAAAGGGGAGTGATACGATGCGCCTATTAGCAAATATTTATGGTAAAACCCGTAGCTTGACTTCTACCTTTCCGATAGTGAAGAAAATAAGTCTACTGCTGTTCATTTTTATGCTCGTAGTGGCGTTTCTTCCTTCTGCCGTTTTAGCAAATGATGATCCAGCAGAAAAAGAATCAAAAAATTCTACAGACAAAGGCGAATACAAAACAAAAGATGAAGTCATTTACGGTAATATGCGCGCCAATGGGCAAATGAAAGAAATGTATGTTGTCAATACATTTCAAGTAACGAAGCCCGGAAAAATAATTGATTATGGAGCGTACAGTTCTGTCCGAAACTTAACAAACTTACTAGATATAGAAAAAAACGGAAACAAAATCCAATTTCAAGCCGAGGAAGAGAAGGAATTTTATTACCAAGGAAATATGCCAAACAAACCACTTCCTTGGGATATTTCGATTACCTATATTCTGGATGGTAAGGAAATACAAACCGAGGAATTAGCAGGTAAAAGTGGTGCGCTAGAAATACAAATTTCCACTTCCAGGAATGAGGACGTAGATCCAAAGTTTTTTAACAATTATTTGTTACAAATTGCCGTAACGCTAGATCCAACAAAGTTTGATAATATTCAAGCTCCAGAAGGAACAAAAGCAAATGCAGGTCAAAATAAACAAGTCAATTTTACCGTGATGCCAGAACAAGAAGAAGATTTTATTATTTCAACCGACGTGTCAGAGTTTGAAATGGATCCAATCGAAATAAATGCAGCTCCCTATTCCATGTCCATCGAGAGTCCTGATACAAGTGGCGTAACTGGAGAAATGCAGGAGCTAGCAAATGCAATAAGTGACATACATGCAGGTGTTGGTGATTTAAAAACAGGCGTATCGGAACTAAATAAAGGTGCACAAGGAATTCGTGATGGTTCCACAGAATACAAAAACGGCATAAATGAATTAAACCAGTCATCTGGTGAATTAGTAAGCGGATCTGCGTCTATTAAAGAGGCATTACACACCATGAACCAAACGGTACAACAAAGTACGAGTAATATAGATCTCAGCTCCATTCAAGCGTTACCAGCCCATTTACGAGAAATTGCAAATGGATTGGAAGAATCAACAAAAGCTACGGATGGTCTGAAACAGAATTATTATCAAGCAAAAGGTCAATTAGATAAAGCAATGCATGCCATTCCGTCCGATGCAATTACCGAAGCGCAAATAAAAGAATTAAAAAATAGTAACGCCGACCAAGAAGTTATTGAACAATTAGTAAATACGTATCGGGCAGCAAACATCGCTAAAGAAACCTATAACCAAGTAACAGGTGCATTCGACGGCGTAACTGTAGCATTGGAACAATCCTCTAGCGCAACAACGGAGATGGCAAAAAACTTAAGGCAAATGGCTAAGGAGATGGAGCAAACATTGAATTCCATGAATCAACTGGACATGATGGACCAAATTCAAGAAGGGTTTGCAACATTTAATGATGAATACGAAACATTTCATAATGGATTAGTGGACTATACAGATGGTGTAGAAGAATTAGCTACTTCCTATCAAGATTTGGATGCAGGTATACAAGAGTTAGCAAAGGGAACAGCAGGCACAAGTAATGGCATCAGTGATTTATATACAGGTACAAAAGAGCTACGAGAAGCTACGAGTAATTTACCAGGTCAAATCGAACAAGAAACCGAAGAAATGATGGAAGAATATGATAACTCCGACTACAAACCAATCTCTTTCATTTCCGACAAAAATGAACAAGTAGAAGTCGTACAGTTTGTCCTGCAAACAGAAAGCATTGAAATCCCTGAGCAAGAAGAACCTGAACAAACAGAAGAAGAAAAAGGCATCTGGGAACGCTTTTTAGATTTGTTCCGATAAAGTGAGGAATAGCCTGCTTGTTTTATGACTACAAGCAGGCTTATTCTACTATATTTAATAAATGAAACGTTGGGATTACCATGGTGATAGTGAAGGTTTTTAGAATAAAATTTTTCTACTGATTTCTGCCTTTGTCTTTTTTCAGTGCTTTATAAAAAGAAACAATCATCAATAGCATAATAAACGAAAATGGCAAGGCGGCGGAAATAAGTGCATTCTGCAATGCTTGTAAACCACCCGTATATAACAATACAGCAGCTATAGAGGATTGTGCAATTCCCCAAGCAAACTTTACCGCTGTCGGTGGTGTCATCGATCCATTCGTTGTCTGCATCGCTAAAACAAAGGTTGCGGAATCAGCAGACGTAATAAAAAAGGTACTAATAAGCAAAATGCCAAGTAATGACAAAATAATACTTAATGGCATTTGGTCAAACAACCCAAATAAAGCTTGTTCATCCGGAAGTGCTGCTATATTAGCACCCTTATTCTGTGCATCCATCCCTGAGACACCAAATGCTGAAAACCAAAGAAAGCCGACTACTGACGGTACAATTAACACACCTGACACAAACTCTCTAATGGTTCGCCCTCTAGATACTCTAGCAATAAAGATTCCAACAAATGGTGCCCATGCAATCCACCATGCCCAAAAAAATACCGTCCAGTTCATAACCCATGCTCGCTCTTCTTCATTATGCGGAGATAGACGAAAGCTTTCAGAAGGCAATTGCTGCATATATAAGCCTATCGTGTCTGTAAAAGAATTAAAGATATATAAAGTCGGTCCAAGAATTAAAGTTGCCAAAAACAACGCTGCTCCCAATCCCATATTCGCATTACTTAAGTAACGAATCCCTTTACTTAAGCCTGTATATGTAGATATCATAAATAAAACAGTCACAATCAAAATAATAATAAATTGTACCGAAAACACAATCGGTATATCAAACAAATAAGCAATACCACCGTTAATTTGCGTAGCACCAAACCCAAGTGTCGTTGCTACTCCCACAACAGTCGCAAAAACAGCAATTACGTCAACCGCTTTCCCTAAAGGCCCTGTCATTTTATCACCAAACAACGATTCCAGTGACGAACTTACTAAACCTGGCTTTTCATGACGAAACATAAAGTAAGCGAGCACTAATCCAATTAATGCATAAATCGCCCATGCATGAATACCATAGTGAAAAAAAGTCACACGTAGCGCATCTTCAAAAGCCTCTCTAGTACCAGGCTCTGCCATCGGAGGAGTTTTCATATAATGAGAAACAGGTGAGGCAACACCATAAAACACAAGCCCAATCCCCATTCCCGCACTAAAAAGCATGGCGAACCAAGATAGATAACCGAATTCCGGTTTTTCACCAACTTTACCAAGCGTTATTTTTCCATACTTGCTAAATACAAGGTAAACGCAAAACACCACAAACAGTGTTACAATTAATAAATAATACCAGCCAAAATGATTCGATATAAAGCGCATAACCAAGCTTGAAATTTTTTCAAACTTATCTGGCAGGACTGCTCCCAATACAGACAACGCAGCAGTAATGGCTAATGTAACCCAAAAGACAATCGTTACTTTTTTCATAAGCTAAGACCTCCTAACGAAAATCATGCATGCACTATACATTAGTTTTTCTTACCTGCATCGTTCTATACTTCGCGATCCTTTCTTTGCCTTCTATTTAGGAGAGCTGCCTTTTTAGCTACTTTAATCAAAGCGAATACTTTTAAGCTCTCCATTCCTAGCCATAAACTTCAAGCCAAACCAATAAATAGTAGAATTATAATACGCGCTACTGCTTTTTTATTGATTTAAGGTGTAGCCACTCGTGGATAATTGTGAACTTCAGCGACTTCATGGTGAACCTCGAATAACTATCTTGTGAACTTCAGCGAATTCCCATAAAACTCAAGAGAAACTATGCTGAACTTCAGCGATTTTACAAAATTATACATTCCTATAGTGGAATAATAGTGGTCGGAGTGGGGGCGAGCGAGTTGCTGATGAGCATGAGCGAGTTTTGCGCGACGGCGAGCGATTTACTGACAAGCATGAGCGAGTTTTGCGCGACGGCGAGCGTATTACTGACGAGCATGAGCGAGTTTGCGCGAGGGCGAGCGATTTACTGACGAGCATGAGCGAGTTTTGCGCGACGGCGAGCGTATTACTGACGAGCATGAGCGAGTTTTGCGCGACGGCGAGCGTATTACTGACGAGCATGAGCGAGTTTGCGCGACGGCGAGCGATTTATTGACGAACATGAGCGAATTTCGCGCGAGGGCGAGCGAGTTTTTGACGAACTGGAGCGAGTTCCGCACTAGGACAAGCAATTTTCTGACGAGCATGAATTCATTCCGCTTAGAAGGTAATTTTCTCCCTTTTGCTTTAAACTCCAAAAAATGGATTAAGCACATTAGAAAAACTTGGCTTGTCGCCAAGTCTTATGGCGAATGGCATAGTTTTTCTTATACTATAACCCTTAAAACTTTTATACTTTCCTATAGTGTAAAAAAATTGCACTTTGTTGTTAGACCTCTATCTAACAACAAAGTGCAATGTAACTTGTATGCAATAACTTTTTGGTAGATAAGCCCCTACGAAGCTACTTTCTGCTTTTCCTCTTTGGCTTTTTTCTGGAAACGTTTGGTTTCATAAATAATTACCCCTGATAATCCGAGTAAACCAATTAAGTTGGGCGCAGCCATTAAGCCATTCAGTACATCGGCGAGCATCCATACTACATCAAGGGTAGCGGTGGCGCCAACAAAAATGAAAAGAACGAAAACCGTACGATAAGCTCTTACTGCCATAGGATTTTTGAATAAGTATTGGAAGCATTTTTCTCCATAATATCCCCATCCCAAAATTGTCGAAGTGGCAAAAAACAGTAACCCAATTGTAATAATATATGGACCTGCTCCACCAAGTAAAGTCTCAAAAGCTGTAGACGTCAACACACCTGCTTCGATGGAACCATCTCGCCAATTACCAGACATAACAATAGTAATTCCAGTAATTGAACAAACGATAAATGTATCAATAAGAACTTGCGTCATCGAAACGAGCGCTTGTCTGCCAGGTAAGTCCGTTTTAGCTGCTGCAGCAGCTATAGGAGCAGACCCTAAACCTGCTTCATTGGAAAACAAACCGCGGGCAATTCCAAATCGTATCGCTGCACCAATAGCTCCCCCCGTTGCAGCCTCGCCTGTAAACGCAAATGTAAAAATCGTTCCAAGTGCTTCTGGTACAAGATTAATATTCATTATCATAACTATAATTCCAGCAAGAATATAAAACAATGCCATAATAGGCACAAAAAATGCAGTTACTCGTCCAATCCATTTAATACCACCTAAAATAACCATACCAGCAAAGATAACTAGCACAATACCAGTGACCCAAAACGGAACAGAAAATGTATCATGCATTAAATCTGCAATAGCTTTAGACTGTGTTCCATTACCAATCCCAAAAGCTGCAAGAGAACCAAATACTGCAAATAGAACACCGAGCCATTTCTGTTTTAATCCGTGTTCCAAATAATACATTGGACCACCAGCCATATTTCCATTCGCATCTTTCACACGATACTTTACAGCTAAAATTGCCTCACCATACTTCGTCGCCATGCCAAAAAATCCAGCTAACCACATCCAAAAAATAGCACCAGGACCACCCATCACAACCGCCGTGGCTACTCCAACAATATTACCAGTACCAACTGTTGCAGCCGAAGCAGTCATTAACGCCTGAAAGTGGGAAATATCACCCTCTGAATCTTTATCCTGATTTCTGGAAAAAGCAAGCTTTAGCGCATAAGGTAACGAACGCACCTGCAAAGCACCAAGTCTAATTGTTAAATAAATTCCAGTACCTACTAGTAGTACAAGTAATGGTATTCCCCATACAATACTGCTCATCTGACTTAAAAATTCTTCAATTTGCACCATAAGCATCCTCCTTCTTTTTATTTGTACTATGAAACAAGCAAACGCATCCAAAGACATGTACTTTTTACCTATTATTCTAAGTAAACCGAAAATTCAGGATGATGTCAAGATTGACTTTTTGTGAAATGTTATTATTTTAGACAAGCTTCTACTATAAATCGTAAAATTCCACACTTATTATAGCGAAAAAAAGCTCTCTTTTTCTTAGAAAGACACGATTATCACCAAAAATATCCATACATAGTTGTAGTTGATCGTAACTATTTTTATCCTTTCTTTTAGTGCAAGCTAACTAAAATTTAGTTAAAAAATACACCCCTTATAGAAAAGCTCCATTTAATTTTTCTTTTACTTTATTTTTAACCATTTATTCGTTTCCCACTGGCTGCTTAAATACTTTTCAGACTCTCCTGTATTTGCGTTTAAAATCAATGGTTTAGAGACATAGTTGAAAACTATATCAATCTTCCATAAAGGTAGATACACCAACGAATAATTTAACAATTTTATGTTTAGGTTCCTTCAAAATATAAGAACGATTTATTTGCGTCCTTTGTACATCCTGTATATATTTTTCAACTTCATATGCTGCTTTAATTTTTGGGCTTATTATGTTACTTTCATCTACAAGACGTCTCGATATGCGCAGTTCACTAGCTAATCACCCTCTATAGCCTGATACAGCAACGATAAAGCAGTTTATGGAAGATTGTTTAGGAAGAAACGGCTTTCTATCTGCAATGGAAGCAAAAGCCAGTAAAATACTTAGTATAAGTAGACCATGGATCTCTATTCCAAAAGTAAAAAATTTTACTTATAATAGCGTGACCCTCCATTCAGCAGGAGGTTTTACCTTCACCTCCGATTGTGAATTTCTTGAAGTATGAAACTTATAGCACCTTATATTCGATAAAATATGTATCTTCATACAAAAGAAGAAATACGAAAAACAGGTTATCTTAAAAATGGACTTGCTATTGACTAAAAGGATCAAATTGTGCTCAAAAAAATCAATATTACAGTTCATGCCTTGTCCACAAAGGGTTAGGGCAGTGATACATTATGCCTCCCTTGATTAATCTTAGTTTCATCACCATTCAATAGAGTTAATTAAAAGCAACAATATGTAAAAATAACCGATTATGTCTAATAGTTTCGGCGTTTTTCTTGCTGCTCCTACACCCTATTCCTTATTCATCGCAAGTTCTTTACGATCAACTGCTTCTGGTGGTTGCTCCATCCACCCATATTTAATCATAATATTTGTACCGTCCTCTACATACAGTCCAATATCCTTTAGAAACCGAACATACATCGCCCCAAGATCACGCCTCCCATTAAGCGAAATAGCATTTGCATACGATCTTATTTTCATGGAAAACATATCTATTTTATGCCACAACATTAATTTATCCGAAAAAGGAGTATAAGTAGAAGTACTTACCAGATCGTCCAATAACGGAAGAGATGGCAAGTTATCTTTGTGTAGATGTTGTGTACTGGCCTCTATATGTTTATTGGTAAGTTCCTTTCCTCTTAAAAAGAACTTTTTAACTTTCTCCGTTTGGGATACTTGACTAAAACCAATTAATAAACATTTACTTGTCACATTATTTTCAATATTATCGTGAAGATGTGAAATCTCTAATGCATGAAGTGATCTTATATCTCCAAAAAAGCCATTTAAATATTTTTGTTTTTTTATAAAATCAACTTTGTCTGGTGTTGGAATTTGTGGAGACTTTTCATAATACCCTTTTGCGATTAATATTTTATTAACCTCATTTAATAAATTTACTGCGGAGTTAAACGTTTTAATAAAAAAATCCCTTATATCTTCTCTTGTCATTATAGGGATTGCAATCGAATAAATACTCATTCCAGCTTTACTAGTGTATTTCAAGTAATGAAGATAAAATTCATCCGAAAACAACCTAGGAGCACCTAAATTCACATCTTGATCCGTAAATCCTATAGGTATAGGAAAATTTTCTTGAATAAATATATCTTTAATTTTATTCACAAGCTTCTCACTTAAATTTAAGGCATTTTTTACAACTTTTTTGATATCTTTATCATCGATATGTTGAAGATAATAACGAAGAACGCACTTGGCCATCGTATTCCCTGTATAAGTTACCCAAAGTTTTCCCATTTCAGCAGATGTTAATCTTATATGATTGTAATTATTCTCCATTGTACAACCTCCAATAATATAATACATCAAAAAATAATATGCCCATTATTGGAAAATATATGAGAGAACAACACCTTATATTTTTAGAATCAAAAACAAAAGCACTTGCCACTTAATCAAGTACCTATAGTTTTCATGTGGTAAATAATCTAGATCCTTCGTTGTAAAGTTATTAACTGCATCCAAATTGGTTTACCTTATATAATTCATCATTAGACTAAATGTCCAATTTGCAAGCATACTCTTGAATACTCGAAATTTTAAACTGCGTCACTTATCATCTCCCCGCCATTAAAAATAATTATTAAAAAAGAGACCATGAATAATGAATGGTGTATCAATCGGAATATAAATTAAAGCTGAATATTATAAAATCTCGATGGGAAATAAAGCTATCATTCAATAAAAAAAGATGGCCTACATTATTGATTAATACACCAAAGTGCCACCTCTTTTGTCATATCAGAAGAGTTATTATAAACGATGTGGATTGAAGCGATTAAAAAGGTGAGGAGGGAAAAAACGGATCCACGGCAATACATTTCTTAGATGATATGATATGTATTAAAGCACCCTGTTTCCGCAGAGCGCTTTTTGTTTTGAATGAAGACTATTAGCCCTCATAAGTAATAAAAGGTGCGCAACTTTATATTGATTAAATACCTAGATGGTCTCTTACCTTAACTTTCTACGTTTCTTTATTTTCGTATTGAGAGCCATTTCTCATAAGTTCCGCATCGCCAAAGCCACTCTAACGGACCATACTTAAAATACCTAAGCCAAAATGCAGAAATAATGATCTGCGCTATCACTACAAGTACACACGTAATTGTTGCGGTGATATATGAAACTACTGTACCAGTTGGAATAAACATTGCAATAATAACCAATATAACAGATTGACCTATATAATTTGTAAACGCCATTCGTCCAAAGGAGTTCAATGGTGATAACAATTTCCTTGCTAAAGGCTCAAGCAAAACAAGAAAGCTAACATAAAAAACAGAGAAAAATGGTGTGAAAGTAAAAGACAAGTCCGCAAAGTCATAAAAATCACGATTTGATGATACTTGTGCTTCGGTTAATTCAACGCCATCCATATTACTTACTAACCCATCAACAGGAGCTTTTTGCCAAAGAAAAGCGACTGAAATAATAGTTGCAACAAATGAAAGAACAGCAACTATCATCCACGTTTTTCGTTTTTTAATATAAGACTCAATTACACGATATTGTCCAAACGCTAGACCTAGCATCATTAAAGGTAAAGTCATAAGCAATTTTGCTCCAAAAAAGCTCCCTGTAATAACACCTGCTATACCTAAAATTAAATTAATATGTTTTGGAAACTTATCAAAGAAAACAACAGGCAATCCTAAAATTGCATAAATCAATAAAGCTTCACCAGGGTTTATTACTTGATGTATTCCTCCTGCTATACCAAGGATTAACATACGTCGAATAAAAAGAGCATATGGTCGATCGTTCTTTTCTTTAGCCCTCGATAAAAAAATCCAAATCCCTAATCCAAACAGAAAGGAAAATATAGTGTAAAAACGTCCTTCAACAAATATATATAAGAAACGCTGAACCAAAATATCCTCCTGCGTTCCTGATAAGTTTATGTTTGAACTCCAAAATGCAAGCACATTAACAAAAGGAAGTCCAATTAAGGCAAACCCCCTAATTAAGTCAATGACATTAATTCGATCCTTCTTTATTATTGGTTTCATTATTATTTACCTCTTTCTTATAAATTTCACACATAGATTTATAATAAAAGAGAAACGCAAGATGGTATATTGATTCCCATTACAATCAACTTACAATTTTGTCATGTTTCAATAATTATTATTCATTTTAAAATGCCCGACATACAAATTCTTAATAGAAATATGATTAAAAAACAATACAACTAAACATAATAAAAAAGAGATGGCAATCAATAGTGAACAATACATCAACACATGGAAAATAAAGGTATTTTTTATTGGTTGCTGGATTTGATGGTTTCTTGCTTTCATATTTTTTAAAAATGTAAGGTTTTCTCTTCCTGTCCCTCTGTAATTTGGTACCAAATTCTTTAACATATCGGCCTTGCTTTATTCTAGATGTTGAGAATGCGTACAGTCCACGTTCCACGAACAAGTAAAAGGAAAGAAATCACACGACGAAGATTTAAAGGCAAAGCTGAAAAAGCAGCAAAACAATTAGCTAATGGATTGGATATGGGGATAGGGGTAAATGAAAATCCTATTACGTTTAACGGATTTGTATGAAAAAGAACGAGGCGCAAAACCTGGTACTATAAGGATAAGAAAACATGAGATTAACAACCTAAACAAGTACTTTCAAAATATCAGAATGGTAGATATAACTTGATATATGTATCTACAAACTTTGCATAATCTAGAAAAAAATATTGCGTACCGAACCATTGATGGCATCCATAGAACCGGAGAAATGATATTTAAAAAAGCTGTGCATTAGAAGTAATTAAAAAAGATCCAACAGAATATGAATATGTGGTCAAAAAGAAAAAGACTGTTGAGGATTTAGAGAACGAAACGGATTTACCTAAATACATGGAGAAAGAAGAACTAGCTATATTTTTAAAAACAGCATACAAACAGGGATTGCACTTAGATTATCCCATTTTCTTAACGTTAGCTTATACAGGAATACGTATTGGTGAATTATGCACACTGAAAGAATCAGATTTACAGATAAAGAACAGCACTCACTTTCTTAATATCACTAAGACTTACTATAATCCTAAAAATAACATCAAACAATATGAACTAGTGACACCCAAAACAAAGAACTCTGTGCGTAAAATTGATTTAGATGAAATGGTTATAAAAGTATTGCAAGAATTAATGGAGTTTAATGCGAAGGTCAAGGAAGAATTTGCAGATGAATACTATGATAAAGGGTATATGTTTGTAAATACAACAACTTATTTAGGCTATCCAATATATCCTAAAGTAATTGAGCAGCGTATGAAGAGGTTGCTTAAGTTAGCCAATCTAAAAAATAAAACAATTTCTCCCCACACACTTAGACATACTCACACATCTTTATTAGCAGAAGCTGGGGTATCGATTGAACGAATTATGTCACTCTGATGACAAAACAACCGTAAATGTATACCTTCATACAACAGAAGAAATACGAAAAAGAGACTCCGAAAAATTCGGGAGTCTCATGAAAAATGTGCTTAATTTTGACTAAGTGTGGTCAAAAAAATCAGTATTGCCGTTCAACCCTTGTTATATAAGGGGTGAGGGGCATGATTTACATCATGCCCCCCATAATTCAGTTGGTTATTCACAGTTTCATCACCATTCTATTAAGCTATTCAAAGTAAAGTATATGTAAAAATAGCTTATATAGTTTCAAGGTATTTCGCACTTTTATTTTTAACTGTGATATTTGTGTGAGATCTTACGGAAACCTCACATATAATATACTTAAACCTAAGCTTGCTTCTAACTTTATTTTACCCACACATCCATAATACACTCAAAAGGCAAACGTTGCCCAGCTATACTTTGTATTTATTTTGTTACCTAGATTATAAAATTAATTAAAATCCGTGATCAAAGTTTATATTGTATAAATCAACCCACTCTATTATGATTTGGAACTGATTTAAAGGTGATAAAATCTTTTATTATACGGTAAGCTGTTTCGCGATCAACATAACTACATGTAGGTACTCTCATTGGCTATCCGCCTACTAAATGTTCAACTGTTTTTATCTCAACATTTTTATTAATTGGTACTACATAATCTGGATGTTGCATAATAAAAAACTCATACGGTTCATCAAAAAGAATATTAATTTTTCCTCGCAACCATCAACCTCAAAACACGAATCACCACTACCTTGTTTCCAATAACCTTCGTCATTATTAAATATGAGGTTTTTTACAAATGTTTCAGCCGAATTTTCAAGAGGACCGCCTGTTGGCCCATACACAGTTATCTTACTCATAATTTGTAGCTGCTATAAAATCAAAAACACCAGCTGAGCTAATTTCATTGTTATATTCAAAATTATATATTAAAATTACTGCATTATATACTCCCTTTAAGTTCATACTTTTCTTGATTTTCGGAATAATAATTTCTTCATACGAACATCCCTCTAATAATGTGGAAATATCCTGACTACCATTTTTATAGACAGCTTTTTCTATAGTATCCTCATCTATTTCGTCCATATCAATATTAAAATCGATAAAGAATTGGGAAGGGACAGATTCGCCATCCTCATCATACGTTAAATCTACATACTCTTCTATAGAATCTTCATCACTAATATTCCCTAACCAAATAGAAACCCATCCTTGTTTTTCCATTACATTATCCTCCTACTTTAATCGTAGACCTTCGGGTAAAGATGAAACTCCACCTTCTAATCTATAATTAGCCCAATTATTAAGTCGTCTAACAAATGTATTGTAGTCACTAGAAGTATCTATTATAGCTAACAATTCATTATGTGCTTTAGTTGAACCTAATCCACCATGAACACCGTTCGGATTGACAAATTTAACATCGGATATAGCTGTTCTTAATTCTTTAATCTCTTCAGCACCAATATTCCAATACTTAAATTGCGGAGCCCTAGAAACTAAGTGCCATTCGTGTAAACCTCCAGGTGCTCTAAGTTGACGTTCAATTTTCTTTCTAATCTTTTTATCCTTCCAAAATTCATCTAGTTCACTAATTGTAAGGGAATTGAAAAATTTATTGAAGTTACCACTCTTTGCAGTTGGTATATCATCAACGTTTATTTTAGGTATATCTTTAACAACATTTATTCCTTTAGTCTCTACTCTTTCTTCTCTACCATTCTGTATCTTGAGCATCTGCGGCGTAGTACCCTCTGCAAAATCTTTATCTCTAAGTTTAAAGTTTGCACCGCCAGTTGAAAGTGCATAGTCTTTACCAAAAGTGAACTTCTCTGTCACTTTAGCCATTCCAGCTTTAGCTGCCTCTATCTTTTTCCGATAATAATTACCACTAAAAGGCTTACTATCCAATAACTTCGGAGCTCTTCTTGCTGCGCCTGCACCTAGTTTTGCAACGCCTAAAGCTCCTTTGACAGCCAAACTACCTGGTATTAAGGCAGGAATGGTCGCACCAGTAACGTACATAACTCCTTCACTTTCCACAGTATCTGTGAAGGCTTGGGCAGTTGATTCAACCGCACGTATAGGGTCTTGTAAGAATTGTATCGCAGCTCGTGTGTAGGCATCAACTGTTTCATCTGCACTTTCTTTTAACCAAGATGGCTCCACAGGATCGGGAACAACACCAGATGCGGCAACAACACCTGCATCCTTAACTACGGTTAGCAGTCCCGTGACCATGCCCGCAATGCTGTTGACAATTCCTTTTTCAAAATCATCGACAGCTTTATTAACACTACTGACAACGTCCATGACACCTTCAAAGAAATTTGTATATTTTCTTTTTACGTTTCCAGCTAAGTTATTGTATTCGTCATCCGCATTTTCAAATCTTTTCACTTTGGAATTATATAAATCCCATAACTCGTCCATATTACGTTCCAGCTTTTTTCTCGTTGCTTCAATGCTCGTTTGGATACGCTCCATATGGCGTCGGTTGATCTCACTTGCTTCTTTTTCCGCATCCGTTGGGTCATCAAACATGCCGAAAAATGAAGCAGGTTGCTGATAGCTTTTGTTTAATGCCTTAAACAAATTATTCGTCATGCCGCCCTCTATTTGCTTTAAATTCGCCCAAATATCATTACGATCCACACGCATCATCGTATTTCTTGAAATCGGTGAAATATATCTCGTCGTGTCCGTTACGTAATTTTCAAATAGGGATAAAAGGTCATTGATCTGTGTTTCATAATTAGCAATTTTTTCTTTCGAGCTGTTAATGTTCTGATCCCATGCTTCAACACTTTTCCCCTCATTTGTTTGCATAAAGGTACTCACTTTATCAAGTGAATCGTCCATTTTTTCTAAAGCACTTTTATATGTCCGGAGTTCTCCAATAATATCATCTAACACCCCATAATTAATTTGTAAGTCACGCTTCACAAACTATCCCCCTTCTCCCTCTCCCTCGTTATTAAGACATTTCAGTTTTCTTCCTCTATATAAATTCTAATGGCAAAATAATCCATACACCATGCGTCTTTTTTCCTTGTTTTTATATAGGTTGTTTTTACTACTTAAACATTTTTGGTCTATATTTGAGTAAATAAAAACACCATCTCTTGTAACTAATTTCATTTATAGTTACAGAAGATGGTAAAGTTAATGAGAAAACGGAAGAGATGTGCTCGTTCATTTTATCCACACATCCATAATGCACTCAAAAGGCAAATGCTGTCCAGCAATGCTTATGTATTTATTTTGTTTATTGATACTGGTTATTTTACCTTTTACCTTATAAAAATCGTGCTTATTGAAATACTTTATTTCGACAGTTAAGTCATTTACTCCAGCCATCAGTAATTTTGTGTTTATTTCCTCTTGCTGCTGTTCATCCAAAATAGGTTTTTCCTTATGTTCTTGTTCTTTCCACATTTCCTGTAGCATTTCAATATGTTCTGGCATCATGATAGATGTCCATTTTATTGTACCTCGATCATTAACCATTAAGCCCCAACCTTCTTTCTTACTTTTCCAGCGGATAAAATATTTTCCATGTTAAATGTTCGCACTTTTTTTCGGTAGTAGCAATAGGCTAAAATACTATTTTCCTTTATCTCCAATACACGTACGTAGCGCTCAGTTACTTGATTATTGCTATCCATATAGAAGATGATGATCTTTTGCTTGTTATCTAATGAGTTTTTAAATAATCCTAACATGACTACACCACCTTAGAACGTTTGTTCTCAGTATATCATAAAAAGGAACAAATGTACGTGTTATTTTATGGAATACAAATAACCACCTCCCCGTAACTCGTTTCTGGTTACAGGAGGTGGTTTGAAACATACCATTAATATAATGTTTTCAACTAATGCTTACTAGATTTATTTTTATCAAATAAGTGCACAATGAATAATACGCCAAAAACTACAATAGGCCCCACAGTTAATAAATAAAGCCAATCTTTTTCAATTTCAAATATATTAACTAAGTATAATACCAAAAACACATAAATAATTGTAGTCAATAATTTCATGATAGCAACTCCTAAAACGCAATATCTATCCATCCATTATTAGGATATTTATCCCTTTTTTCAATTTGTTTAGCAATCGCTAACGCCGCTCCTGCTGCCCAAGCTAATTTATGAGCTCCCAAAGCTTTTAATCGGCTTACGACTGTTTTCGTGAAAACTCTTTGAGCTTCTTTTTTACCTTTACTTAGACGAATGAAAAAAATAATAATGCGTGGTTACGAACTAACAACTCCCAAAACAGATGGATCCATCCGCTTAATAAGCATGGAACAATCCGTTATGGACATGCTACGAAAAGTCGTTCAAGAAAACGATAAACATAAAATGCAATATAGAACTTTAATTGAAGACTATCACGACAAAGGTTTTGTATTCGCAAGAGCAAACGGGTTTCCTATTGTTACAAAGACAATTTTAACCAGAATGAATCGTCTCATGCGAAAAACAAGTATAAAAAAGTATGCTACACCTCACATTTTTAGACATACTCATATTAGTATGCTAGCCGAAGCTGGTGTTGATATTGCTACAATCATGAAGCGCGTTGGCCATGAAGATATTGATACTACTATGCAGATTTACACACATGTTACGGATAAAATGAAAAAGGATGCAACCGAAAAGATATCTAATCTTTACGGAAACATCCTTGGAAAAACAACTTTTTTAAAAAATGTGAGGTTTTTGTGAGATTTTCTCCAAATATCACCTAACCAACACTTATAACCCTTGATGCATCAGGGGTTACGGGCGATGATTTACATCATGCCGCCCATTCCACCCATGCCGCCCATATCAGGCATTCCGCCACCAGCGCCGCCGTCTTCTTCAGGCTTGTCAGCGACTACCGCTTCTGTCGTTAAGAACATTGCAGCTACAGATGCAGCGTTTTGTAGTGCAGAGCGAGTAACTTTTGTTGGGTCAACGATACCAGCTTCAACCATATCTACCCACTCACCAGTAGCAGCGTTGTAACCAACACCTACTTTTTCACCTTTTAGACGCTCAACAATGATAGATCCTTCAAGACCAGCATTGTGTGCGATTTGACGTACTGGTTCTTCCATAGCACGGCGTACAATGTTAGCACCAGTTGCTTCGTCTCCTTCAAGGTTCAATTCAGTTACTTTGTTGTAAATATTCATGAATGCTGTACCACCACCAGCAACAATACCTTCTTGTACAGCAGCACGTGTAGAGTTTAGCGCATCTTCAATACGTAGTTTACGCTCTTTTAGTTCGGTTTCTGTTGCAGCTCCAACTTTCACTACTGCTACTCCACCAGCTAGCTTAGCTAGACGCTCTTGTAGTTTTTCTTTATCAAATTCTGAAGTTGTTTCTTCAGCTTGCGCACGGATTTGTGCAACACGCGCAGAAATTGCTTCTGGATTTCCAGAACCTTCTACGATTGTAGTGTTTTCTTTTGTAACTACTACTTTAGCAGCACGACCTAGTTGATCCATTGTAGCGCTCTTAAGATCTAGACCAAGGTCTTCTGTAATAACTTCAGCGCCCGTTAGTGTAGCAATATCTTCAAGCATTGCTTTACGACGGTCACCGAACCCAGGAGCTTTAACAGCTACTGCGTTAAATGTACCACGTAATTTGTTAACAACAAGTGTAGCTAACGCTTCGCCTTCTACATCTTCAGCGATCATCAATAAAGGTTTACCTTGCTGAACAACTTGCTCTAGTACAGGCAATACTTCTTGAATGTTACCGATTTTCTTATCTGTAATTAGAATGTATGGATCTTCTAAAACAGCTTCCATTTTGTCTTGGTCTGTTACCATGTATGGAGAAGCATATCCACGGTCAAATTGCATACCTTCTACTACTTCTAACTCTGTGTTAAAACCTTTTGATTCTTCAATGGTAATAACACCATCGTTACCAACACGTTCCATTGCTTCAGAAATAAGGTTACCTACTTCTGCATCATCAGAAGAAACTGCTGCTACTTGAGCGATAGATTCTTTGCTTTCGATTGGCTTGGAAATCGTTTTTAGTTCATTTACTGCTACTTCAACAGCCTTTTCGATTCCACGACGAACACCAACAGGGTTAGCTCCAGAAGCAACGTTTTTCAACCCTTCACGAATCATGGATTGAGCGAGTACAGTTGCTGTGGTTGTACCGTCACCAGCAACATCATTTGTTTTAGAAGCAACTTCAGATACGAGTTGTGCACCCATATTTTCAAACTGATCTTCAAGCTCAATTTCTTTTGCAATCGTAACACCATCATTCGTAATAAGCGGTGAACCGAATTTTTTATCTAATACAACGTTACGTCCTTTAGGTCCTAATGTAACTTTTACCGCATCCGCTAATGTATCTACACCACGTAGCATTGCGCGACGTGCTTCTTCACTAAACTTAATTTCTTTAGCCATCGATAAATCCTCCTTTTATTGTTCAAGTTACCTATTATTTATCTATTCTTATATCGAGATTAGCTTACTACAGCCAGGATGTCATTTTCACGAAGAATTAAGTATTCTTTGCCTTCGTATTTCACTTCCGTACCGGCAAATTTTGAAAAGATGATACGGTCTCCTTCAGCCACTTCTAAGGCAACCTTTTCATTTTTTTCTGTTACACGCCCAGAACCAACTGCAACTACTGTACCTTCCTGTGGTTTCTCCTGTGCAGAGTCAGGAAGTACGATACCGCTTGCAGTTTTTTCTTCTTGTTCAACAAGCTCGATAACAACGCGATCTCCTAGTGGTTTAATCATGTGTAGAAAGCCTCCTTAATTCTATTCTTATATTTTTATTAGCACTCGAATCAAGTGAGTGCTAATTCCAATTATTATAATAAATAATTCCGGAGAAAATTGCAAGTAGGAAAGCATAATTTTTTAGAAAAACTTGGCTTTTCGCCTAATCTGTATGGCAAAAGCTATTGTTTTCTTACAGTGTAAAATAACATACACATAAGAGAGCAAGAGAATTCATACATCATCAATCTTTCTGTTATATAGAAATTACGAATATATGATAAAATAACATGTACATTCTATGTTATCGTTACTCATTGTGATAATTCAAATATAAATACTTCAAAATACGTATTATTTCTCATGCGTTAAAATACGGTTCTAACAATAAGGTTTTCTCCATCCCTCTTGTATTTCCAAGAAAATTTGATTCATTGAAATACAGTTTTTCCTGACCTAATAAAGATATGGGGACACTTTATGAATGAATTTACATGAAGTATATCTATTCCCCCACACGTGACATAAAGGGAATATATGATACGGGCAGATCATTTATTATTGAACATGAAGCCATTTTTTACGGAGAATATCATTTTTCTCATACGAAAAACTTAAAATAATATACGTAAAGATAAAAATAGAAATGTATAGGATCATTGAGGAAAAAAAATCTTTATGGCGAAAAAGCACCGTCGTTGCTTTTACACTATAAACCAAAAAATCCTCTACGATCCTAGTATTAGAAAAACTGGGCTTACCGCCAGTTCTTTTTAGCGGAAGCCGTGGTTTTCCTTCTACTTAAACCTTTAAACTTTTAGTACAAGAAAAGGAGTCGTTGTACGTTGCCAAAAAGATATTGGTGGGTTATTATTAGCTACATTATTACACAATTTTCGGTTATATTAACTGGGAGTATCGTCTATACCGCATTTCCTGTTTCCAAATTAGAGGCATCCATTTATGGAGGGGTAATTAGTTTTCTATTAGGTCTTATTGTTGTACTACTATTAATGCGACCCGACTTGAAACAAGGATTACAACAGCGCGACGGTGCATCAATTTGGGGTATCATTACTTGGTCTATTTTAGGTACATTTATGGCTATATTTAGCCAAGGCATCGCAAATTTCATTCAGATAATGCTTCTAGGAATCGAACCCGGTTCAGAAAATACACAAGGAATAATGGCAATGGCTCGTGCTGTTCCTTTGTTTGTAATTATTCCAGTTTTGACTGCTCCTATTTTAGAAGAAATTATTTTTCGCAAAATTATATTTGGAAATCTATATAAACGAACGAATTTCTTTATTGCAGCGCTCATATCTGCGGCTCTTTTCGCGATTATTCATGGCGAACCACAACATATTTTAGTTTACGGAACAATGGGGCTTGTATTTGCTTACTTGTATGTGGAAACGAAACGAATTATCGTACCCATATTTGCTCACATGGCTATGAATGGACTAGTTGTTATTGCGCAATACAATCTTGATCCTGCAGAGATAGAAAAGCAACTAAACGAGCTACAAACCGTCCTTTTATCATAAGTTACCTTGCATACGCGCACGTCTATGCTACCATTAACTTATAGGATTTAATAAAAAACGTTACCAAATCTTTATGGTAAACGTTCTACTTACATGTAGTATGAAAAATAGGCTTTGGTTGGAGGCTTAAAATATGAAGATTTCTCCCAAAACAATGGGAATTATCTACCTTATTATGGGAGCATTTTTCACTTATGTTGCTATTTTAAGTGTAGACGAAACAATGTGGAATATAACAACAATGGTGTTAGCATTATTCGCCACACTGGAGACAGGTGTAGGCATCCGCTTAATCGCCATTCATATTCGACAAAAACGCAACAATAAAACATAAGATTCACAATTCGATACGCTCTATTAACATTTCAAACGCTTAAGAATGAAGCAATATGATTTTTAATTTTATTTGTTTATCCATTATGAGCTAGTGAGGAAGGAATTAAAGTAGATAGATATTGGAACTTTAGCTGATGACAGCTTTTTTGTACAGGGGAAGGTGAAGCCCCGACATGCACGAAGGCTCATTATGTATATCAGCACTCCCGTATCTTGTAAAGAGCTTGTTTATCTGATACTTTATCCTTTTCTATAATGTTAGAAAAACTTGGCTTGCCACCTAGTCTTATGGTGAAAAAACGCTGTCATTTTTCTTACACACTATAAACCTTGAAGCTTTTATACTTTCCTATAAGTACAAAAAATGATGTCTCCCCTTCAGGAAGCCATCATTTTTTGCGTGTTTTCCTCTTTTACACTTGAACTACCTCAATCCATGGGTACTTCCTCTTCTTCATCCTCTGTAATTAGAGGATAATGTTTTAAGAAATAAACTAATGCTTGTAACTCCACAGCTAGATCGATATGATGTACGCGGATATGCTTTGGTACAGTTATTCTTGCTGGCGTGAAATTGAGTATCCCTTCCACTCCCCTATTAACCAAATGATCAGCCATAGGTTGTGCCTCACTTCCAGGAATAGTCAATATGGCCACTTTAATATCACCCAATCTATCCTCTAATTCCTCTATATGATAAACAGGTACATCACTAACCATCGTGCCGACTTTTTCAGGGTTACTATCAAATGCCATTTTAATCGCAATATTATTATTCTTCATAAAATTATAATGTAAAAATGCAGTACCTAAATTCCCAACGCCTATTAGTGCAACCTCTGTTGTTTCATCTTGATCTAATGTTTTCCGAAAAAATTCAAGCAAATACTCCACATTATAACCGTACCCTTTTTTACCTAGAGCGCCAAAATAGGAAAAATCTCGGCGAATGGTAGCTGAATCTACTTTTACCGCATCACTTAATTCTTTAGAAGAAACACGCTTTTTCCCTTGATGATTTAAATTATTTATGAATCGATAATATAAAGGTAATCTTTTAGCAGTCGCTTGAGGTATTTTATTTTGCTCCATCATTTTATCATCCTCCACTTCAACTATTATATTTTAATTTTCTACAGCATGCTGTTACCAATTTCTTGACTTTACAGTTAAAAATTTTTCGTAACCTATTGTGTATCGCTTACATAATAAAGCGACTAAAAAAGTATCCTTTCCTCTTGATATAGATTTCGAGTTAAAACTGCATCAATACTTTTGATCCAACTTTCCTAACCTAGAATCATTCGGGGGATTTGGTTTTAATTACTAACTCTCTTTTATTTTAGCAGAAAACTGGAAATAAGTCGTGACTTAGTTCACAATTGTATTGATTGATTTTAGGAAAGTAAGATACACTAGAAGAGAGATGGGGGTATATTATGATACGAATGCAAATGAACGGTCTTTCAAAATCATTTGGTGCTGATGAAATTTTATCAAATATAAAGCTAGAAGTAAAAGACCATGATCGAATAGCTATCGTGGGAAGAAATGGCTCCGGAAAATCAACATTATTAAAAATAATGGCAGGGGAACTAAGTTATGACCAAGGTGAATTATTTATGCCTAAAGACCTTACTTTGGGTTACCTAGCTCAACATACTGCACTAGAGTCTGAAAAAACAATTTGGCAGGAGATGCTTACTGTTTTCCCTGAATTAACGAAACAAGAAAAACAACTGCGAATAATTGAAGAAAAGATGGAACAGGCAACAAGTTATACTTCTGAAGCCTATGAAAAACTATTGCATGATTATGACCGTTTACGTCACGCTTATGAACAAAATGGCGGATATACATATGAAGCGGATATAAAAGCGGTATTAACAGGGTTGAATTTTCATTTGTTTGACTATGATACACCTATTCAAACGCTAAGCGGCGGTCAAAAAACACGACTTTCATTAGGAAAGCTGCTATTAAAAAAACCACAATTACTCATTTTAGATGAACCGACCAACCATTTAGATATTGCAACGTTAAATTGGCTAGAAAGCTACATAAATAGTTATCCTGGTGCGATAGTAGTCGTTTCCCACGATCGTTACTTTCTAGATAAAACGGTATCTATTGTGTATGAAATAGCTCGCCATCAAACAAAGCGTTATGTCGGAACATATAGCAAGTATTTAGAGCAAAAAGCGCTTGATTTCGAAAGAGAGTGGAAAGAATACGAAAAGCAACAGACTGAAATCAAGAAAATGGAAGACTTTATTCAACGTAATATTGTACGAGCTTCAACTACAAAACGAGCACAAAGCAGAAGGAAACAACTAGATAAAATGGATAAAATAGACAAACCATTAGGGGATGAAGCCTCTGCTTCTTTCTCGTTTCAAGTAAGCCGCCGGAGTGGCAACGATGTGTTGAAAATAGATAATTTATTATTTCGATATCCGAATGAAGAAGAAAATTTATTCCAAAATGTACATTTGCAAATCAATCGCGGAGAAAGCGTGGCTCTAGTTGGTCCAAACGGAGTTGGGAAAACGACGCTACTAAAAATTGTGTTGGGAAAATTAAAAGCGATCCAAGGGACTGTACAGCTCGGAACAAACGTACAAATCGGCTACTATGACCAAGAACAAGCAAACTTAAACTCTTCTAAAACCGTGTTAATGGAATTATGGGATGACTATCCAACCACAAATGAAAAAGATATTCGGACTGTTCTCGGTAATTTCTTGTTTTCTGGTGAAGATGTATTAAAGCCTGTAAATGCATTAAGTGGCGGTGAGAAAGCACGCCTGGCTTTAGCAAAATTAATGATGCAACAAGCTAATTTTCTAATTCTTGATGAACCAACCAACCATTTAGATATTGATAGTAAAGAAGTACTCGAAGCTGCCTTAATAGATTTTCCTGGTACGATTTTATTCGTTTCTCATGACCGTTACTTTATTAATAAGATTGCTGATCAAGTAGTTGAAATGCAAAAGGTGAAAACAACCATTTACCTTGGCGATTACGATTATTATTTAGAAAAAAAAGCGGAGGAAGCTGAATTAAAACGATTAAACGAATCATCCAATCAAAGTGAACAAGCTCCCGCTTCAGAAAGAAAACGCCATTTTGAACGCGATAAGCAATTACAGCGCGAGCAAAGAAAGAAAAAAAGACGAATTGAAGAACTTGAAACTGAAATTGAACAGTTAGAAAACGATATAGAGCAGCTAGAAAGTCAGATGGAGTTACCAGAAATCTTTCAAGACCATGAAAAAGCATTAGAATTGTCAGAAGAAGTCAATCGCCGTAAACAAAAAGTGAACCTCTTCATGGAAGAATGGGCAGACTTACTAGAAGATTAACTTACCCACATGACTAAGTCATGTGGGTAAGTTTTATTTTATATTATATTATAAGAAAGCCATAAAGAATTAGCGATAAGCCAAGTTTTTCTAATACTATAGAAAATCCTGTTGAGTTCGAAGCACCACTTATCAGAAAAAAGTACCATCTTAGGATATATCATGGATTTCACAACTTTAAACGATTAAATAAAGTGGGAAAACTCCTACTATCAGAGGTTTCCTTTATACACATGTGGATAACCCAAACCATTTAATTTATCCACATGTTCTATTTAAATAAATAATCATTTTGAATAGAGTTTTCCACAGCTATCCGATAAATAACTCCAAAACCAAGCATAGAAGCCATTACAGAACTACCTCCATAACTTATAAAAAGTAGCGGTATTCCTGTTACCGGCATAATACCTAGCGCCATACCAATATTTTGAAAGACGTGAACAAGCAATAAACTCATAAACCCAAAACAAATATAAGCGGAAAACGGGGAGTGGCTATAAATAGATAAGCCAATCATTACTAATTTATATAAAAAGATAAAGTATAAAAAGATCACAAGTGCGCCGCCAACGAAGCCGAAACTCTCCCCGATGATGGAGAAAATAAAATCCGTTTGCGCTTCGGGAAACGACACTTCCTGACTCCCCATTCCTTTACCAAACAATTGACCAGACCCGAGTGCCATAAAAGCTTGATTAAAATGCCAATTTGCATCACTTGCTTGTTGAGATGGATCAAACCAAGTTAGTATGCGATCTATTTGATATTTTTGTCCCTCGCCGACTAGCTGCTTTGCTAAATCAGGAAATTTTACAATAAAAGCTAGCGTAGCTCCAGCAACAGAAGTGATACTCACAATTAATGTCGTTAGTATTTTCCAATGAATACCTGAAAGGATAATGATAACCCCAGCTATAAATAAATAAACCATTGACGTTCCAAAATCAGGTTGCTTCATAATTAGTGCCACAGGTACAGCTACCACGGCCAAAATTTTAATAAGCAGTTTAATATCGGATTTAATGCTTGGTTTAATAAATTTTTCTTTATGCTTTTGAATAACTGTAGCCATATAAATGATGGTCGTTATTTTTGTAAATTCGGAAGGTTGTATTGTAGCAACCCTTAAATTAAACCAACTTTTTGCTCCATTTGTATATGGTGCAATACTTTCTGGGCTAATTAGTAACACCAAGAGTACGAATACACCAAATGCATAAATGTATCCACTTGCTTTATATATTTGCTCCATATCTAAGTATTGTATAGCTGCAACGATACCAATTCCGACCGTAAACCAAACTGCTTGCTGCAGCATAAAGTTTGTGCTGTACTGTTCTAACTGTTGTGCATTATAGATCGAAAGCAAACTGACACATACAAGTAATATAAATATAGAGATTAAATCTGTTTGTATATAATAGGATTGCTTTTTTGACATTGCTTATCACCAAATTTCTGCTTTTACTCTAACATTATACACACGGAAAACCCTATCTTCATGCAGTTACTCCCAACGTTTCTCATATGTTATTCACACTATCCACAGCATTGTTTATATATATCCACAAACATATGCACAATAAAGCTATTACTAGAACACTATTCTTAACAGTTATTCACATACTTGTGGATGGTTGTGGATTACTTTAACAGCATGGACGCTCGAGCATTTAAATCTAGTCCAGACCTTCTCCCTTGCTCAAAAGCAATTGTACCAGCAGCTGCAATCATCGCAGCATTGTCTGTACATAAAGAAAGTGGCGGAATTTGTAAAGGGATTTGTAAGTTGGCAAATTCCTGCTGTAAAGAAGATCGAAGCCCTTTATTAGCCGCCACACCTCCAGCTACGATGACTTGTTTTACATGGTACTCTTTAGCTGCACGTACTGTTTTCATGGTTAATACATCTACTACACTAGCTTGAAAGCTTGCAGCAATATCTTCTGCTTTTAACGATACACCACGTTGTTTTGCTCTATGAATTGTATTTGTAACCGATGATTTTAATCCACTAAAACTGAAGTCATAACTATCTGGCTCCAACCAAGCTCTTGGAAAATCAATCGTTTCTTCTCCTCGTTTTGCTAACTTATCAATTTCGGGACCACCTGGATAAGGTAGATTTAATAGCCTTGCTACTTTATCATATGCTTCTCCCGCTGCATCATCTCTTGTTTCGCCAATGACTTCATACTCACCATGCGCTTTCATAATTACTAACTCTGTATGCCCGCCGGAGACGATCAGTCCTAATAAAGGAAATTTAAATTCATCCTGCAAGCGATTTGCATAGATATGACCTGCTATATGATGTACACCAATTAATGGCTTATGTTTACTAAAGGCCAGAGCTTTAGCTGCATTCACACCAACTAACAGTGCTCCCACTAGACCTGGTCCTTCTGTTACAGCGATCCCGTCAATTTCACTCCAACTAATAGCTGCTTGTTCCATAGCTTCTTCTAAAACATATGTAATTTGCTCTACATGATGTCGGGAAGCAATTTCTGGGACAACACCACCAAACCGCTTATGGCTTTCAATCTGTGATGAAACGACATTGGACAAGATTTTTTTGCCATTCTTGACAATTGCAACTGCCGTCTCATCACAACTTGTTTCAATACCTAATATTACTACTTCTTTACTCATTTATATTCACCCACATCACAATTGCGTCCTCCTGATTATCTGTATAATATTGCTTTCTAATGCCACCAGCTACAAGCCCAAATTTGCGATAGAGCTTTTGAGCAACAATATTAGACTTTCGCACCTCTAATGATAAACGACGCACTCCATAGATAAGTGCATATTTAAATACATGTCGGAAAAGCTGTTCACCTAATTTTCTTCCACGCTGAGATGGCAAAATAGCAATATTGGTTATTTGTGCATCATCAAAGACAATCCATATGCCTACATAACCGACAATCTCTCCATTACATTCAATAATAAAATAATGGCCATATGGATTTTCAACAAGCTCCTGTTTAAAAATTTCCTCTGACCAAGCTGTAGCAAATGATTCTTTCTCCACATACATAACAGCATCAATATCTGCTACTCGCATTTTTCTTATGTTAACTTCCTGCTTCATCACGAAGTTAACAACCTTTATTACTTTCTAACCATTTAGCCTCAGCTTCTGCTAAACGAAGGTAATTAGGACGTAGTGTATGTGTAGACCCTACTTGTTTTTCTTTAGCCGCTGCAATTAAATGCGTAGGACGAATTACATGAACCTGCTCTTCTGGGATCACTGCTCTATTCCCTACTATTGATATAATTTGTTCTTGATGAATGGATATGTCTGGACTTAAAAATAAAATTGATTTTTCCAAGCTTTTAAGTTCCTCAAGTAAATCCTGCATAGCAACATTTTCTTCTTTTCTGAAAAGTTGTAACTGATTATTTACAAAACGATAGCACCCTGCATAGGCTAACCCTCTTCTAGCATCAAAGAAAGGGGAAATAATACCATTAAAAAAACGTCCTTGATAAGCAAGCACTTCTAAGCTTGATACGCCAATAACAGGTATATTTAACGCCCACGCCATCGATTTTGCTGTAGATAATCCTATACGAACACCTGTATAAGAACCTGGCCCTTTAGCTACTACTATTTTGTCCAACTGTTCTGGTTTCATATTTACTTCCTGCATTAGTCTATCTATAGCAGGCATTAATCGAACGGAATGATTTTTAGGTAAATTTGTAACCATTTCACCTAGTATTGTATCATCTTGTTGAATGGCAACACCTAATACTTGATTCGATGTATCCATTGCAAGTATATTCATGTCAATAACTCCTCGTATGTCGAATTAACTTTTTAACTGTTCTACTACCCATTCATGGTGATAACCATGTGGGATAAAGGTAAACTTTCGTGATTTTTCGTCAATACTAGCAAGCTTTACCTCCAAATACTCTCCTGGTAAGAAAGAAGCTATAAATTGCGGCCATTCCACAACCGTTATTCCTTCTCCATGAAAATACTCATCAAAACCTATATCCTCTTCGCTATTTTCCAACCGATACACATCCATATGATAAAGAGGCAATTCACCTTCATATTCCTTAATAATTGTGAATGTCGGGCTAGATACATGTCGTTTTACTCCAAGCCCTGTAGCTAAGCCTTTTGTGAATGTAGTTTTTCCCGTACCAAGATCGCCTTCTAACGTAACAACATCTCCAGGACTCAATAACAAAGCCAACTTTTCGCCTAAATCTATGGTTGTTTCTTCTGTATTTGTTATTATTTCATACATTTAATCTGTACACCTACTTTAAGTGATTATACCCTTTTTGTAGCAATCTTTCTAATTGCTGATTTCCTTTGTTTATGTAAACATGATTATATTCGGGTTCATAAAATACCTTTCCTATTTGCGTCAGTTGTAAATTGACTCTTTTTGCAGTATCAACTAATATATCCCAATTCGTTGCAGCAACTGTACCTATTAATTCAAAGTCCTCTCCGCCAAAATACTTCCATTGATACTGCTTAGACTTAGAAAACTGATGAAAACTCTCATGGACCGGAATGGCTTCATCAAAAAGTTGCATGCTTACATCTGATGCTGTTGCTATCTCTGCAGCCTCATTAGCTATACCATCACTCACATCGTTTAACGCAACGCGAACTGTTCTAGGTATCCCAAGAGCAAAATCAACTCGAGGAACTGGTCTTCGGTGGCGTTCCGTGTAATAAGCAGCATCTTTATACTTCTTTTGATTTGTTATAATATGATAACCAGCTTGTGAATCACCTAAAGTTCCCGTAACAAAGACAATATCACCAGCTCTGGCATGATGTCTATATCGAGCTTGTGCTTTTTCAACATAGCCTATAACAGTAATTGTTAAAACGAGTTCGTTTCCAGACACTGTGTCCCCCCCAATTAAATCCATATTATAACTTCTTCCTATTGCCTTCATTCCTTGGAAAATATGCTGCACTTCTTGTGGGGACCAATGGCTGGGAAAAACAATGGAAACCAAATAAAAAGCAGGTTGAGCACCCATAGCAGCTAAATCACTAATATTTGCCACTAAAGCACGAAAACCAATATCATAAGCAGACATCGTATCTTTTCGAAAATGAACACCTTCCACAAACGTATCAACAGCAGTAACGATATCTTTTGTATTTTGCCGAAAAACGGCTGCATCATCGCCTATACCTTTTACCACAGATGACTGTCTGTAGTAATTTTGTTTAATTGTGTTTATAAATTGAAACTCATCCACTTGTCGCTCACCAAATTTCATATATAACTATATTTATGATAGCAAAAAATGCGGGAAAAAGAAAAAGGAAATACTGGTATTGTGGAGAAAAGATTTGTATTGTGATTTTGTTTTACACTACAGGAAAGTATAAAGTGATCTACAATCTGTGGGAGTTTTTTACACCCCCCAGTAATTGTTAGTACCATAAGGTATAAGCTAAAGGATTCTAAACAAAGCGGTGATTAGATGGTATTCTAGAAGTGGAAGTCTTACAGCACCTTATATCTGGAATATAAATTTTTAGTTTTATCGTAGAAACAAAACGACAGCGTTACTCACCATAGAAATCTGGTGATAAGCCAACATTTTAAAAGAAAATAAAAAACACACGATTTTATTAAAACCATGTGTGTTGAATTCTATTTATCTGGCGGTCCGGACGGGACTCGAACCCGCGACCTCCTGCGTGACAGGCAGGCATTCTAACCAACTGAACTACCGGACCAAATTTATTATGTTAATATTCTGACAGTGGAAATGTCATTTTGATTTATTTTTAGATAATAATTTGGTTGCGGGGGCAGGATTTGAACCTACGACCTTTGGGTTATGAGCCCAACGAGCTACCAGACTGCTCCACCCCGCGATATGAAATAAGTTTTTTTTACAAAATATAGATAAATTTTGCCTGGCGGCGTCCTACTCTTGCAGGGACAAAGTCCCAACTACCATCGGCGCTGGAGAGCTTAACTACTGTGTTCGGCATGGGAACAGGTGTGACCTCTCCGCCATTACTACCAGGCAAAGTTGCTATCTGTTATGTTGTGCTTCAAAGAGGCACAAATCTTATTATAATCGTTTTTGTGAAAAAATCAAGATATTTGTTGAAAAAAGTCATTTTTCNCGGTCACTAGGGAGTATTTAGCCTTGGGAGATGGTCCTCCCGGATTCCGACGGAATTCCTCGTGTTCCGCCGTACTCAGGATCCACTCCGGAGGAGATTCTTTTTCGATTACAGGGCTGTTACCTTCTTTGGCCGACCTTTCCAGATCGCTTCATCTAAAGAATCTCTTGATAACTCCAATGGAGTGTCCTACAACCCCAGAAGGCAAGCCTTCTGGTTTGGGCTAATTCCGTTTCGCTCGCCGCTACTCGGGAAATCGCGTTTGCTTTCTCTTCCTCCGGGTACTGAGATGTTTCAGTTCCCCGGGTATGCCTCTTCTACCCTATGAATTCAGATAGAAGTACTGCTCCATTACGAGCAGCGGGTTCCCCCATTCGGAAATTCCTGGATCGATGTCTACTTACGACTCCCCAGGACATATCGGTGTTAGTCCCGTCCTTCTTCGGCTCCTAGTGCCAAGGCATCCACCGTGCGCCCTTATTCACTTAACTAATCTTACATTTTTATCTATGAATAAGCATATTGCTTTTCAGTTTTTGGTTTGATGTCGTTGTTACTCTTATTTAGTTTTCAAGGTACAAGCTTCCACAGGATGTGGTGACTTCTGTGTTCGTCACAGGACGTGACGGGTTTTAACAGAAGATCCTTCTATCTCATCCTTGAGAGACAAGCATTTACTCTCTCAAAACTGAACCAAACAACCAAGTATGTTTCCTTCATAATCCTTAGAAAGGAGGTGATCCAGCCGCACCTTCCGATACGGCTACCTTGTTACGACTTCACCCCAATCATTGGTCCCACCTTCGGCGGCTGGCTCCAAAAGGTTACCTCACCGACTTCGGGTGTTACCAACTCTCGTGGTGTGACGGGCGGTGTGTACAAGACCCGGGAACGTATTCACCGCGGCATGCTGATCCGCGATTACTAGCGATTCCGGCTTCATGCAGGCGAGTTGCAGCCTGCAATCCGAACTGAGAATGGTTTTATGGGATTTGCTTGGCCTCGCGGCTTCGCTGCCCTTTGTTCCATCCATTGTAGCACGTGTGTAGCCCAGGTCATAAGGGGCATGATGATTTGACGTCATCCCCACCTTCCTCCGGTTTGTCACCGGCAGTCACCTTAGAGTGCCCAACTAAATGCTGGCAACTAAGATCAAGGGTTGCGCTCGTTGCGGGACTTAACCCAACATCTCACGACACGAGCTGACGACAACCATGCACCACCTGTCACTCTGTCCCCGAAGGGAATGCCCTATCTCTAGGGGTGTCAGAGGATGTCAAGACCTGGTAAGGTTCTTCGCGTTGCTTCGAATTAAACCACATGCTCCACCGCTTGTGCGGGTCCCCGTCAATTCTTTTGAGTTTCAGCCTTGCGGCCGTACTCCCCAGGCGGAGTGCTTAATGCGTTAACTTCAGCACTAAGGGGCGGAAACCCCCTAACACCTAGCACTCATCGTTTACGGCGTGGACTACCAGGGTATCTAATCCTGTTCGCTACCCACGCTTTCGCACCTCAGCGTCAGTTACAGACCAGAGAGTCGCCTTCGCCACTGGTGTTCCTCCACATCTCTACGCATTTCACCGCTACACGTGGAATTCCACTCTCCTCTTCTGTACTCAAGTCCTCCAGTTTCCAATGGCCCTCCACGGTTAAGCCGTGGGCTTTCACATCAGACTTAAAGGACCGCCTGCGCGCGCTTTACGCCCAATAATTCCGGACAACGCTTGCCCCCTACGTATTACCGCGGCTGCTGGCACGTAGTTAGCCGGGGCTTTCTGGTTAGGTACCGTCAAGGTGCCAACCTATTCGAATGGCACTTGTTCTTCCCTAACAACAGAGTTTTACGATCCGAAAACCTTCATCACTCACGCGGCGTTGCTCCGTCAGACTTTCGTCCATTGCGGAAGATTCCCTACTGCTGCCTCCCGTAGGAGTCTGGGCCGTGTCTCAGTCCCAGTGTGGCCGATCACCCTCTCAGGTCGGCTACGCATCGTTGCCTTGGTGAGCCTTTACCTCACCAACTAGCTAATGCGCCGCGGGCCCATCTGTAAGTGACAGCATATGCCGCCTTTTAACATTGCGTCATGCGACGCTTTGTTTCATCTGGTATTAGCCCCGGTTTCCCGGAGTTATCCCAGTCTTACAGGTAGGTTGCCCACGTGTTACTCACCCGTCCGCCGCTCGTTCCACAAGCGTCACTCCCGAAAGAGATCTGCTTGCTTCCCGCGCTCGACTTGCATGTATTAGGCACGCCGCCAGCGTTCGTCCTGAGCCAAGATCAAACTCTCCATAAAAGTTTGTGATGATGAACACCGTTCTTCATCATTCTTAGCTTCTTCTGAGATTTCTCTCAGTTTATTTCTTAAGAAAAACAGGGTTTGTTTTTCCTTGACATACTGGTTGTTTTGTTCAGTTTTCAAAGAGCAAATTTTTTTCGTTGCTTTCAACGAAGCAACTTTTATATCATATCACCTAGAGAATGAAATGTCAACACTTTTCTATTAAAAATATAATTTGTTTTAGTGGACAACATTTCTTTTATGATAAGATCATCTTGCCTTGCCAGTTTTAGAGAAAATTAGCTTCATGCTAAAGTTTTCATTTCCTTTGAACTACAAACTACAAACTATAAACTATAAAGTTCATACTCCCTAGCATAGCAAGCAAATGGGCCTGAGTGGACTTGAACCACCGACCTCACGCTTATCAGGCGTGCGCTCTAACCAGCTGAGCTACAGGCCCATAAAATTAATTGGAGCGGGTGAAGGGAATCGAACCCTCGTCATCAGCTTGGAAGGCTGAGGTTTTACCATTAAACTACACCCGCACATCAAATGTGCGATGGTCGGGAAGACAGGATTTGAACCTGCGACCCCATGGTCCCAAACCATGTGCTCTACCAAGCTGAGCTACTTCCCGTAATATGGCGCGCCCGAGAGGAGTCGAACCCCTAACCTCTTGATCCGTAGTCAAACGCTCTATCCAATTGAGCTACGGGCGCAAAAAATATTTCATTAATTTTGATGCGGTCGAGAGGACTTGAACCTCCACGGGTTATACACCCACTAGGCCCTCAACCTAGCGCGTCTGCCATTCCGCCACGACCGCAATATATGAAGCGGAAAATAAAAGGCTGTATATCACAGCTTCTAAATGAACTTATTTTACTAAGACTAAGATAAACTTTCAATTAGTCTATACCCTATAGTAGCAACTGCTTAAGCAAAAGCAAACTATTACCTAACCTTCCCTTTTCACAATTAATTTGGAGCTGAAACCAAAATTTACAGCAACTCGTTTTTTGTGATGAGGTAGTTGCGAGTTTCTTCTATAGTATAGTATGAAGAAAACAGTTATATCTTAATGCGGGTGAAGGGAGTTGAACCCCCACGTCCGAAGACACTAGATCCTAAGTCTAGCGCGTCTGCCAATTCCGCCACACCCGCAATATTTAAATGTGTAATGGTGAGCCATGGAGGATTCGAACCTCCGACCCTCTGATTAAAAGTCAGATGCTCTACCGACTGAGCTAATGGCTCCTATTTCTGATTAGAAATTCTCTGTTGTCTTATTACGAGAACAAAGATATAGTAAACTTGTAAAGATCCATTAAAAAGCAAAAATGGCTGGGCTACTAGGATTCGAACCTAGGATACACGGGATCAAAACCCGATGCCTTACCGCTTGGCTATAGCCCAACAATGGCGGTCCGGACGGGACTCGAACCCGCGACCTCCTGCGTGACAGGCAGGCATTCTAACCAACTGAACTACCGGACCCGACCTATTCATTTTTTAGAATGACCCGTACGGGATTCGAACCCGTGTTACCGCCGTGAAAGGGCGGTGTCTTAACCGCTTGACCAACGGGCCATAAAATGGCGGAGAAGGAGGGATTTGAACCCTCGCGCCGCTTACGCGACCTACACCCTTAGCAGGGGCGCCTCTTCAGCCACTTGAGTACTTCTCCATAATTGGCTCCACAGGTAGGATTCGAACCTACGACCGATCGGTTAACAGCCGATTGCTCTACCACTGAGCTACTGTGGAATAATATAAGTTGAATAAATCACAACGAGAAATATAATACATCAAATCAAACTAAATGTCAATAGATTAACTAAATTTTATAAACTCATTTTTGGTTGCAATTAATATGTAATTGACAGCCTATTTAATGTATCACGAATGACAAAAATCGTCAATAGTATTTTCCTATTTTCTTTAAGTTTATACTTACTTCACCAAAAGCTTTCATATACCTTTCTCCATTACTAAAGCTATTCTCCCCTTACATTTGCCACATCTATACTTATTTGTACTCATTTTCCGCTGACGTTTAAACGTTTGATGACAAGTTTTACAAGCATATATATATTTATATTCTCTCTGCGAAGGTAATGGCTGACAAAACCTTGGAGAATTTGTCGCAGACATTAATTCTTTAAAATCACGATCACTATGCTTATAACCTTTTCCTTCTATATGTAAGTGATAATGGCAAAGTTCATGTTTAATAATCCCTATAAACGCTTGTTCTCCTGCCTCTTCCAAGTATTTTGGATTTAATTCAATCATTTTTTTAGCAGGAATATATCTCCCACCTGTCGTTCTTAAGCGGTGATTGAATTTAACCTTATGAAAGAATGGTTTATTGAACCAGTTAAGGGATACATCATTTACGAAGTGATATAGTTCTTTATCATTTACTATTATCATTTGAATAAACTCCTTATCATTTTTCAACATTATTATACAATAACTTACCACAATTTTTCACCTATATTAACCGAATCTCATGATTACATTTATTTATTTAAAATAATTATAAATAAATATTGATTTTTTTTTGATTTGTATTATAATATAATTGTAGTTCTGATTTATTACTTAGAGGGAGGATTTAATGTGGATACAAGAAACCGAATGACAACAGCAGCAGGCGCGCCAGTAGCTGATAACCAAAATTCTATTACAGCAGGACAACGTGGTCCTACTCTTATACAAGACTTTCATTTGCTAGAAAAGCTAGCTCACTTTAATAGAGAAAGAATTCCTGAACGTATTGTTCATGCTAAAGGTGCAGGTGCTTATGGCTACTTTGAAGTAACGAACGATGAAATTTCCAAATACACCAAAGCTGATTTTTTAAGCGAAGCAGGTAAACGTACAGATTTATTTATTCGCTTTTCTACAGTAGCAGGTGAATTAGGGTCTGCCGACACGGTTCGTGACCCACGTGGTTTTTCTGTTAAATTTTATACAAATGAAGGAAATTATGATTTAGTTGGCAATAATACACCTATATTTTTCATTAGAGATGCAATTAAGTTCCCTGACTTTATTCATACACAAAAACGAAATCCACAAACACATTTAAAAGATAAAGATATGGTTTGGGATTTCTGGTCACTTTCTCCTGAGTCACTTCACCAAATCACTTACTTGCATGGCGATCGTGGAATCCCTGCAACATTCAGACATATGAATGGCTACGGTAGTCATACATTTAAATGGGTTAATAAAGACGGAGAAGCTTTTTGGATAAAATATCATTTCATTAGTGAACAAGGTGTAAAAGGGCTTGAGGCTTCTTTAGCAGAGAAGATTGCCGGAGAAAATCCAGATTATCATATAGAAGATTTACACAACGCTATTGCAAACGAAGATTTTCCAGTATGGAAGTTATATGTACAAATCATGCCTTATGAAGATGCGAAAACGTATAAATGGGATCCTTTCGACGTAACTAAAGTATGGTCGAAAAAAGATTATCCACGTATTGAGGTTGGAAGAATGATCTTAAATCGCAATCCTGAAAACTATTTTGCTGAGGTCGAACAAGCAGCTTTCTCACCTGGACAATTTGTACCAGGAATTGAAGCTTCTCCAGATAAAATGCTACAAGGACGTCTATTTGCATATTCTGATGCACACCGTTATCGCCTTGGTGTAAACCATCACCAAATTCCGGTTAACCGTCCAAAAGCAGAAGTCAATCATTACCAAAGAGATGGATTTATGGCAGTTAATGGAAATGGCGGATCTAAACCAAACTATGAACCGAATAGTGTAAATGGTCCAGTAGAGGATCCAACAGCAAAAATAAAACCATTTGACGTCTATGGTGAAGCTGATAGTGTACCGTATGACAGTGATGACCATTATACACAGGCTGGAGATTTATATCGTTTAATGTCTGCTGATGAAAAAGATCGTTTAATTCAAGCATTTGTTGATCACATGAAACCCGTAACAAGAGATAAAATAAAACTTCGCCAAATTGAACATTTCTATAAAGCTGACGCTGAATGGGGCGAGCGTATTGCACAAGGGCTTGGACTTCAAGTTCCAGAAAGTGTAAAATCCTAATAAGCTTTTCATTTATTTTCACTAAATAAATGTACGTATAGAAAAATCCGAACGAATTGGAAATCCTCCTAGCAGATTTCCAAATCAAAGTTCGGATTTTTTAATGAAAACATTTTTCCCTTGTAACCTTATCTAAAGGAGTATGAGAATATTTTCTCCAGCAGCGACATCTTTACGCAATAATTACTTCTCTTGAATCATGGATAATGCAATTCTTCCTTTATTCACATCAATGTCTTCTACCCACACTGTAACAACATCTCCTACTGAGGCGATGTCCATGGGATGTTTCACAAATGAATGTGACATTTTAGAAATATGAACAAGCCCATCTTGCTTTACGCCAATATCTACAAACACGCCGAAATCGACGACATTTCGTACCGTACCTTGTAATTCCATCCCATGTTCAATGTCTTCTAGCGATAATACGTTTTTCTTTAAAATTGGTTGTGGAAAATCATCACGTGGATCACGCTCCGGCTTTGTCAACGCTTGGACAATATCATGAAGCGTCGATTCCCCTACTTCTAATTGTTTAGCAACTTCTTTGGTATTAATCGATTGAATAGCTTCTTTCAATTTATCTGCACCAATATCTTCCAGGGAACAACCGATTAAATGTAGTAACTTTTCCGTTACTGCATAACTCTCTGGGTGGATGGGGGTTCGATCTAAAGCATGTTCTCCATCCATGATCCGTAAAAAACCAATCCCTTGTTCATATGTTTTTGCTCCTAGACGAGGGATTTTCTTTAATTGTTTTCGGTTCGTAAACTTTCCTTCTTCTTCTCTTCGCTTAACGATGTTATTAGCAACAGTCTTACTTAATCCGGATACATATTGTAATAAAGAAGAAGAAGCGGTATTCACATTGACACCAACTTGGTTAACTGCTGTTTCTACAACAAAAGTCAACGATTCATTTAATGCTTTCTGACTAACATCATGCTGGTATTGTCCAACACCAATCGATTTTGGATCAATTTTTACTAATTCTGCTAATGGATCTTGCACACGACGCGCAATGGATACTGCACTTCTCTCTTCTACTTGCAATTCAGGAAATTCTTCTCTCGCAAGTTTCGATGCAGAATACACACTTGCTCCTGCTTCATTCACGATAATATACGGAATCGATAGGTTTTGATTTTGAATGACATCGGCAATGAATTGTTCTGTCTCTCGAGAAGCTGTGCCATTTCCAATCGCTATCAATTCAATTGAATACTGCTTCATTAAATCCATAACAATCTTTTTTGCACCAGCCGTATCTTTTCTTGGTGCCGTCGGATACATAACACCAACATGGTGTACCTTGCCTGTTTCATCCACAACGGCTAGCTTACAACCTGTACGAAATGCAGGATCTACCCCCAGTATTGTTTTCCCTTTTAATGGCGGCTGGAGTAAAAGGCTTTTTAAGTTTTTGGAAAACACTTCTATTGCCTGCTGCTCTGCTTTTTCCGTTAAGTTGTTTCGAATCTCACGCTCTAAAGAAGGCTGAATTAAACGTTTATAACTGTCTTCAATCGCATGTTGTAACAATTCCAAAACATCAGCATGAGCAGAGGATGTTACTATTTTTTGTTGTAAAAAGTCAAGAATCCGTTCTGTAGGAGGTTGAATGGTGACTTTGAGTACTTCTTCTTTCTCACCACGATTAAGCGCGAGAACCCGGTGTGATACTAAAGAACGAACTGCCTCATGGAAATCATAATACATTTCATATACTTGTTTTTCATCTTTTTCACGATCTTTCACTTCTGATGCGACCATACCTCGTTTCATCGTCTCTTCACGCATATATTCTCTATACCCAGGGTCATCAGCTATCCACTCGGCAATAATATCATTTACGCCAGCTAAGGCATCTTCTACGGTATGTAACTCGTGTTCCTCTGAAAGATAGTTCGTTGCTTCATTAGCCAGCGTTGTAATTTCTTGCCTCCAAACAAGTTCAGCTAACGGCTCCAATCCTTTTTCTTTGGCAATCGTGGCTCTTGTCCGGTGTTTTTGTTTATAAGGACGGTATAAATCTTCCACCCGTTGTAATTGCGTTGCCGCTATTATTTCCTGCTGTAGCTCATCTGTTAACTTCCCTTGATCAGCAATGCTACGTAAAACTTCCTGCTTTCTTTCCGCTAAGTGAACGGCATAATTCCATTTATCTTGAACAGATTTAATTTGTACTTCATCTAATCCACCAGTAGCTTCTTTTCGGTAACGGGCAATAAATGGAACCGTGTTACCATCTTCTAGTAAAGCAATGACTTTATTTACAATGGGTACATTTACTTTCGTTTCATTCGCAACCCACAAACTTAATTCTTGATTCATTTCATTTGCCACAAGCTTTCCTCCTTTACTCATGTGGTCTATTTTATCAAAAAATGATTTGCTTTCCTACTATCGCTATGGCTACGTTAAAAGAACGAAGCTTATGGACATGTCTCTATGACAAAAATGTTCGACGCACCCATCCTTAAGATTGATATCCTCATTAGAAAAACTTGGCTTGTCGCCAAGTCTTATGGTGAATGGCATAGTTTTTCTTATACTATAAACATTTAAACTTTTATACTTTCCTATAGTGGAACAAAGGCTCGGGGCGCCCTGTTAGCAACGTAGCAAGTGGAACGAAGCAACTAAAGTTTTAGGAATCATGGTGAGACGGTGTTGACGAACCAATGATGACTTATCGTAGGGCGATTCGTGAAGTCGCCTAGTTGCTGGGCGCTGGAGCCGGACGTGGTTAAATAACTTAGTACGTTTATCCACAGCTGCAAAATTTTATAATTTCCCACTAGCGTTGCATAAATTTTTTATAAAGTAGTCAAGAAAAAACACCTTGTGTCAATACTAAGAATAATAGGAATTATCAATACAAAAACGCATAAAAAAACCTTATAATAAGGGAATGGTAGTCCTGTCCAAATCCCAAATTATAAGGAGTCTTTCATGGACAATCATACCATAAAAATGGTATTCAAGGAATACATTCATCCATTAGATACAAAAGTTATTCAAAAAATGATTGATATAGAAGGGGTAGACAAGTATGTGAAAAAGCTAGATACCATTGCCTATATTCGCTTATTTATTTACGCACAACTTAAAAAATCAGAAAATCTTGCAGTAATCAGTCAGTCTGTTTCACGCAAAAAAACGGTGCAGCGATTAGTAGGTATAGACAGTATCAGTAAGTCACAACTCTCGCGTAAGAATAGACAAATCCCACATGAAATACCAGAAGCTATTCTTCGTCATCTCATTCAAAAGGTACAGTATACACTAGGACCTGTGAAAGCAGGAAAGGCATTGCTTCAGCTGCATTTGATTGATTCATCGACTATTTCCATGTGTCTTAGTGGCTATGAATGGGCTGATTTTCGAGAAACAAAAGCCGGGATTAAAATGCACACTTCAATTAGGTTGTGCAATGATACGCTCTCGCTAGATAAGATGATTCTAACGCCAGCCCGACCAGCGGATGAGACACAGCTGGATGAATTAATTGTTTATCAGTTAGATGTGCTTCATGTATTCGATCGCGGGTACTTCAACTTTGCGAAGTTCGATGCCTATTCGGAAAAAGGAATAAAATTTGCAACGCGTATCAAAGCCAATACAGTGGTACACGTCGTGGAAGAGTTACTCGTGGATCCATCTTCTCCCATCACACGCCATGCCATGGTGACAATCGGAAACATGAAACATCCATTACAATTGATAGAGACAACAGATAGTAATGGCAAGCCTATTCGGATTGTGTGTAACGACGCCAAGCGCAGTGCGCAAGAAATCAGCGATATCTACCGAAACCGCTGGAAAATAGAGTTGTTTTTCAAATGGATCAAGCAACACTTGGTCATTACAACATTATATGGTAAGAGTGAAAATGCCGTTTATAATCAAGTCTATCTTGCAATGATTACCTTTTGCCTGATCATCCTAATGAAAAATAAAATAGGTTTCAAAGGAACCTTGCTGGAAATGTTGCGTTGGATAAAGGATGGTTACGATCAATCCATGGCAACCTTTATTTTGAAAGTGCGTAAAGAACCAGAGCGAGAGTCCAGTGGACGACGAAGGTGGGACAATGAGCGAATTTTTGCAGAGACCCTAGCACAATATGAGACAGGAGACGTGTTACACTTAGATGATTTAACATACGATCCATTCGTTTAAAAGTATATACTATTCAAAAAATGGATGAAGGGCTACCTCTCATGCCTGTTGTCTTTTTTTCATTGTGTACAAATAACATATATCAGAAAATTCTGTTACCTATGTCTCAAATGGAAAATTAACGCTTGACTTGAAGCATTACTTTTTATGCAACGCTAGTGATAATTTCCTAGACCAGAACGAAAAGGACTGATTTTTCAATCAGTTCCTCTATAGTGCATCGCTATTAATGTTGTATCATCACTTCTATTTTCACTAGCTAAACATTTAAATGTCTCGGTAATTTCTTGGACATTTTTCGTCAGCAAATATTTTTGCGATAAATCGCGATCAGTCACTCCATCCGAAAACATAATAAACACCATATCTGGTAGGAGTTTTTCCCGGACAATTTTAAACGGACGATGGAAACCAGCTAAATAGCCAGCATTGGGTATATTACGCTTTTTATGCTGATGGTCAGTTATTGTTAACACACCAATATTGCCAATAGAAGAAAAAGAATACATCTCTGCTTGAAAATCCAGTTTGAGAATGCCAATGACTACACCGCGCTTTCCTTGCAATTGTTGATTACATTCTTTAATAATGGATTCAATACTTGCATGAATATTATTTTGAATAATATCAATAACAACTTGAGATGATTCCTTTGCTATTTCTCCACTGCCTAACCCATCCGCAATAGCACAAACAAATTCACGGTTTGTCTCTTCATAAAAAAAACTATCACCACAGTAGTAATTGCCTGTTTTCGCTTGTTGAAATACAGACACCTTTACTTGTCCCATTTTTAATCAAAGACCTCCGTATCCTCGGATTGAATAGCTTCTCGTAATTTGCGTAACGAACGTCTCTGCAGCCTTGAAACATGCATTTGCGATATACCTAACAATTCACCAGTTTCTTTTTGACTCTTATTTTCGAAATACGTGTATTGTAAGATTTTTTGCTCACGTTCTGACAAGATGGGAAGCATCTTCTCCAATAACATCCTCTGGTCCGTCTGTTCGTAGCCAGCTTCCTCGTTTCCAACCAAATCTAATATAGCAACTGTGCTTCCGTCTGAATCAGCTTCTACCTTTCTGTCTACAGATAGAGCTTTATAGCTTTTTCCCATTTCCATTGTTTCCAAAATATCTTCCTCAGAGACTTGTAGAAAGTCAGCTATTTCCTTTATGGAAGGGGAAGATTGATTTTCCATTGTTAACGTATCAACAGCTTTTTTTATTTTAGGGCCTAATTCTTTAATCCGCCTAGGCACGTGTACACTCCATGTTTTGTCTCTTATAAATCGCTTAATTTCCCCAATAATGGTAGGTATCGCAAAAGATTCAAAAGATTTACCGAATGTTGAATCATATCGACGTACTGCAGCAAGCAAACCGATCATACCTACTTGAACAAGATCCTCATGAATGGCGCTATTTTTGGAATATTTACGTGCAACAGACTCCACGAGATCCTTATATTTAAGTACAAGCTGTTCCTGTAAATACTCATCCGTAGGCTCTTTTTGTAATGATTCAATTAACTGGTAAACCTCATCTCTTCCGCTATTGTGTGGTTGAGATTTGGTCGTCATCTAAGCCCACCTCAGCTTCATATTCATGAATATACTTTGTCATTAAAACAATGACTCCATATTCATTATTGATTTGAACTTTATCCATTAATGCATTAATTAAAAACAGACCAAAACCCCCTTCTCTCAATTCTTCAATTGATTCGTTCTCTTTATATGGCCCGATGTCGTCTTTTACTTCATTTAAGTCGAAACTACCGCCATGATCAGCAACCATCACTTCTAATCGATCTTCATATACACCAAAACCAATGGTTACCTCACCTTCATCTTCTTCGTTATAGGCATGAGTTACCGTATTTGTAATGGCTTCCGATATAGCTATTTTCAAATCTTCAATATCTTCATAACTAAATCCCATCCGATTAGCAATTCCTGACATACTTAGCCTCACTACACCTACATACTCTGCTTTAGCCGGCACTTTCAATTCAATAAAATCGAAATTCTTCATTATTCACTTCCACCTCGAATCGAAGCACGTATATCCATGATTTCGTCTAATCCGGTAATTTGAAACAACCGTAGTACACGGTCTTGGATGTTCACCAATGTAAGCTTGCTATTATACTCTTTCGATGATTTTAACGCACTAATAAAAGTTCCTAAACCAGTACTGTCCATATAGTTCACTTCCGCTAAATCTACTTCAACAACTTGTTCCTCTTGCCTCATAAGCGGTATTAAAGCTTCTTTTAAATCTGGAGCAGTATAAGCGTCAATCTCGCCAGCTAAGTAAACAATAGATTTACTTGGTTGTTCGTTCACCACGTTAATTGTTAAGTTCATACTTTTCCTCCTAAATCATATGCTAAATAAAGGGAATTTTTTCACGATAGTAAAGTACAAAAGATTATAGGTTTATAGTATAAGAAAAACGACAGCGTTCGCCATAAGACTTGGGACAAGCTAAGTTTTTCTAACAACCCAAAAGATCTCATTGACTAGCTCCCAAAATCAATGAAGGAGCTTATGATTTCACACTTCTTAGATAAACCATTACATTTACCGTTAAATATCCTACATTCCATTTACTAATACCCAGCATTTCATATGACTAAACTTCCCTACGTAAAATAAGTAATGTGAAATCATCTCTTAGTTCAAAATCCTGTAATCGCTCAAAATATTTAAACGTTTGATCAACGATCTTTTGTACTGGTAAATGGGCATATTGCTTAATAACGTCCAGTACTTCTTGACGCTCAATAAAGCGTTCGCCATCTCTGCATTCCGTTACACCGTCGGTTAAAAGAATAACCATATCATTAGGCTCAATTTTTAATTCATACTGTGGATAAGTAGTGTCTGGTGTAACACCTAGAACCAGACCTTTTGTGGTTAATTCTTCAAAGGTGTCTTGGCTGGAATTATAATAAAACCCTGGTTCATGCCCTGCTGAAGCGTAACGAAGTGCATGATCAGAAGGAAGGTATTGCGCATAAAACATGGTAATAAACATACTCGGATCTACATTTCTTTCTACCACTCGGTTCATATTCGCCAATATAGCTTTAGGTGTCATCGCATCCTCAGGATAACTGTCCATTGCATACTTAATCATCGACATACAAAGAGCAGCCGGGATTCCTTTACCGATTACATCTGCTATAGCAATCCCTAAAGATCCATCTCTTCCTTTTACAAAATGATGATAATCACCATTCATTTGATGTGCTGGGACACTAATAACCCCGATATCCAAACCTTCAATCGTTGGTTTTTTTGTTTCTAAAAGGGTTTCTTGCATGCTCGCTGCAACTGATATTTCTGACTTCAACTCAGATTGCTTTTCCCTAAGCTGCTGGTATTCTTGATGGGCAATCCCATATGCAATCATTGCCTCTAACAAAAAACTCATCGAATATTGAATGTCTTCACTTAAATTAGGATACAAATCTTGGAGAGACTGAATATGCATGTTAACAATTTCATCAGGAAGAATATTATTTTTAATAAACAGCTTACTCGCCTGCTCAATATCATATAAAGATTGTTCATCTCTCGTTTCAATATATCGTTTCATTAACGCTTTATATCCTTCTGTGTCTAATTTCAATAAACTGCTCATCGTTCTCCCCCTCATTCACCTTTACCAAGACACTGGGTAACGGGAAAAAGAAATTCAGTATACTTTCTTCTGGTCATTTATCTTTGTGTAACGACTATCCCTAGGTCAGGATTTAATAAAAGGCATGTTGTCTCGCTTAATTTGACAAATTAATATTAATTTACCCTGTTTCCATTTCCCGCATTGTCATTTCCACAGCCTCATACATACTTACCTTAGCCATTTAATCGTCTTAATTCGTGTTCCTTTGCCAACTTCCGAATGAATATCAAACTCATCCATTAACCTCTTGACACCAGGCAAACCAGCTCCGAGTCCTCCAGACGTAGAATAGCCATCTTCTAATACCTGTCCAATATCTTCAATACCTGGACCAACATCAATAGCAATAATGCATAACCCTTTATTATCAAATGTATCAATTACCTCAAAACAGATTTGTCCATGATCAGCATACAAATAAATATTTCTGGATAATTCCGATATCGTTGTAGCTATACGAGCTTGATCCACAGTGCCAAAGCCAATCTTCCTTGCAATATCTCTACCTAACTGTCTTGCTGCCACTATATCCCATTCTTTTTTTATATTCACGCAAGATTGAGGCTTCATCGGCTATTCCCCCAATTCCTGGTAGAGTTTAATAAGGCCTTGTTCTAAATTTAATGCCGTAGGTACATTCTTCAGGTGGATACCTAGATCAATTAATGTCACCGCTACAGCTGGTTGAATCCCTGTTAAAACTACCTTTGCCCCCATTAAATCTGACATTGTTACGACATCACCTAAAACTTTAGCAATAAATGAATCAATAATATCGACAGAAGTTAAATCAATAACGACTCCTGTCGAACCATTTTTATGAATTTTATCTAATAAATCCTCCTGAAATTGGATGGCTGTTTGGTCATCAATTTCTGTTTGTATGGAGATAAGTAAATAGTTGTGAAGTTTCAAAATAGGAATCCGCACGATCTTCACTCCCCTTTTAACGATTGAATCATATGTTCTATGCTATCCGCCCTATTTTCCAAATCAACAACTTGGCGGTCTGTAATTTCCAATGCTGTACGAAACCCTTTCTTCAAGGAACTCTTTGTAGGGAACTTACTTAAATCAATGCCTAGATTAACAATCGTTTGGGCAATTTCTGGTCTAATGCCTACAAGAATACATGTTGCGCCAATCAAACGGACGGCTTCTGCTGCTTGGATAATATGATGAGCAACCATCGTATCGACGACAGGAACACCTGTAATGTCAATTAAAACAACTTCTGAGTTATGTTTAATCGCACCGTCTAATAGATTTTCCATGATTAATTTCGCACGATCTGTATCAACTGTTCCAATTAATGGCATAATCGTAATTCCGTCCATAACAGGTATTAATGGAGCAGATAATTCTTGTAAAGCGACTCGTTGTAAGGAAACGGTGTTTTCCCAGCTTCCTGAATACTCATTTACAAGTTGACGGATAATAGGCTCTACCCAAGCATCCACACTTTTTAGCACATTGGAAATAAATTCAAAGTTAAGTTGTTCATATTTGCTTAAAATGTAATCTACCGTAACTCTTCGAAACACCTGTAAGCCATCGGTAATATACCCCAAAGGCCATCCAAGGTTAATAATTCTTTCCGAAAAATCTTTAACCGCTTTTGATGAACCTCCATCTTTTATACTTTGAAAGATAACATTAACGAATTGCCGATTCGTACTTTCAAAGAGTTCATCAGAAATACTTGCTGTATAATTATCTAACTTTAAGGAATTGATTTCTTCCATCCAAAGTTGCACAATCGAATCGCTGTTTTCAATAGCCATATTTTTTAACTTCTCATCCATTTCATTACCCCCATCGACGTAATACTACATTGTTAAATAGTTATATTTTTAAGTGTAAGCCCTCTATTCTTTTTAGAAAAAATTGGCCTATCGCGAAAGCTTTATAGCAGAAGCTACTTTTTCTTATACTATAGACCTTTAAACTTTTATACTTACATATAGTGCAACAAAACATATGCCTTCTCGCAGTATCTACCCTGCATATGTCTAATAGAAGCCTACAATTTTCTGCAGATATCAACATTTATTGTAACATAGATACAAATTGATCATGAAATAATATTCCACACAAAGCCTATTAAAAAAATCCTCTTGTTTCAATAACAAGAGGATTTATTGATCATACATATCCTTCAGCCCTAAACTGATTTCTAATGCTTGGTTAATCATTTTCATCTTTTCTTTATCTAACTTTGTAATTTTATCTGTTAGCCTTTGTTTATCAAGTGTTCGTATCTGCTCTAGCAAAATAACGGAATCACGGTCAAACCCATATTGTTTTGCATCAATCTCCACATGTGTAGGGAGTTTAGCTTTTTGAATTTGTGCTGTAATTGCAGCCACAATAACGGTAGGACTGAAACGATTCCCGATATCATTTTGCAGGATCAATACCGGGCGGACGCCTCCCTGCTCTGATCCAACAACAGGGGAAAGGTCAGCGAAATACACTTCGCCTCTTTGTACGATCAAATGGTTACACCCCGATCACAGAGCGTTCCAAGGTGATTTTTGCTTCTTCTTCCGCTTGAAAAGCTTCAGAAGCAATTGTCAAATTAATGCGACCCATTTCTGCATAGCCCTTTTCCATGGTTTCGCGAAATTGTTGAAAATGCTCATCTCTTTTATGCTGAAGATAGTTTCTAGTTGCCTGACATATGAAATCACTTAAATCACTATTCTCATATTTCATCAGACCATCCACCTCATTTAACAGGTTTTTTGGTATTTTCACTAATACTTCTTGCAAGCTTTCTGACAAAACCATCACACCTCCGCCAACTGTTGAACGAACTTTGTAAAAGTTAATTTTATAATATCATTGAATTCGCCTGTTTGCAAAGGGTTCTATAAAAATTCCCCAAAAAATCGCTTGTTTTGTCGTTTCATTTTACTTTCCTTGTGGTATACAAATAGAATAACATTTAGAAGAAATTTTATGTCTATTATTTAGAAAAACTTGGCTTCCCGCCAATTCTTATGGCGGAATAGCGCCGTCGCTTTGCTCATACTATACACTCTGAAAACTTTATACTTTCCTAGTAGTATAAGAAAAACGAGCTTTATCGCCAAAACTTTATGGCGAAAACTGTAATTTCCTTAGCCAATAAATTCTCCTACAACGTTAAAAAAGATAATAACTTCAACAAATTTCGTATACTTTGATCCTTATATTTCGAAATAGCTCCGCATTACATTACATATTCATTGTTCTTTGTAAATACGAGGAATACGATCATTCAATATACAAGGAATCTCATAATTAATGGTCTCAGCATAATTAGACACTTCATCCATGGAAATACATGCATCATTTTGACAACCAATCAGCGTCACCTTCGTCCCTATTGGATAGGCTTGATCTAATTTGATCATCGTTTGGTCCATACAAATTCTCCCAACAATAGGCATTCGCTTTCCATCTACAAGAACGGAAAAACCTTGCATCTTTCTTAGCCAACCGTCTCCATATCCAATAGGAAGCGTACCAATCCACTCTTCTGCTTCTGCCTGATACGTACACCCATAGCTAACACAGTCGCCTGGGTTTATTTTTTTGACATGAACAAGCCTACTATGCAAAGAAAAAGCTTGCTTTAATTCTATCTCCCCCTTTACTTTTATTTCTTGTGAAGGATATAACCCATACATGGAAATTCCAAAACGAACAAAATCATACATGGCTTCTGGAAGTCGTATAGCACTAGCACTGTTACCAATGTGAACGTTAATTTTCTCCATCCGTAGTTCTTTCAGTTGCGAAAGGGTATTTTTGAAGCGCGTTCGTTGCTCATCAAAATACGTTGACTCTGATTCATCAGCTGTAGAAAAGTGTGTAAACACCCCAGTTAAATATATGCTGTTATTTTCATTTAATGCTTGTGAAATGTCTTTCAATTCTTGCTCTGTTCTTATTCCTATTCGCCCCATTCCAGTATCCACTTTTAAATGCAAATGCAGAGGAGGAGAGAATGTATAGCCTTTTATTTGTTCTAACCACTCCTGTTGAAAAACGGTTAGTGTAATCCCATACCTTGCTGCAACGATTGCTGATTCAGGTGGAACCCAACCTAATACGAGAATCGGTGCTTTTATTGATGCTTCACGTAACTTGATCGCTTCTTCTAATAGTGCTACAGCTAAATAATCTGACCCTGCTTGCAACGCTTGCTTAGCAATTTGTACGCTTCCATGTCCATACCCATTCGCTTTTACTACAGCCATTACCTTTGTTTCTTTTGGTAGTTTTTTCTGTATTTGTTTTATATTATATGCAATTGCATCCAAATCTATTTCTATCCATGTATTTCGATGTATGTCCAAAATGAATACTCCCTTTCTTGCAAATAGCTTGGTTAAAGATTGATACATCTATTATTTCTTGTTAACAAAGCACTGTCAATGCTAGTCGCTCTGTTGTATGCGTTAAGTTTTTCCATGCATAGTTATAACCTCTATATTTCCAGCACACTATTTATGTCCATCTTATGTCAATTGTTTTGCACTATTAGGAAAGGATAAGATTTTTATTGGTTTATAGTATAAGAAACGCACAAGCGAAATGTAGATAGTGACCGCTGTGGAAAAACACTACGTTAGCTTAACAGTATGAACTGCGCTATATTTGCACTTAAAAATAGAACGGCTACTACGAAACTACCGCTTACTAACCTGCTTTTTTCTATCACGTTCTACAAACAAAGAACCTAACAGAAAAAAGCAGACCCGCATGATAGAGTCTGCTCGTAACCTAGGTCACTTCACTTCTTTGCTTTGGACAGATTTTGCAACTTCAATAAGTTCCTCCTTTGTTAACTCTTCACTAGCCAACATAAAATCAACGCCATTATGCGTCCACTCCATGGAATTATCCGTCATAGCTCCAACCGTAAAACCTAAATTCACAATCTCTCCTTCTGCTTCCTTTGGGTTAGCCATGGTTGTTTGCGCATTTGCTTTTTCTTGCACCAAGGTGAAATTCTTTTCCCCTTCAAAGGTTAAGATGACCCGCTCACCTGTATCGGTAGATGTTTCTTTTTTTTCCTTTAGTTCCGCTCCTGCCATGTAAGATGGATAAAACACCGTTAATGCTTCTTCTTCATTTACAGCGGCGGTTTCTTTTGCTTCTTCCCCACCCATATTCTTCTTCATAGAAAAATCATCTTCTTGGAAGCTTGCTTTACTATCAAAGTTGGAAAAGCTAACTTCAACTAATGCATTTTTATCTTTATCCAACACCTTTACTTGTACAGGTTGCAACGATTTTTTATCTAAATAAATTTCTTGATACGGTAAATTGTTATTGCTCTGATAATTTGTTTTTGTCTTAAACACGTAATGGGCATCAGTGATTTCAAATTCCGCTTCCTTATCTTTTTCAATATCCTGAACCAAAGATTGATATAAATAAGGCTGGCTGCTATTTTGTGGCCATTCGGACTGAAATTTAAAACTCTTATTTAAAGCTGGGGTGAGTACAAAAACCCCATCTTCATTTTTTAAAATGATTTGATTGCCCTTTTCATCAGACTTATTGGATAATCCGACACGATACATATCTTCTTTTTTATGCCAAATATCAATTTGAAACGTTTGCTGTTCCTTACCTGTATTCATATTCATTTCCGCTTTTGCTTTATACCCGTCCATCTTCTCAGCTTTTTCCTGCAAATCGGCTACAACATCTTCTTGGGATTTTTCACCACAAGCAGCTAATACGATTACGAGGCCGGCAAACAAGAGCACCCCAATGATTTTCATCTTCATGTACATATCTCCCTTGTCTCAGTTAATTCAAGCAAACTTAGCTAGTGACAAGCCTTTAGACGCAGGCGACTGCCTCGTTGTACTTATACGTAGGACAGAAAAAGAAGTTCGTTTTCTACCTTCCGACCATCTCTTTTGTCCTTTTCTAACGTAAAACAAAGGGAACCCTTATCAACCACTACTTAAAATCGCACGATATACACGTGTTATTCCATTGATTACATCACTAGCAAGCAAATCATGTTCAGAATGCTGATCTTGGACAAGTAAATCGGCTGACATACCATGAATGAAACAAGCATTGCATAAAGCATCTAACAAACTTTGCTTTTGCATCACCATCGCTAACATTATCCCTGTTAACACATCGCCACTGCCACCTTTGCTAAGACCTGCGTTACCTGTTGGATTTAGCCTTTGTACACCATCTGGTGCGGTAATAATGGTATATCTACCTTTTAACACAACATACACACTATATGTTTGCGCAAATTCCTTGGCATATTGAAATGGCTTTTGTAATACTTCACGAATTGTGATTCCCAATAGCATAGCCATTTCCCCAGGGTGTGGGGTAATAACGGTTGAATAAGCTCTGGCATTTAAATCAGGCAATAACTGTGACAAATGGTAAAGTCCGTCCCCATCAATGATAATAGGACAAGTCGCTGTTTTCATAACATGGGCTACAAAATCCTTTGTTATTTTTTTCCTCCCTAAACCCATACCGATTGCTGCGGCATCATAAGCACCAAATGAGATTTCTGAATGATTATTAAGATAGCCATTTGTATCCATTAAAGGTATATACATAGCTTCCACACTGTTTCCGGCAATCATTTGAATCACAGGTAAAGCACTAGCACCCGTTATTAAACCGGCTCCCGATTTTAATGCGGCTTGTACTGACATCGATAAGGCACCTGGCATTTCCTTACACCCACCGATAATCAGACCTTTTCCATGATTGCCTTTGTGGTCAAATAATTCGCGCTTTGGTAACGTCTTTTCCACATTTTCTAGCTGCCACACTGTTTTGTTTGTAAGTCGATGGAACATAAATGTCGGCAGACCGATAGAGACAACGTCCCATTCTCCGTAGAACGGAGCAGTATTTGGGAGAAAGGCGCTTTCCTTCGGGGCGCCAATGATAACCGTGTAATCAGCTTGTACAGCGTAAATAGAATTCTCGCCTTCATCCGCAGGGACGCCAGAAGGAATATCTACAGAAATGACATAGGTTTCTTGTTCATTAATAAGAGAAATAAGAGTAGCTAACGGTTCACGCACCTCCCCTTTCATCCCAATACCAATCATGGCATCAATAAGAACATCCACCTCTTTCAACATCTGGATAGATTCCCCATTGTAGTGAGTAACATTCCCTCCACACTTTTCATAAATCACCTTATGATCATACGCATCACCAGTAATTTTTTCATTTGCAACTACTTGAAATACTTCGACTTGGTAGCCTTCGTCGAGTAACGTACGTGCAATGACAAAACCGTCCCCACCATTATTACCTGCTCCTGCCAGGATACAAATTTTTTCTTTTACCGAAATTTGCTCCATTACTTTAAAAGCAACAGCTCGTCCGGCATTTTCCATCAGCAATTTTCCTTCTAAACCAATTTCCTGCATAGCTAAACGATCCATATCGTACATTTCTTTCGCGGTGACAATAAACAATTTTGTTCCCTCCTACCCGCACTAAAATATATGAGACAAACCTTGTGATTATGCATGTGTTACATGTGACGTGCGATAAGTTTTTAAGATAAACAACAACGTTTTAACTTTCACGTAATGCTTGGCATTTTAAAATCGTGCTTCCAAAATAACTTGTGCTACGGCATAATGCTCTGCATGAGAGATCGATAGAAATATGTTTTCTTCTTCAAATCCTACTACATGTAATACAGGAGCTCCATCTTTCGTTTTGCTTACTGTCATATCTTGAAAAGCGAGTTTACCAATACCAGTACCTGCCGCTTTAGCAAATGCCTCTTTTGCTGCAAATCTTCCAGCAACGTATTCGATCTTCCGTTTTTCATTTGTTAATTGTCTGTAACCTTCTCTTTCTTGAGGCGTTAAAATTCGCTCCACAAAGCGAGCATTGTTCAGTAAGCTCTGTCGAATGCGCTCCAATTCAATAATATCTATTCCAATTCCTTTAATCATCGCCTTCTCCTCGTATCGTATATTTAGACGGTAGTTTTTCGTCCATTATCGTTGATTTGTTTTACTGCTTTAAAATATGCTTGACATATCATAGCGGCGTATATTAGTACAGGTTAAAAACGGATTGGATAACCTTTCATTTGTCATTTTTATTCGACTTTTTAAATAGCATTTAGTAGGATAAAATTAATTATAAGTGCGTATGGGTACAATTTAAAAGGAAGCACTACATTTATCATACACCCTAGCACGCATTTTCAAAAATTATTCCACGGAGGAATCTAATGTTTATAAGACATGAAAGAAGCTTAAAAGAATTTATACAATCGTATCCCATCGTTTCCACCCTTGTAATCATTCACTTAGCTTTATGGCTCGTAATTAATTTCTTACAATTACCATTTGGCATTTGGCTGTATCAATTAGGCGAAGGGAGTAATTATGGTATTGAGCAAGGGGAATATTGGAGGCTTATTACACCGATATTTCTTCATGCCGATTTAATGCATGCCTTGTTTAATTCCTTCTCCCTTGTGCTATTTGGACCTGCTTTAGAGCAAATGCTTGGGAGGACAAAATTTATTATTGGCTACCTTTTTGCAGGTATATTTGGGAACCTTGGAACATATTTAGTAGAAGATTTATTTTACTTCCATATAGGAGCTTCAGGGGCAATTTTTGGCTTGTTTGGGATATATATATTCATGGTTTTGTTTCGCAAACATCTCATCGATCAGATAAGCTCTCAAATCGTAACGACGATATGCATTATTGGTCTGATTATGACCTTCTTCAATCCAGGCATCAATGTTTCCGGGCATATCTTCGGTTTCCTTGGTGGGGTTATCATTGCACCGATTGTTTTAGCAGGGGCTAATAGCTATAATCCATGGGCAGCCATGGCAAGACGTAATCGTTACAGAAATGATGATGATATTCAGTTTGACCCTAATCGCTGGAATAAAAAGCGCCTTCCGCGGTCTTTTACAAAAAATATTGGTTGGATTATCTTCGGCGTTCTCGTGTTACTTGGCTTATTTAGTCGTTTATTCTAATTGCATGGTCCCCCTTCAAACATAAGAAAATAAATTTTTATATAATGTGGTTTTAGTTTATTATTGGTAATCCAATTTATTTTAAAGCAAGTAACGATACATCTTCTTTTGCAATAAAAACAAGCATGGAAAAATGAAGAATGGAAAGGTTTTGATAAAATGCTAAGGTACATGAAAATAATCAGCGTTTTGCTGATTTTTGCATTTGTTGGCTGTGAAGAAAAAGAGGAACAACCCCCTAGTAAAAAGTCGACTGCAGAAACTGTAGCAATGAATGACGAAAGTGAATTCCGCCTCTTAGAAAAAGAATATAATGCAAAACTAGGGATATATGCGGTAGATACTAGTAATGGTAAAACTGTGTCGTATCAAGCTGAAGATCGATTCGCTTATGCTTCTACTCATAAAGCACTAGCTGTAGGCGTGCTATTGCAAAAATTAACTTTGAAACAACTAAAAGAAACGGTATTAATTAAAGAAGGAGATTTGGTTAATTATAATCCAATTACTGAAAACCATGTAAATAAACATATGTCATGGAAAGAACTTAGTGATGCTTCTATAAGATATAGTGATAATACTGCTGCTAATCACATTTTAAATCGAATAGGTGGCCCAAATGGGTTTAAGAAAGCGCTTGGAGACATTGGAGATAATGTGACAAACCCGGAAAGAATGGAACCAGAATTAAACCTGGTAAATCCAGGAGAAATAAAGGACACAAGTACACCAAAAGCGCTCGCCACAAGCCTGAAAGCTTTCACAATTGGAAATGTACTACCGAAAGAAAAACAAGATTTGTTAGTGGATTGGCTGAAACGCAATACAACTGGGAATCATTTAATCCGAGCAGGGTCCCCCAGAGGGTGGGAAGTTGGCGATAAATCAGGAGCCGCACCCTATGGAGTTCGTAATGACATAGCTATTATTTGGCCGCCAAATAAAGCACCTATAATACTTGCTATTCTGTCTAGCAAAGAGGAAAAAAATGCTAAAGCAGATGATAAGCTTATTGCCGAAGCGACTAAAAAAGTAATCAGCATGATAAAGTAATTTTATAACTTGAAGTTAGCAAAACAAAATTACGGTTATTTGTTTACCAATTTAGTATTGTATTGACATGCATTTCATTTTCTACACGCCATACAATTACAGTAATTTTTTCCTAAACATTCACTTTTCCTTTTCATCCTTGCTATAAGGCATGTCTTCTACACGCTTTCTGTGCGAATACCAATTTGCTAATTTATCCGCATCAGCTTCTGCCAATTCTTTTAAATAATAATGCGCCCCGACGCTATTCGTACCAAGTATTGAAACACTTAGTGTAGCTACATCCTGTTTTCGATGGAGAGCATGTTGCTTTTTTTCCATAGATTGAATACGTCTATGAAAAATAATCATCGTTTTTTTACTTATTTGTCGATATTGAAGTAGCATCCTCTTTTTTTCTAGTTGAAATCCAGTATCCCGAAAGCTAAGATAACCTAATGTAAAGGCTAAAAGTAGCACAATTGCTACAGCCCACATAAATCCAGGGAAGAATATATATACTGGAACACTAATTAAGCAGACGGGAATAAGGGATCGGAGCAAATAATAGGTTAAGCCTCTTTTTGGAATCGCATGCCAAGCTCCATCTACATGGGCATGCGTTGGCAAGATTGTTTTTAGAAATTCTTCTACTTCGGATTCCTTTAACATTGGGAATAAAACGGAAGAAAACTCATTGGCTTCCTCTGCACTACCAGCTGCTACTTCTGCAAAAACTTTTGCATAGCCGATCGGTTGCCGAATAATACTCTCCTCTATACCGATAGCTTGTATGCGATTTAGCGGAATGGTTGTTTGCTTTTTTTCAAGTAGCCCCCTAGTTATAAATAATTCTTTTTCATGTCTTTCGATTCGAAAATTCCAAAACTTAATCATTGTACCTGCAATACCTAATAACCATAATAATAATAAAATACCTACAATAACAATTATTAAAAATGCAATACTTAATCCCACTACCCACTCTACCGTATTATCATAAAAATTATCAGGAATAAATTGTTCCATTTCTGAAACGGCAAAAGCAAATAAACCTGCTAATACTCCGATACTTCCAGATGTACTACCTGCCAAGAACAATCGTTTATTAGATATTTGGAAAAAAGGCACATCCGGTGTTTTCATAGGTTCTTCTGTCTTTTCTAAGTCGGCATCGTTTGTTTGGTAACCTTTCAATTCTGTTCGTAGATCTTCTGCTTCCGATAACTTGATAGCTGTCAATGTACCTTCAGCGCCAGAACCAGCTGTTTCAATTTGCACCTTTGCTAATTTAAAAATTCGATGCAAAACATTTGCGGATATATCAATCGACTGAATACGCCCTTTTGAAATGTATCTTTTTTTACGAATGAATATTCCTGATTCAATCCGTAGTTCGTCATTCGTAACCTCATAAGTAAAACGCCACCATGAGAGCGTACTAAAAATGGTAAACAATAACGCAAGCGCTATAAGACCTATAATCACAAAAAAGAAATGCTCTTTAGGAATGGCAATGATTGCTGCAATAAACGGTAAAATCGTTTCTCTCAGTGATCGAATAACATGAAATAAGATAAATGCTAGATGCATTCGTTTTGGCTTAGACATCTTCTTCATCCACCCTTGCAAGCTCAGAAATACGATCACGCAACAAAGAAGCATCCTCTTCATTTAACGCAGGAATTTCATGTGTCGTTGCTGCCGTGGAGATCGTTACAGTTGCCAGATCATACCGCTTTAAAATTGGACCCTGCTGTGTATCTACATGCTGTACACGCACCATTGGTACAAGCGTTCTTGACATAATTAAAATACCGTATTGAATATAGATTTCCTGTTCAAATAATTCATAACGCCATCGTCTCCAGCGAAGCTTTGGTAATATAAAAATAAATACATACGCTAAAATAATGGTTACAGCTACAGCTACCATACTATACCAAACTGGCCATTCAAAAATAATACTAACAACCAAAGCTGCAATTGCCAATAAACAAAGTATACCATTATAAATAGCTGCTGTTATCCGCCATACTTTGATGGCTTCTTTCTCTATTTGTTGTTTTGGGGGGTGTCGCATCACATTTCTCCTTTCTTTACATTCATTTTAAGAAACTTTCATCGATTCATACGGTTTTTAAGAGGAAATGGTTTCTAAAGATACCACTTTTTCTTAAATTAGGCATTTTATTTTTCCATTTAATTGGTGTTTTCTTATACGATAACCTTAAACCCATATAGTGCAGAAGCCGAACAATCAAATTACAATTGTTCGGCTTCTGTTAGATAGTATTCGCTTTGTTTATGCTCAAACCTCTTTTATCCTTACTTATCACGGTTTCTGCGTTTTTGAAAATTACCTTTTCGATTACGACTACCTTGTCCACCACGATTATTTTGTCCACGTTTACCTTGGAAACGTTTATTATTGGAACGGCGATTGTCATTCTGGTTATTTGCTTTCTTTACGCTTATTGGCGCAACAGAAGAAATCTTCACCGGCGTATCCTTTCGCTCTTTTGTCATTAACTTAAGAGCTGCAGCAATGACAGAGACAGCATCCTGATCTTCCAATAATTGATTGGCTGCTTGATGATAATCGTTTAGATCTTTTGTTTCAATCGTTTCAACAATTTTGCTTATCGTAACTTGCTGTTGTCCTTTTCGTGCATCATGGTTCGTTGGCGGTGTAAGACGCTTCATTTTACTCTTTGTTACTTTTTCAATTAATTTCAAATGCGCCATTTCTCTTGGAGTAATGAAAGAGATAGCTTCGCCTGTTCGACCAGCACGCCCTGTTCGACCAATACGGTGCACATAGCTTTCTGGATCCTGAGGGATGTCAAAATTATAAACATGCGTAACACCTGAAATATCAAGTCCTCTTGCGGCTACATCCGTTGCAACAAGCACATCTACGCGACCATTTTTAAATTTATTTAATACGGACATCCTTTTTCCTTGTGTTAAATCGCCATGGATACCTTCAGCACGGTAACCTCTAGCTTGCAAACCTTCCGTTATTTCATCTACACGCTTTTTCGTGCGGCTAAAGACAATGGCTAAATCAGGAGAATGAATGTCCAAATGGTTATTTAACGTATCAAATTTATATCTTTCCGGTATTTCAATGAAATACTGATCAATATTTTCGACCGTCATTTCTTTTGATTTTACTTTAATTTCTTTTGGGCTTTTCATTAAATTCGTCGCAATATCGCGAATTTCCTTAGGCATTGTTGCAGAGAATAGCAATGTCTGTCTTTCCTCTGGAATTGCTTTAAGAATCTCACGAATATCATCGATAAATCCCATATTTAACATTTCATCGGCTTCATCTAATACAGTTGTGTGAATATGTTCCGTCCGAATTGTTTTGCGACGCATATGATCCAATAGCCTTCCAGGAGTTGCAACTACAATTTGTGGACCATCTTTAAGCGAACGAATTTGTCTCTCCATTTGTTGCCCACCATAAACGGCGAAAGCACGAACTTTTTTAACCTTGCCAAGACGATTTAATTCCTCGGCTACTTGAATCGCTAATTCTCTCGTTGGAGCAACAACGAGACCTTGAATTTTACGTGCTCTTGCATCTAATTTTTCAATCATAGGAATACCAAAAGCAGCTGTTTTTCCTGTACCTGTTTGCGCTTGTCCAATTACATCATTGCCTTCTAAAGCTAGTGGGATAGTCTCTGCTTGAATTGGCGTTGCTTCTTCAAATCCCATTCTTTCTAATGCTTTCATAATCGGGCTAGACACACCCAGCTCTTTAAATGTTGTCACCTATTCCTCTACTCCTTTAATGTTAAGATTTTATTGTAAGAGGCCTTGGTCGCTTCTATATACTTTAGTCCTGTTCAGATCTTAATCACAGATTAAACAATGTTCATATAATGTAGAATGCACAAAAAGTTGCGTCTATACGTAAAACATTGTTCTTCCGTTTCAAACGCCCGAACGCAAGGTAACATTTTGCCTACAATTATACTTCCATCTTCCATTCACATTTTTTATAGATTGCTCAAAAGCAACGAAAAACATAAATTGTTTCTCTGGTTATGAAACGCCATTCTTTTTATACAAAATGCGTTTTTATACTACCTAAAGTACAAAAAGGCTTCACCAGATTGGTAAGAGGCCTCACGTGAACTCATGCAAAGAATATCATAACATATTTTTATCAAGGATACTAATTTGATAAATGATTTTTTGTAAATACCATGATAGAATATATGAGATATACAGCATAACGTAAATCAACAAAATGAAGCAAGGAGGGTTAGAATGCGACTTCCTCCATTTAACCCATATATCGCTGTAGGAATTGGTGTCTTATCTGTTTCTACTTCAGCAGTATTCGTTAAATTAGCCGATCAAGCCCCTGCTGCTATGATAGCAAATTACCGTTTATTGATTGCAGTACTTCTTATGGCTCCGATCATATTGGCAAAATACCGCCATGAAATAAAGCATATTGAGCGTAAAGATTGGCTCTTATCTATTCTTGCGGGGGTGTTTTTAGCCTTCCATTTTATATTATGGTTCGAATCTTTGAACTACACATCGGTAGCTAGTTCTGTTGTTTTAGTAACGCTCCAACCTATTTTTGCTTTCTTGGGAACATATATTTTCTTTAAGGAGCGGTTTTCTTACGGAGCAATTATTAGTATGCTAATCGCTTTAATTGGTAGTATCATCATTAGCTGGGGTGATTTCCAAATAAGTGGAATGGCGCTATTTGGTGATATCTTGGCATTATTAGGAGCGATCACTGTAACAGGATATTTTTTACTTGGACAGCGCGTACGCAGAAATCTTTCTTTAATGACCTATACATTTGTTGTGTATGGTGTAAGCTCTATTACTTTGATCATTTATAACTTATTAGTTGGAAACGCATTTACTGGTTATCCAATGGACCATTGGTGGATTTTTATCGCTCTAGCGATTATACCAACCTTTTTTGGACATACGTTATTTAATTGGGCATTAAAATGGCTAAGCACCTCTACGATCTCGATGGGCATTGTCTTTGAGCCAATCGGCGCTTCCATTTTAGCATATATTATTTTAGGCGAAAAAGTTACCGCTTCGCAACTATTAGGAGGAACCATTGTCCTATTTGGGTTATTTTTATTTATATTAAGCACGAACAGGAAAACAAATTTAACTATCTCTAAAAAGAAGCAACAAGATGATTAGAAAAACTTGCCTTATCGTCTTTAAAATGGATGCTCTTGTTTTTTAATCACAAATTATAGAATGCAATATTCTTATAGTGTAAGAACAACACAGAAAAAAGGGAAGGATGAAACCTTATGAACATGCAATTAATGACCGATGGTGGAGCGGATATACCTGAGCGTTTATTAACCAAAACAAATATTATTCAAGTGCCACTCTATTTACATTTTAGTGATGGACAATATAAAAGCGGAGTGGATTTAGACACCCCATCCTTTTATCGAAAAATGGCTGAAACCAATGAATTACCTAGATCTTCAGCACCAAGCCCACATGATTTTTACACAGCTTACAAACAAATTGACCAAGATGTTCCTATTTTAATGCTTAGTTTGACGAAAGGGTTAAGCAGCACCTATGAAAACGCAGTTGCTGGTATGAAATTGTTGCTTGAAGAAGACCCCGAACGTAAGATTGCCGTTATTAATACAAAAACCGCTTCTTGCGGGATCGCTCTGTTGCTTCATGAAGCTATTTCCAAAATAGAAGCAGGCTATTCCTTTTCCCAATTAGTGGAGCACCTAGAGGAACGAGCAGAACAAACTGCTACATTATTTGTATTAAAGACGTTGGAAAACCTTATTCAAGGCGGACGTCTTGATAAGGTAAAAGGTAAAATTGCTAAAACATTAAATATTAAACTACTAATGCGTGCAAGTGAAGACGGAGCTATTGAAGTGACGGAAAAAGTGAGAGGAGATAAAAAATCCATTCGCCGATTTATCGATCAAATTGGTGAATATACAAAAAATGTGGAGGATAAAGTGATTTCCTTATCGCACTGTAATGCAGAAGGACGTGCTAAGAAAGTGCTAAATGAAATAAGAGAGGCTTATCCATTTAAAGATGCACTCATCATGGAAACTGGTCCGTTAATATCCACATATGGTGGAGAAGGTGCTCTCGTTATTTCTTTTTTCAAGCATTAGGTTAGAAAAACTTGGCTTGCCGCCAAGTCTCATAGCGGAAGCCTTAGTTTTTCTTATACTATAATCCTCAAAATTTTATACTTTCCTATAGTGGAACAAAGGCTCAGGGCGCCCGTTTAGCAACGTAGCGGCTGGAACGAATCAACTGAAGTTTTAAGAATCATGCCACTAAAACAGGGGTATGCTGACGCACTAAGGCAAGCCCGTTTTTAGTCGGCCTTCCTATTTAGCACGAACTGATGATGACTTAGCTTAGGGCAATGGAGTGAAGTCGCCTCGTTGCTGGGCGCTTAAGCCGGACGTGGCTATTCCGTTAAAATCGGTATCCCAAAGCAACAAATTTTATACTTTCTTATCTCTCAAGGAAAGCATGAGAGCCCACTACTGTTTAATAAGTTTATACTCTAGACTCTGTTTGTCCCATTAAACAGGCTCTAGAGTATATTATAGGAAGCCGTCATCCCTTACATGGATGCAATGAAAAATGCACAATTGACCACAAAGCCCTTTCCTAATAGGTAAATGTAGGTGATCTTGATGACTGCAAGAAGGCATGTACGATTTTGTTTAATGTATCTTTGTCATCTCCTAAACAGATTAAGTGCTTAGAACGCTCGAAAAAGACCACTTCCTTTTGCTCCGATGTAATTTCTTTATTTAAGTAATAGGCTGTTTTATATGGTACCATTCCGTCTTGCTGCCCTTGAGCAATTAATACTGGCGATTTTATTTTATTTAAGTACCTTCTAGTAAACCGAACTAACTTTAAAAATTCAATATTAGCGCGAAAAGGTACTGTCCCTAGTTTTCTTTTATAGTGCAGAAACAGTTTATTCTCTCCTAATTTCCCTGTCACAGCATCTGTAAGGAAGCCGCCTACGTCTTTTCCAATCTGCTTTAATGACAAATATTTTCCAGAAGTAGCTAGAAGCACTAGCTTCTCGATTTGATACTTCGCTGCTAAGTAAGCCGCAATCATCCCTCCCATGGAAAAACCGATAAGATAAACGGTATCATACCTTTTTTGTAGTTGCAGCAGTGCTTGTTCTGCAGCTTCGAGCCATTCGTCATGAGATACATGCTGTAAGTTCAAGTTTCGACCATGGCCTGGTAACGTGGGGACAGCAATATGCCAATTGGTTTGTTTTGTTAAATAATCCGCAAGTGGTTCTACTTCATAAGGACCCCCAGTATATCCGTGAATAATTAAACAGGCTACCATCTTTACGTTTCTCCTTTCTGTTCTATTCTTTGTTTCCCCTTTTCTTACCAAAAACATGCTTGATGATTATTGGAAATTTTTAAAGGAACAAAGGCTCGGGGCGCCCGTTTAGCAACGTAGCGAGTGGAACGAATCAACTAAAGTTTTAGGAATCACGGTGAGGAACGAACCGATGATGACTTATCGTAGAACGATTTCGTGAAGTCGCCTAGTTGCTGGGCGCTGGAGCCGGACGTGGTTAAATAACTTAGTAAGTTTATCCACAGCTGCTAAATTTTATAATTTCCTAGACGAATAAAAAAGCTGATGATGTTGGCCACCAGCTCTTTTATCTAAAGGTTTTGATAAGTGATCCAAATTGCTTAACGATGGGAGAGACTTGATGATACGTATTAGCCAACTGACCTACTGTTGATAACATTTTATCCAAATCAAAAGATTGCCCAGGAGCAGTTGATTGTTGTGTTTGTTGCATATTCGCCTCTTGCTCCATATTTTGTGAGCTTTGCATACCCATTTGTTGCATACTCTGTAGCGGAGGTTGCCCATTTAAACCTTCCTGCATACCTTGTGGCGAAGGTTGCCCGTTTAAACCTTGGTGCATACCTTGTGGTGAAGGTTGCCCATTCCATCCATGGTACATATGTTGTTGGGATGTTTGAAATTTACTTTCAGGCCAGCTCATTGGCTGTTGAGGCTTAGCAAAGGAATCATAGGGAGATTGGTATGGTGGAGACAAATACGGTTGAGAATGGATGGACGCTCCCATATTCGCTGTAGCAAAAGGATCAGGACGTTCATCATAAACTTCTCTATAATTAAAATAAGGCCGATAATACATAAGAATCCACACCCTCTACACCTTTTTTTACAGCGTATGCTATTTTACTAAAACCTGTGATCGTTGTTTTTTTCTTCTATATACCCATCAAACAAAGAACTATAATGCGTTATTTCTTTATTTATGATACCTAAACAATACTTTAATTTATTTTTTTGAAATCCTAATATTGGTTCTTCTTTACCAGCAATAAATATTGTGGGGGTACCAAATACTCCAAAACTCTGTAATTCTTTCATATTCGATGGATTTTCATTTACATTTTTCGTTTGATACATAATCGTCCATTCTTGTAAGAATTCTATTACTTCTTCACATGCTTTACAGTTCGTACTAATATATACAATCACATCAGGTTTTTCCATTGTAAAAACCCCTTCTTAGGACCATTTATCTTATACACTCATCTATTCCCTACTACAAATAATTACAAACAAAAATATGCCAATCTCATGACATAAATATTACTGAACGTCATGCTTTTGACATATTTTCTCCCTTTTATTTCACCTTATTTGCAGTACCGAGCTTTCGCAACAAGTCAATGGCCAGTTGCTTTTCTGTCTCATCTAGTCCACTTGTAATTTCTTCAATTCTTGCCCAATGACCGGGAAAAATCTCCTCCATTAACCTTTCCCCTTTTTCCGTAATGGCAGCAAATGTTACACGTCGGTCATTTTCATTAGGTATTCGTAAGATATAACGTCTATTTTCTAATTTATTGACAACATACGTAATACTCCCACTTGTTAATAATATTTTTTCCCCTATCGCTTTCAAAGTATGTGGTCCTTTATGATAAAGCAACTCCATTACTGCAAAATCGGTTAAATTTAAACCTCTTTGGTGAATATCATCCTCCACTTGTTCCATTAAACTCCGATATGCTTTTGATAATACAACCAATAACTTAAGCGAGCTATTGTTCTGTTTTTCCTTTAAAGCATTACTCTTCGTCAAATTATCCTCCCCTTGTCATGAAAAGATGGCGCTTGCCGCTTCTTCTATAAAGCAGAAACAAAAGCACAAGTGAACTTATCGTCAGAAAAGGATAAATTCCACTTAAACTTAAACATACCATAGCGACCGTCCCTAGCGTTTCTTCTACTTGTAAAACAGCTTTTTTTCTGGTCAGTGATTGGGCCATTTTCATTAGCTTTACTTCTTTCACATAACGATACGTCGTCCAAAACAGCAAAATATGGAGTGGGGTCCACCAACTAAGGTGCATAAAATAAAAAAATAGTACTGGAATAAATAAGAGTATAGCGCCTAATCGCATCCATTGTGAAAAATAATTTGTGTAATTTTTCGTGGACCATGGTAATATTTCAATGACATCGTTGCTAAATCGATCTGCATAAAAACTAACTGCAATTGAAATATAAACATATAACATGACTGCAATACCGATATAGAACAACCATACTGGCATGAAAAAGAGAACTGTAATAAGTACAAATAATGTTCCTAAAGCACGAAAGATAATCGCTTGTTGTTTTATGAAATATAATTTCCATAGCCGATTATAAATTTGACCCTCCGTAGTAAATGGCAATTTGTTCTTACTACTATTTTGAAACAAAGTATATCGTTTCGGACGTTTAAATTTCGTATTTGAAGCAAAAGCCAATAACGGCATACGCCAAATAGTGTAATCATTAATTTCCGTTACTTTCGACCAATTAATATGTGAAAATACATGCGGCAACAAGAACAAATTCACCAATACAATGCAACTAATGAGTAGGGAGGCAATTAATTTTGGCTCTAGCAATGGGGTCAAAAGACTTGCGACGCCTACCAATACTATAGCTAATAAAAACAGCATCATTTTTTTAGCGAAGTGCTGCTGAAATAATTTCCATTGTGGTATAGCCATGATGATATCAAACATGATGAAAGTTACCACAAACGTAAAAATGAATAATAGGCTAAGTGGCGTTATTAGCAGGGCAACACCCGCTATTAAGCTATATATAAGTAGCCTCTTTAGCCATCTTTCTAGCAACGTTAAAAGCCAAATACTCCCTCTTGGATATGGTAATAAAGCTAATTGATATTCTGCACTGGAATATAAAACCCCTGGTTCTCGGAATGCATGAAACATAGAACGAACTGGTAAAACAATAGTCAATACCCATATCACATCTTCCGCCTGCTGCTCTAATAAAATAAAATAGTCCTTATACATAACCGCTGTATCGCTAAAGATAAACATACTTGCAAACGTATAGGCAAGTAATAAAACAAGATATACCGTCGTTGTCTTATCAAAAAGTAATTGGGACGCCTGCTTGTTTAACTTTCGCTTTTTCTTAAAGCGATGGACTCTTATGAAAAAGAAGCTTTTTAATAGGGATGGTCGACGTATCATTCATCCATTCTCCTATCAATCGTAACAAATTGATCAATTGGTCCTTGGCTATGTATTTTACCTTGTTGCAACATAATATAATTATCCGCCATTCCTTTCATGCGGTCTAATTGGTGTGTTGTAACAAGAATCGTCGTTCCTCTTGCCACCTTCTCTTTCATTAATTGCTCAAAATAATCAATTGCATAAATATCTAAACCCATAAAAGGTTCATCAATAAGTAACAACGGTGTATCAGGAAGTAGCGCACAAATGGTTTGCACCTTTTGTCTCATTCCTTTAGACAATGACTCAGGATATTCATTTAGTTTATCGGATAATTCAAATCCTTTTACCATCTCTTTTATTCGTTGGTTCATTTCATTTTTAGCCAGTTCATAACTCATGCCGTAAAGTTGGAAATGTTGCATCACAGTTAATTCCGTCAACAACATCGGTTCCTCCGGCAAATAAGCAAGTAATAGCTTACATGTTAAAAAATCATCATCCTGATGGTACATTTCATTAAATATAATTTTCCCTTGGCTTTTAGAAAGCATCCCGACAATGGCTTTTAAAAGCGTTGATTTCCCTGCCCCATTATGCCCTACAAGCGCTGTGATCGTCCCTTCCTCTAACATAAATGACGCATGATCAATCAGCAAATTCTGATCTATTTCTACCGAAAGTTCAACAACCTCTAACGTTTTCAACGGAAATCCTCCCTTTACAGCATTGCCTTACACTATTGTACGAAAATGGTTCGAAAAAAGATTCAAAAAGCTTCATTTTTCATTACAAGCAACATCCCCTAGAAGTTAGTATTTACTTCTAACTCCTAGGGGAACAAGTTCAAAACTTTATACTTTCGTTCATATGACGAGCAGTCATTTTGCTCGTATCATTTGTAAATGTTTTGGAATAATTTCCACTTCTGACGGTGTAGTAGCTATGATTTCCCCATCCATATCGATTTCTTTCTTGTTTTCAGTAGTTACTTGCAAATAAGTCGTTTGCACATACATCATTTCATTTAATTCCTTTAGTTTTTTGTTCGGATCGTTCATAGCCAATAAATCACGAAAAAAAGCAAGGTTGGAATTTTTTACAATGAGGATATCTAGTTTTCCATCGTCAGGTTGTAAACTTGAAATCGGGACTTCTTGCGTACCCAAAAACCTTCCGTTTAATGCAACAATCATTACAGCTTCCCCTGCAAAATTCTGCTCATCTGTAGTTATTTGATAGGAAAAACTTTCTGCTTGGGAAAGGCTTTTTAATGTACTCATAAAATAACTAAGTACACCGAAGTTTTTCTTTTGATTAGGATCAATATTTTGGGATGTTTCAGCAATTAAGCCAATCCCCCAAAAATTAAGAAAGTATCTGTCATCAGCCTTTCCTACATCGATCTCCACAACCTCTCCGTCTACAATGGAGGAGGCAGCTTCCCCTAATTGTTGTGGCATATGAAGTACACGACTAAAATCATTACACGTTCCCCCAGGCAATATACCAATAATAGGGCGCTTCTTTAAAGGAGAGATAGCGTTAATACATGCATGTACTGTGCCATCTCCTCCTAAAACAAGTAATACATCCACTTTAGCGGCATATCGTACACAAGCCTCTTTCACATCTTCAATGGAATCTGTCTGTAACAAATGCAATTGTTTAATTGCTAAAGATAAATTTGCAACGATTTGCGTTAATTTTGTTCTCATTTCTTCTTCATCTGCATTTCCATTATATAAAAGTACCGCAGTTTCATATTTTCTCATGAAGCAACTTCCCTTCATGCATTTCCTATTAATCCATTTTGCTATGTTTTATAAGCTGACTCATTATTCTCGCTTTTCAAGACAGCAATACCATGAAACATAGATGGTTCTACTTAAAAAATTCGCTGATCTAAAAACTACAACGCCCAAATTGTTTTTTACTAGCTATTCCCCTAAGCTCGCATAAAAAAACATAAAGTGGATGCCTTTCATCCTCACTCATTGTGAGCATCCAAGGGTATGACCTAAAAGCCGCTTACGAAAAAGGGAATTTAGATGCTATTATCTCTCACTTAGAATTGTTCAGCTCCTATCTCACATTCTTGAAGTAGTCTTACAACACCTTATCTCTGGGATAAACGGCTGACAATAAGGAAGAAATTTGCTCCCGTTTCCTATGCACAAATAAACTTAGCCATCTATATTAATTTCTTGTAAAGAAAATAAAATACATCTAGAAATTTTTTCGTAAATAGTATTTAATAAAGGTATAAGCATTTTTATTCAGTAGATAAATTTTAGGAGGGTCAAAATGAAAAAGTGGTATAGTCTTTTTATCGTCCTTGCCTTAGCATTCGTACTTGCAGCCTGTGGCGGGTCAGATGATTCAGATGGAGAAGATAACGCAAGCGGAGAAGGCAACGATAATGCGAAAGAAGAAGAAAAAGGAGAAACCCCAGATAAACTAGTCATGGGATTTGTTCCTTCTCAAGATTCTGATACAATCGCAGATACAGTAAAGCCTCTAGCTGATCGTTTAGGGGAAGAATTAGGAATTGATGTTGAAGGGAAAGTAATGACCAACTATAATGCCCTTGTAGAGGCAATGGGTTCAAACCAAGTACAAATTGGCTTTATTCCTGCTTTCGGTTACGTACTTGCTAATGAGCAATACGATGTAAATGTTATTCTTAAATCTGTTCGTCATGGTTCTGGTACATACAAAGCACAATACGTCGTACGAGCAGATTCTGACATTGAGTCTTTAGCAGACTTAGAAGGTAAAGTATGGACATATGCAGATAAAGGCTCTACTTCTGGTTACCTTTTCCCAGCATACCAAATGATGCAAGAATTTGACTATGCTTCTGGAACAGAATTAGAAAGTGATTTCTTCGGTAACACGATTGCTGCTGGAGCACACGATAATGCAGCTATCTCTGTTTACGAAGGAGATGCTGATGTAGCTACTACATTTGACGATGTTCGCACGGAATTAGAAGAAGAATACCCTGATGTCATGGATAAATTAAAAGTCATCGAATATACGGACGAAATCCCAAATGACACCATCTCTGTAACGAAAGAATTAGATGAAGAATTAGTGACAAAAATTAAAAAAGCATTCCTATCTTTCAATGAAGATGAAGAAATGATTAAAATCATGAATGAAGTATACAATTGGGATGCGATTGACGAAGCTTCCGACGAAGAATACGAGATCGTTAAAGAGACATATCAAAAATTTAAAGATGATATCGAGCTATAAATTTCTTTGATCCTCTGAAGAATACAGCAGTATGCTCAAAATCATACTAATTACATTATGTGGAAAAAAGGGAGATGGAAACTCTCCCTTTTTTTCCAGTTTTAAAACAATCTTTCTATGATGGGGGCAATACATAAATGATAGAATTTAAAGACGTTGGGCTTGTGTACCCAAATGGAACAGTGGGTTTAAAAAATATTAATGCAACCATTAAAGATGGAGAATTTGTCGTAATTGTAGGCCTATCTGGTGCTGGAAAGTCAACATTCATTCGCAGTATAAATCGTCTCGTTACACCTACTAGTGGCGCTTTATCGATAGACAATGAAAATATACTAGATTATAAAGGTAGCGACCTAAGAAAGCTGCGCACTAAAATCGGCATGATTTTTCAAAATTATAACCTCGTAAACCGAACTAACGTTCTTAGAAATGTTCTAGCTGGTCGTTTAGGTCATACTGGAACGTTAAGATCCATTTTAAACTTATATAAAAAAGAGGATATAAGCTTAGCATATGAAAGTTTGCAACGTGTTAATATCGGAGAAAAAATTTATAATCGCGCAGACGAATTAAGTGGCGGACAACAACAACGAGTAAGTATTGCACGTGTACTTACACAACAGCCAAAGTATATTTTAGCGGACGAGCCTGTTGCTTCTTTAGATCCGCCCACTTCCCATCAAGTCATGACATATTTAAAGAAAATCAATAAAGAAGATAATATTACAACGATTGTGAACCTCCACTTTATCGATATGGCAATGGAGTATGCCGATCGAATTATTGGTATGCGTGCTGGCGAAATCGTTTTTGACGGTCCTGCATCGGAAGTTACGGAGAAAACATTTGAAGAAATTTATGGACGTTCGATACGTGAGGATGACTTACGTGGGGGGGCGAACAAATCGTGACCAAACAATCAAAACAAGAAATGACAGAGAAAACACCCTCCATTTATCCTGTAAAAACAAAACTACAAATCACGATCATCTTTTTTATCGTCATTGGTTTTTATTTGTTTAGTATATTTTGGACGCAACGGGAAATGGTCGGTGGCTTCGGCAATGCACTAGGCAATATGTACGTCGTTATTGAAAAGTTTTTTCCACCTAATCTAGAAGTTATTCCAAAGGTTTGGGGAGAAATGGCGCAAACTATCCAAATGGCAATTATAGCTACCACATTAGCAGCAATCCTGACTGTACCTTTAGCACTATTATCTGCCCAAAATATAACGACTTTTAAACCGTTATATCTCATTACAAGAACATTTTTAAATATTCTGCGCACGATCCCAGACTTAGTGCTAGCCGTTATTTTTGTTGGTTTATTCGGTGTCGGCCTGTTACCAGGAATTTTAGCATTATTTATCTTTTCTTTAGGCATACTAGCTAAATTGATTAGTGAAACGATCGAATCTGTTGATATGAATCCACTAGAAGCCATGCGTGCTTCAGGCGGGAATGTTTTTCAAGTTATTTATTTTGGGCTTGTTCCACAAGTTTTACCACAATTCACTTCCTTCGTACTCTATGTATTCGAAATTAACATCCGCGCTTCCGTCGTTTTAGGATTAGTAGGTGCAGGAGGAATTGGCTTAGTTCTGGATCAACAACTCGGTTTTTATAATTATCCTAATGCCATGGCGATTATTATTTTAATTTTTATTGTCGTTATTATCATTGAATTTATTAGCAATAAACTAAGGGAGGCTTTGATCTAATGGCTGCGTATTCTTTACCTCCTAAACAACCAAAATCAACCTTTAAAATAGTAAGACGAATCGTTATTTTCTTAGCTATCGTAGCGCTATATGTTTGGACTTTTCTTGGTATCGATATCGATTGGGGAAGAGCTTTTGAGCGAATGGTAAATAACTTCTCACGGGTTATCCCAAAACTGTTTCAACCTGATTGGTCTGCAACAAGCGAAGTTGCTGCAAAAATATGGGAGACCATATTGATTGCTTTTGCCGGCTCCTTGATGGCCGCAGTTTTAGCTATTCCATTAGGATTTTTAGCAGCTCAAAATATGACTAAGAGTAAAATCTTAACTACCATTGGAAAATGGATATTGTCAGCCGTGCGTGCATTCCCTGATATTATTTTGGCAATATTGTTCGTTGTAGCGGTCGGTCCTAACGCTTTTGCTGGTGTGTTAGCTATCGCAATTGGTTCAACAGGTATGCTCGGTAAGCTTTACTCTGAAGTAATTGAATCCATTGATATGCAAGTCATTGAAGCAATGGAGGCAAATGGGGCAAATAAAATTCAAATTTTATTTTACGGAGTTATACCACAAATTGTTCCGGAATTTTTATCCTATGCCATTTATCGATTCGAAGTCGATATTAGAGCTTCATCCATTTTAGGTATTGTTGGAGCTGGAGGTATTGGAACAATGATTATATTTGCTTCCAGCAACAGAAATTGGAATGAAATGGGATTAATTTTACTAGCCATTATTATCGTTGTTACGGTGATTGACTTTCTTTCCGCGCGAATTCGTCGGAAAATAGTATAGTTATTTCTATACAGTCCCACAGATTCCTTGTGGGGCTATTTCCCATAGTTACATGAAGAAAAGAAAGGCTCAGGGCGCATGTTTAGCAACGTAGCGACTGGAACGAATCAACTAAAGTTTTAGGAATCATGCTCCTGCAACAGGAGTATGCCGGCGCCCTCCGGCAAGCCCGTCTTTAGTCGGCCTTCCTATTTAGGACGAACCAATGATGACTTATCGTAAGACGATTCGTGAAGTCGCCTAGTTGCTGGGAGCTGGAGCCAGACATGGCTTATTGGGTTATTTTGTATACATAAGCCCCTGATTTTATACTTGCTTATCTTGTTAGAAAAACTTGGCTTGTCGCCAAGTTCTATGGCGCAAGCTATCATTTTTCTTATACGATAAACCCAAAAATTTTATTCCTATAAGTTACATGGAAAGGATGCTTACCTTTGAACAATACGTCTGTCAACGTAAGCCTTATTTATACAAGTGATATTCACGGCCACATTATGCCGATTAATTATGGCACAAATGAAGAATCTGCAAATGGACTAGCAAGATATGCAACTGCAGTTAAACAAATTCGTAGTACGCATGATAACGTCATCGTCCTTGATAATGGAGACCTTATTCAAGGCACTCCTTTAATGACGCATTATGTGAAAGAACACCCTCATGAAGTAAACCCGATCATTCAGGCCATGAACAAAATTAACATTGACGCTTCTGTGATTGGCAATCATGAATTTAATTTTGGTCAATCTATCTTACAAGCTGCAATGAAGCAATCCGATTTTCCTTGGCTCGCTGCAAATGTGTTAGATGCAGAAACAAAAGAGCCAAAATACGGTCCTCCATATATGATAAAGACGCTAAAGGACGGAATTAAAGTTGCCATTTTAGGGGTTACAACGCATTACATACCAAATTGGGAATCTCCAGAACATATTGCAGACATTCACTTTAGAGATGCATATGAGACAGTAAAAACATGGGTTCCTTCTATCCATAAAAAGGAGCAGCCTGATTTACTCGTTGTTTCTTACCATGGCGGATTTGAACGTGATATTCATACAGGAGAGGCTACAGAAACACTAACTGGAGAAAATCAAGGCTATGCCATATGTCAAATTAAAGGTATTGATGTTCTGTTAACAGGCCATCAACACCGCCAGCTTACAGGCACCGTTCATGATGTATTAGTTATTCAGCCTGGAAATAACGCCACTCTCTATGGTAAAGTGGATACTCAATTTACAAAATCTGCTGCAGGGTGGCAAATTATTGATAAGAAAGCAAGCTTGCATAATTTAGCTCAAACTCCTCCCGATCAAGAGATTGTCCATTTAACGAAAGAAGTAGAAGCCTCCACCCAACAATGGCTTGATCAGCCTGTTGGCTATATTAAAGGGGATATGACCATTGATGATCCATTGCAAGCTCGGACTCGTAAACATCCGTTTATTGAATTTATTCAAAAAGTACAAATGGAAGCAAGTGGTGCAGATATTTCTGTAACCGCCTTGTTAAACAATGACTCGAAAGGTTTTAGCCAAACCGTTACCATGCGTGATGTTGTCGCCAATTATATGTATCCGAATACGTTAGTCGTTTTGGAATTGCAGGGTGCGGATATTCGAGCCGCATTGGAAAAAAGTGCTGCTTATTTCACGCTTAATGAAAATGGTGCCATTGTGGTGAATCCAGCTTTTGAAAAACCAAAACCGCAGCATTATAACTATGATATGTGGGAGGGGGTTACCTACACGATAAATGTAGCCAAACCTATTGGAAATAGAGTGGAGAAATTATGCTATCATGGTAAGCCCATTACCGAAAAAGAGAACTATCATGTCGTATTAAATAACTACAGAGCAAGTGGTGGCGGTGATTACTCCATGTTTAAAAATAAACCTGTAGTGAAAGAAATTCAAAAAGATGCTGTAGAATTAATCCGAGCGTATTTTGAAAAAAATCAAACGGTAGACGCTACTGTAACAGATAATTTCAAGGTAACAGCTGAAGCGTAGACACTTTCAACAGATCTTTTCCTATGACGCTACTCATTATGTGTCGTTTTGTATACATTAAGACTTCTTTTAAAAGTTTAGGTGCTGTTATCTACCTCTTAGCGTTGTCTAGAAACGCGGGTGTCATACAGCACCTTCTTTAGGGATATGAACATTTCAAGCCAAGTTAAAGCTTTGGCATAAGTGTAACGATCGCACACGAATTTCGGTCGCTTTCTTGTTCCATTTACCGACTAGACATGTATCCTAATAGTCATGATCATCCTCTATTTCAATTTCTTGCTTCAGAATTTCTCCATTTTCAGCATGAATCTCAAATTCCGCTTCTTTCTTTCCATTTCTAAGCTCTATTTCATAAATAAATTGGTTATCATCTTCATCTAGTTCCATGCTCATTACTTTGCCATCAAATTGTTTCTTGGCAATGCTTTTCGCTTCTTCCATAGATATCAACTCTTCTTTAACTGCATTTATTTGCGCTTGTTCGCTATTCCCATTTTTCGTTTGATTGATTTCCTTTTTGTTTTCTTTCAACACTTCTCCGCTGTCCCCATCAAGCTCTAAATCATATTCCACATTTTTGTTTGTTACTTCCACTTCATACACTGCTTTATGGCGATCCGTCTCTAATTCAAATTCAGTGATTTGACCATCGTATTGTTCTTGCACCATACTCTTAATTTTATCTCCATCCAGCTTTGGGGTTGCTTCATCTGCATTAGAATAATATACTCCAGTACCCAAAATCGCAGCACCAGCTATTGTTCCGATAATAATCCCTAATTTCTTTTTCATTCTTATCCACTCCTTGTTTGTTGTTAGTTCTATCATAACCATAAGGAATAAGAGAACCTTGTGAACAAGATTAGAATTTACTAAGAAAAGAATTAGTTACTAGTGAATTTGATTGTCGTGCTAAAGACCACTAGATTACTTTTTGAATTGCGTATCGAATGTTCTTCATGAATAAAGGGCTTTGCAAAGACAAGCTGGATATATGGAATCGTAGTCGGTCCGACTAAGGAATAGTAGAAAATTCGTGTTATTTGAGTTGTTGTTGCTATTTTTAGAAAAACTTGGCTTGTCGCCAAGTCTTATGGCGAATGGCATAGTTTTTCTTATACTATAAACCTTTATACTTTTATACTTTCCTATAGTGTAAACACAAAAAAATAGCCCCCTGTTCTCTCTAAGATGATGGTTACCACCACCATAAAAATGGGTAAGGGCTATTTTTCTTTTTAAAATTTGATAACCCCAATTCCTTGTCAAAAGAATAGGTATCTACCGACTATAGCTGGAACTGTGAACGATTTCTTTCATATATAATCTGTTAATACATTTTCACTTTGCGTTTTTTGAATACCTCGTTCACGCTAATGCCCTAACCATATAAGTTAATCTTCTCTTTCTATTTCTGTAAACAAGATTTCCCCTGTAAATGCATCAATCGTGATTTCTGCTTCATCTTCCCCATGAACAATTTTTACTTCATAGACAAAGCGTCCATCTTCTTCATCTAGTTCTATTTCATCAAACGTACCAGCAAATTCCTCTAAAGCTAATTCTTTCGCCTTTTCTTCACTTATGACAACATTTTGTCCAGCATTATTATCTTGCTTTTTGTCTGGTTCACTCCCCTGCTCACTATTTTCTGTTCCTTTTGTAACGTTATTTTCTTTTTGCTCAGAGGCATTGTGATCGGCTTTATTTTCAGCAGATACTTCGTTTAATTGGATAACTTCTCCAGTTTTTTCATGAATCTTTATTTCATACTGTTTTCCTTCATTCTCTATACTTGCAACATAGTAGTCGTTATTTTCTTCTTTTTGAATATCTCCTTCTATCGATCCAGGGTATTGGCTTGAAATAATTTTCTCTGCTTCCACCTTCGTAATAGCCGCTTTGGAAGCAGTACCTCCAAAATAAACAACAGTAAAACCAATGCCAACTACTGCTATTGCACTGGCTATAATAACCCACATCTTTTTTCTTTTCATAGCCACCCTCCTTCAGCCTTTTCTTTAGAATAATTCATTAAGCTGAGAAACTCCTGTTAGTAACATTAAAATTTGCTGAGATTGCATGTGGAGATTAAGTTTTAGACAATGGGAAAAGTGACAACAAACGTAGCACCTTCCCCAACCTTACTTTGCACCGTAATTTCGCCTTGATGCTCTTTTACAATGGCAGCAGCTATAGATAAACCAAGCCCCGTCCCGCCAGTATCTCTGCTTCTCGCTTTATCCACACGATAAAACCGATCAAAAATGCGTGCTTGTTCTGCCTCTGGAATACCTGAACCATAGTCACGAACTTTAATAAGCACCTGTTTATGTTCCAATTCTATACCTATCTCAACCTTATCTTCACTATATTTCAAAGCATTATCAATCAAGATATAAAATACTTGCTCCAATTGATCCCTGTTTCCTGTTAGCACAACTTCATCACTTACATCCTTCTTAAAGGTAATCTCCCTCGTATATGCTATTTGGAGAGTAGTTACTGTCTCTTCTAATAACGCAACTATATGCACTTGTTCCTTAGCTGCATGATGTTTGTTTTTTGCTAATGCTAGCATTTGTTCAACTAGCTTTCCCATTCGATCTGCTTCAGAATCGATTGCCTCCATCGATTCTTGAACGAGCTGTTGATTGTCCGTTCCCCTTCTTTTCACTAACTGTGCATAGCTTTTCACAATGGAAATAGGTGTTTTTAGTTCATGAGAAGCATCCGATACAAATGTCTCCTGTTTCTCAAAGTTATCTTTTAGATGGTCAATCATTGCATTAAATGTTTTTTCCATTTCATACAATTCATCTTTGGAGCGATTTTGAACATCAATCTTCTTCCAAGTAGCTTCTTGTATGTTCTCCCGCATCGTTTGAATTAAAGATTTAATCGGATTTAATAAAAATCGACTGAGTACATTCCCACCGATAATGATAGGCACTAACATGAAGACCGTAGCAATTAAAAGAACCGTAAATAACGTCCGCATCGTACTATTCAAATGCGTTAACTGCGTGGAAACCTGAAGTGTTACTACTTCCCCTGCGCGTTCCCCTGCTCCCCAAATAATTGGTTTGGAGATAACAGCAACATCAGGCTCACTCCCTTGCTTCACGATAGCCTGTGACTCATTGGAGCTAAAGTCAAGTGGAATATCATATTGTACTGATTGTTGAGCAGAAATAAATATGGTTCCATCTTGATCGACTACCCGAATCATTCCTTCAGCCGGTGCAAACGAGCGAAATAATTTGTTAGAAATAACATCTGGCTGTTCTTTCATGGCTATTACTAATTGCTCCGTCTGATCAGCTAAATTTTGTAAGTCACCATCTGCAGAAACTTTATAAAACAACATATAAATAGCAGTGTTTATAATCAGAGTAAGAATAAGCATAAAAATGCCTGTGAATAGTTGAATTTTTGTTTTTAATGTCATGTTTCCATATCCTTTATCGTATAGCCAACTCCGCGAACGGTTTGAATATAAGCTTGGTCAAAGCCTTTATCTATTTTTTGCCGTAAATAGCGAATATAAACATCGACGACATTGGTATCTCCATAGTAATCAAAGCCCCAAACTTGTTCGATCAGCTGCTCACGCGTTAGGACAATATTTTTATTCTTTAATAAGCAGACTAATAAATCAAACTCGCGTGGTGTTAATTCAATTTGGTTCTCTCCACGAGTGACTTCTCTGCTCTTTACATGTACAAGTAAATCTCCAACTCCAACCTGTTCATCCTCTGTTTGTTTTTTTATCGGATTCCGTAAATGTACACGAATTCTTGCTAATAGTTCTTCAATCTGAAAAGGTTTCGTAATATAGTCATTTGCCCCCAAATCTAGACCACTCACTTTATCATGTACTTGATCGCGAGCCGTTAACAAAAGGATTGGTGTTGTTTGGTCAAATTTTCTCACTCTACGCAATACTTCTAACCCACTCCATTCTGGAAGCATAATATCCAACAACACTAAATCCCACTTCTGCTGTTCCATCTTTGCTAACGCTTCTTTTCCATCAAATACCGCTTCTGTTTTGTAATTTTCATATTCTAATTCTAATTGCAGCACTCTACTTAATTTCTGTTCATCTTCTACAATTAATATACGTGGTTGTTCCATTTCTCCACCTGCTTTGTATGATTTCTATCTATATTTAAAAAGTGTACGCAATGCATCCCGCAGAATAATTTGAATGATTGATGTCTCTTTTAACATATCAAATCTTTACCAATCTGTCTGTTTCTATTCTAATTTAGCATACACACAAGTATTGCATAAGTTTATGCCGTCCACACTTCTTGCATTATGATAATGAATTCCTTCTAATGAGAAACCTAGCTTTTCAGGAATTGCCCGACTACGCTCGTTTTTTTCATCACAACGTATTTCCACTCGATTTGCACCTAATTCTTCAAAAGCAAAAGTCATTAAAGCTTTAACCGCCTCTGAAATAATCCCCTTCCCTTGATGTCTAGTGTCAACCCAATAACCAATTTCAAATTTAGGAATGCTCCAATCTATTCGATGTAACCCCGTACAACCTAAAAACACTTTCGTATGTTTATCGAAAATATGAAAACGTAAATCTTCTCGTTGTAAAAATTGAATTTGTGCTTCCCGTACATTTACCTCGGTTTCTTCTAATGTTTGCTCTTTTTGAGCAAAAGGAAGCCATTGCTTTAATTCTCGTCTACTATATTGAACGGCTTCATAAACAGCTTTTCCATCTCCTGGAAGAGGCAAACGAATAAGTAGTCTCTCTGTATGGATTTCATGCGGGAATTCTTTTAATACTGGGTTACTCATTTTCCATCTTCCTTCCAAAGTTCATTTTTTTCTATTATACTTAGTTGTAGCAGAATATTCAAAAGACTGTTTTCTTGGATAATATGGAAAATCGTACAAAGCATGAAGAAATGTTATGTAAAGATACGTGTGGGACTAAGAATCCTTAAAATTACGACGATTCTTCCTTTTGTGTAACTGAATCAGCTTTAAAAACTAATCAAGTTAAGAAAAGGGGTATCATTATGCTGGCATTAGATCATATCGTTATTGGTGCAAAGAATCCCAAGCAAGCAGCAAAGGATTTTTCTAGCAAATATCATGTAGAAATTGTTCCAGGAGGAGAGCATAAAAATTGGGGGACACATAATTACTTAGCTTATTTTGCCAATGATTGCTACATAGAATGGCTTGGCGTTTTTGATGAACAACGAGCAAAAAAAGCGAGTAATCCGTTAATCGTACAACTTGTCCAAGAGCTAGAACAAGATAAAGAAGGAGTGGTGCAAATCGCATTCAGAACGAATGACATGGAAGATTTCCATGCCTATTTCCAACAAGCATCTATTCCTGCAATTGGGCCTATACCAGGAAGGCGAGAGAAATCGGATGGCACACCCTTAACTTGGAAAATGTTATTTCCTCAAGCAGATGATCCAATGCCCTTTCTTATTGAATGGGAAAAAGGTTATGAGAAATCACATCCTACTTCTTTTATAAACGAACAAATTATTGAACAGGTAAACATAAATCTAATGAATAAGCTTCTTTCTACGTACTATAAACTTCCCGCCAAATCGAAGTTATTATTAGCCAATACAACATTATATATAGAAGAACCCCAAAGCACTTGGTCTTTTACGTTGCATTAACTCGTATTGCACGGCTTTAGAAGTTATCATTTGGGGAATTATCGGTTTCTATGAAAATGCTTTTCTACAACTACTTTCTCCTAATAAAGATCGTAGCTTTGAGCAATGCGATCCTTCACATAGAAAAAGAGGCTTATCGCCTGGAGCAATAGCCTCTTTTTTATTGTATGGGAAATTATAAAATCAAAATAGCCACGTCTGGCTACAGCGCCCAGAACTAGGACACTTCACCTCATGCCCTAAGCAAAGTTATCATTGGTTCGTGGCTAAGAGGAAGGTCCCTAAAAACGGGCTTGCTTCCCATCGTCGGCATACCCCTATTTTAGTGACATAATTTCTTTATCTTTCGTTAATGTATTCCATTCACTACGTTGCTGAACGGGTGCCCCACGCGTTTGGTATTAACCTAATTGTTGCTCAAGAAATTCTCTAACCGATTCCGGTGTTTTCGTATAGGCGCTATGCTGATGAGCCTTTTTCTCGCCATTTTGAAAAATAAGGATGCTTGGAATGCCCATCACATCGTATTTTTGAGCAATACCTTCCACTTCATCACTGTTTATCTCATACCATGTATATTGATTAAATTCGTCCATTATATCACCAATAAACATGTCCAATCGTTTACAGTCTGGACACCAATCGGCGTAAAATTTAATAATGATAGGCTTGTCACTTTTAATTGTGTCTTGAAAAGCTGCTTCCGTTGTTAAACGTTCCATTCTTTCATCCCCCTTCCGTAGCTAATGTTCATTGTAGCGTCTCTTCGGTTATTTGTCTTATAATCTGCTTACACATACTCGACTCTTCCTAATACATAAGCCGCAGTAAGACCTGCTGCAAAAGCACCGATGCTAAGCAAACCTAAATTTATTGAAGCAGGCCAACCTGGAAATACGACAAAAATGGAACCAATTACCATACCAATGATGATAGCATACGTAGCGATCGTATATCTTTTGAAAAAGTAATTGACCATTTTACTCATGAAGACGAGTCCAATTAAAACCCCTAAACCAGTAACAACCAACACGTCGAGTTTAAATTCCGTAATTGCATTTGTAATAGTTCGATAGACACCAAAAATTAATAATAAAAATGAGCCGCTAATTCCTGGTAAAATCATAGCACTGCTGGCAATAATTCCAGAAGCAAACAACAATAGATACGTTGAAGTAGTCAAGTTTGTAATAATCGTTTGCTCTCCTGTATTTAAGAACATCATAGACCCAACAAGAACCATTCCTATTAGCAATAACAAAATATGGTTTCCTTTAAATGTTTTTCTAGCATTTGCTTTATAAAACAAGTATGGCAATATACCAAGAATTAGCCCTAAAAAAAAGAACTGTGTCGGTCCGGCGTAATGTTTAAACAACCAATTAATCACATGGCTTAATGTTAATATTGCAATGGCAACACCCATTCCTAGTGGAACTAAAAATCCTAATTGTTGTTTCCAATTCTTACTTAAAAATCCATTAATCGCTGCAATGAGTCGATCATATATACCTAATAATACAGCCATGGTCCCCCCGCTTACCCCTGGGATAACATCACTGGCTCCCATTATCATACCTCGGTAAATATTCTTCCATTCCATACTGTTTAATCACCTTTCCATAGTTCATCAATTTTCCTACTAAACTTGCAAATGCAAGCAAGCAGTATATAAACCTTTTTATAATACAATCTATTTCAAATTTATCCCGTAAAAACCTATTCGTTTTGCTTTTTGCATATACTAGTTTATTTTTCAAGTTACTCGTTCATGCAAACACGGGTAAAATAATCATATCAAATATCGGTTGTATTTTATAGTTGAAGTTTGTAAAATATTCGTATAAGCTACTTTGTAAGGCACATTTGTAATAATTTATTTATTTTGAAGATGGAAGTGAGCAACATTATAAAATAAAGATCATTTTATTGAAGACTCTACTACAAATCAATATTTTATATAAAGTATTAGATGACGACAATGAAGTTTATAACTATCTTGAATCCACTTCCAGGGTTATTCTAGTTATTTTTATAGTTGCTTAAAAGCGAAAAAGGGGCTACTTTATAAAGTGGCCTCTTTTTCGCTTTCAAATAAACCTATTTAATGAATTTCCTTACCAGTTAATTCATTCTTAATAAATAGAAATAAGTAAAATACGATATACACTGCGAATAAAATAAATGATATGTTAATGAAGACTGACAATTCTTTATACCTGAACATAACAATTATTCCCATGGATAGTAGATCAAAAATAACATATCAGAATATTATGTTATTAAAAGATTGGCTTGATGATCGAAAATCATGTGGATATTTTTACCTTTTAAATAACCCATAAATTGGGATACACTTCATTTAGGTGGTATACTTACCAACATATGAATGTGATGAACAAGTATTTGCATCATGAGTAACTACACCTTTTCGTTCACATCTCGAATTATCTGCCCAAAAATCTTTTTTATACTTTCCATACAATTCCATGTTGTATGTGCTAAACTATTCCTGTCTTTATCGGACATACCCCCTTCTATGTTGTGATTTGGTGGTCGGGAAACTAAACTTATGAGCCGTTTTTATTTAACCGGGCTGAAAGATTTACGAAACCGTTAAGAAAACGTCTCCCACAATGTGAGAAACGTTGATATTTCTGTATATTTATGATTAATTGATTATCTTACTAATAAAAGATAAGTACTGGTAGTCAGGGTCAAACCGACACTCCCAAAAGAAACACTATTTCAAGCCGTGTCAAGTTACTCATTTACAATCAACCACTATCCAAGAAAAACCAAGGATATGTTTGCAAAAAACCCCCACCTCTTCCTTCAGCACGTTTACGGTTCAATAATCTCTAACTCTGGCAACCACTTCCGCATATGACCCGTTATCTCTTTATAATAGTTTTTCGCACCTTCTAATTCTTTATCTGTCACCTGTTTCATTGGTACCACTTGATAGTCCGCTTCATCCTTGTAACGAACAAAGGTCGGTAAAAATGCGGGTGTATGAAGCTCTATTTCTTCATTCTCACTTTTCGTTAAAGTAAACTTCAAAATTCCGCCAAATCGACGATACAGCTCGTCCTGTCCAGATAAAAAGTTACTTAATGAATACGCAACAAACGTTTTATTGCCGTTTTTTCCTTCAACCCATTCAACAGGCTGCAACACATGCGGGTGGTGACCAATGACTGCATGCACTCCTTGGTCAGCAGCAAATTGTGCTAGATCCTTTTGATTTTCATTTGGTAGCATTTGATATTCCGTTCCAAAGTGTAAATTTAGTATGACGGCATCAGCTTGTTGCTTCGCTTTTTCTATTTCCTTTGCCATCTGCTCTTTATTTATTACATTTACTAGATAGTCTTTCCCTTCAGGAACAGGAATTCCATTCGTTCCATACGTATAAGCAAGAAAAGCTACATCGATGCCTTCTGCAGTTTCGAGGATTCGCAGTTTAGATTGATCCTCTTCATTTTTATAAGCACCTGTATACATCAAATCAATTTTTTCCCAATGCTCGATAGCACGTTGAATAGCTTTTTCCCCTTTGTCAAGGGTATGGTTGTTCGCTAATGTTACAACATCAACGCCAGCATCTTTTAAAGCATCCCCTACCTCAAACGGGCTATTAAATGTTGGATAAGAAGATAAGCCAATCGCTTCTCCGCCAATCATCGTTTCTTGGTTTGCAATGGTTATCGTAGCATCCTCAAGGTACGGTTTTACTTCTTTTAGCATTGGTGTAAAATCATATCCTGTCTCCGTTTTTGCATCTTCATACACTTGACTATGAATTAGCATATCTCCAATTGCAGCAATAGAAATCTCTTGTTTCGGGGGGTGTTTTTTATCTACTTTTGCCGCCTTTTTTTCATGCCCTTTAGATTCACTAGCCGTAGTATCGTTACATCCTGCAAGTAAACTAAACGCAATTAGAAAAACAGCTATGAAAATAATGCCTTTTCGTTTCATTTTATATGCTCCTTTGCATGCTCTAGTTGTTTTATTTTTCTTCCATTTCATCATTTTTGTATGAGCACATTATCCTACCACATTATAACGCAAATTTCTTTTCTATGTTTGATTTTTTGTAATTAGGGAATGGTTAACATATGAGTAACAATAGCAAAACTAATTATTTTACTCAAATAAGCCATAAGAAATGTTTATAGAAAGGATTTTTACATGCGAAAAACGCAATATCAACCAACTAAAAATAAACAGCTAACAGATGCGCAAGAAGTTCACTACAGCAAAGACTTCAAACAAGCTGATATCGCTGGTGGGTATCGTCAGACGCGCGTAAAAGAAGCAAAGTACAATAATCCCGAACTAAAAGATTAAGCTTTTTATCACGTTCCCCAGTTTGTTCAAATAATATTTTGAACAAACTGGGGATTTTTTGAAACAAATTTGTCACTTCTATCGTACGTACTATTAACTAAATAAATTGGAGGTTACATAATGTCTTCAGCTGCAATGGAATTAGTCAATTTGAAAAAGACAATTGGCAAAAAAGAAATTATTAAAGGCTTATCCTTTTCCATTCCAAAGGGGGAAGTATTTGGCTTCATCGGACCAAATGGGGCTGGTAAAACGACCACAATCCGTATGATGGTTGGATTAATGAGTATTACAGAGGGCGACGTCCTGATCCAAGGAAACAGCATAAAATCCAATTTTAAAGATGCCGTACGAGAAGTCGGTGCCATCGTTGAAAATCCGGAAATGTACCCGTTTTTAACTGGTTGGCAAAACTTAAAACACTATGCTCGGATGATGCCAGGCGTAACAAAAGAACGGATACATGAAGTAGTCAAATTCATCGGTCTTGAAAAAGCAATTAATGAAAAGGTCGGTAGATATTCTTTAGGAATGCGCCAACGACTGGGAATAGCGCAAGCGCTTTTACATAATCCGTCCGTACTCATTTTGGATGAGCCAACAAACGGATTAGATCCAGCCGGCATCAGAGAAATACGAGATCATATACGTAAACTTGCCCAAGAAGAGAACGTGGCAATTATTATCTCTAGTCACTTGCTTTCTGAGATTGAACAAATGTGTGATCGTATCGGTGTCATTAAAAACGGAGAGATCATTAAAATTCAAAACGTCGGTGAGGAAACAGACAAAGAAGAAGTAATTCATCATATTGAAGTTACTCCAATGGATAAGGCAATGAAAACCTTAAATGAAGCTTTCCAGCTGGAATCCGTTGAACTTGATGGTAATTTATCTTTTCGCTGTAAAAAAGAGCAAGTTCCAGAAGTTGTTAAAAGATTAGTAGAAAATGATTGTGACATTTATCAAGTCAATGTTGCAAAAGGCACACTAGAAGATCAATTCTTTGAACTGATTGGAGAGAATACGATTGAGTAGAATGTTAAAACTAATTCAAAATGAACAAGGGAAAATTTTTATTCGTAAATCAACTTGGATCATGTATATTATTTTAGCCGTTCTTATATTGGGTTCAGCTCTATTAACCAATAGTTTAGATGGGCTAAAAAGCGAGTATGACGATGAAAATTGGCGTGAAGAGTTAAAACAAGAAAATGAACAATTACAAAAAGATATGGAAGAACTAGAAGGTATGGGAAGTGTGGAAGACTACAATAATTCCACCATTACCAAAAATAATTATTACTTGGAAAATGATATTCAACCAGCTCCATATACAGCTTGGACATTTGTTAATGAAAATATATCTTTGCTATCGATTGTTAGTTTATTAACGATTATCATTGCTGCTGGAATTGTTGCTAACGAATTTCGCTGGGGCACGATTAAATTATTATTAATTCGTCCCATCAGGAGAAGTGGCATCCTATTATCCAAATATATTACCGTCTTACTATTCGCCCTTTATACAGCACTATTCGCACTCGTACTCATGTGGATTTTTGGAGCAATCTTCTTTGGAATTGGCGACTGGAACCCTTCTATTGTGGTAGAAGGAGAAGATGGTTTTAAAACCGTATCGCTAGTAGCTAATATATTTACTAGCTTTGGTTTCAAACTTGTGAATCTGGTAATGATGGCTACGTTTGCGTTTATGATCTCTGCTGTTTTCCGTAATAGTTCATTGGCAATAGGTATTGCTATCTTCCTTATGATGGGGGCAAGCTCCATTGTTACTTTCTTCGCTGATAAAGAATGGGCGAAATATATTTTGTTCGCGCACACAGACTTAAGCCAATATATGGATGGAAACTTCCTCATGCTTGAAGATAATACGATGGGCTTTTCTATAGCCGTATTAGTCGTATACTATGCCATTTTCATGTTACTGTCATGGATTGTTTTTACAAAGCGCGACGTTGCTGGTCAATAACTCCTATTACACTGTATGTAGATGTTTGAATCAAGTGTATGGAGCTGTCGCAAAATGCATATTNCCATAATCTGATTGGAAGTATCGTAGTGTTCTTTACGTTGAAGCATTTCCTTTACTTGTTCATGATAACGTTGAAGGACCGTTTTTCTTTTCCCTTTTCCATAAACGAACGTGATGTTTTCTTCCGCTTTTACTTTCTCCAGGAAAACAAGCACTTTTTTCAAATCTTCTAAAAAATNAAAAGTTCGTTTCGTACATTACCTGTTCCTCGCGTACGAAATTTCTTCAAATGATAATCTTCCTTCAGTACGCCGAACGTTCCTTCCACTTGAATGGAACGATTCATACGGTACAGTGTGCCTGTTTCTGTTAGAATATTTTCTTGCGCTGTTTCCCGGTATGCCAGAAATTCCTTGGCTACATGCAGTTGGCGATTCCCTTTCGCTTTTGTACATTTTTCTTTGAGCGGACAACCTGTACAATCTTCACATTCGTAGACGGTTACCTGAGATTGATAGCCAGTCTGCGAGGTTCGCGTGTAGTTTCTAATGGCATGCAGCTGCTGGTTATTGGCACAGGTATAGGTATCTGTGCTTTTATCATAAGCCATGTTTTCTCGGTGTCTGATGTCCTTTTTGAAAGAAGCTTTTTTCTTGCGTTCATGATTTTGCGGCTTGATATAGGCTGTCTGTTTTTGCTTCTTTAAATACACGTAATTTTCTTCGCTTTCATATCCAGAATCTGCGACGATGTTGCGATAGGTAAAGGGAAGATGTTCCTTTACGTATTGAAGCATTGGAATCAATGTTGTTGTGTCGTTTCGATCGGAAAACGCATTGATCCCAACGATAAATTCCGCATCCACGGCAGCTTGGACATTATAAGCTGGTTTGAGTTGACCATTCCTCATAGGATCATCTTTCATTCGCATAAACGTGGCATTATGGTCTGTTTTAGAATAACTGTTTCGTTTCTCTCCCATAATCTGATTGGAAGTATCGTAGTGTTCTTTACGTTGAAGCATTTCCTTTACTTGTTCATGATAACGTTGAAGGACCGTTTTTCTTTTCCCCTTTCCATAAACGAACGTGATGTTTTCTTTCGCTTTTACTTTCTCCAGGAAAACAAGCACTTTTTTCAAATCTTCTAAAAAGGTCTCGTAAGGACTGGTGAAAATCTGACAGTATGTTGTATTGATCTGTTCCAGCAGGGCTTGCCATTTGGTATACATCTTGGCTTCATGTTTGGTGATTGCCTTTTTCCATACGAAAGAATACCGATTGGCATACGCTTCGATTTTGGTGCCATCGATATAGATGGTTTCACCGGTAATCGCTTCTTGTTGATAAAGCCACACGACTTGTTGAAAGAAGAGCTGTTCCATCACCGTATCGGTCAGATATTTTTGCTTGAAACGACTGATAGTAGAATGATCAGGAGCTGCATACCCTTGAAGAAGCCAACGGAAATTGATATCCCGACGACATGCTTTTTCTATCCCTCGGGAAGAGTAGATTTTTTGCGAGGCTGCGTAGTAATGACCTTAAATAGAATGACTGGATCGACTGCTGGTTTTCTCCCTTTGGAAGCGTATGCCTGTAGTAGTTCTCTATAATCCATCCTTTCACATAAGAGGCAGTGGAGCCGGACCGAATCATCCATAGGAATCATTTCTTCTACATCCATCGGTAAATATAATTGATAATTTGCTGCAGTTTGCGTATACTGGGTTTGTGTTATTTGTTTATTGGTCATAAATTAATAATACATGAGAACAGGCCCTTTGTGGTCTGTTTTTTTGTGTATACACAAAAAAGCTGTTACACAATCAATTACCTGATTGTGCAACAGCCTCATTTTTAGGAAATACTGCTTACTATCTCGGAGTTCCATAGTTAAAGCGTTCGTCTTACAGCACCTTATATCTTACTGGGATTTACGTCAATTTTGTTGACGATGACATGCCGTCGTTTTGCTTATACGATAAACCCTAAAAACGATATACTTCCTATAGTGCGAAATAAACGCATCCACTTCAAGTGGAACATTGACACGCTTCTGCATGATATTTTAGGTTCATTTTTCAATTTCACATGCTACAATGTACATATAAAGTGAATCTTCAATCAGGAATGATTTTCTTTCATCCCCACTGATTGTTTATAAATTTGGTTTAGCGTCAAATGGTTATGGAAAAGCTGCCATCTTACCTATTCCATGAAGATTAGAAATTTATACTTTTCCATAGGATAAGGTAGGTTGAAGTTTGTAATTGAGGTGTTGTTCGTGAAACGTTACTTAACAGTTTTTTTTGTTGGTTTAAGTGCAGTTATCTTAGTAGTTGGATTAAGAATAAATACCCAATGGAGTGGTGTTGTTTCCTGGGGGCTTACTTTTGTCTTCCTTATTTGTGCTGCTTATTTTACTAAATACATTCCTGACGATGATGAAGAAAGTAACGAATAAATTCTATCGCTTACTGACAAACCTTTTTAGATAAACGAAAAGCAGATATTTCTAACCAAGATGTCTGCTTCTTTTACAGGTTTATCGTTTAAGAAACCATTAAGTATGACCCTTCAAGTCACCGTCTAATATGAAAATAAGGCGGTTTTTATACAAAAGTATAAAGTCAGGTGCTTGTGGCTAACGAAATAACCGAAGACTTACGTCCGGCACCATCGCTTAGCAACTAGGTGACTTCACTTCATTGCTCTACGATAGGTCATCATCGGTTCATTACCTCCCATAATTCCTTCATCTCTACGTTGATTCGTTCCATTCGCTAAACTACTAAACGGATGCTCCGCGTCTCTCATCTAAAATAAGGGCTGTGACTGTTTTGCTACTTTAAAAAGAGTATTTTTCCTTCATTGCTGCTGGTGCCATTTTTACCATCCATTGCAATAAAAATATAGCAATGGACACATCATCAATAATCCCAAATGCTAGGATAAAATCAGGGATAATATCAAATGGAAAAATAAAATATCCTAAGATCAGCAATACAAAGAAAATTTTTTTAGTCAAACTTACCTCTTTCGACGCAAAAAAATCCTTAAAGAAAGGAATGGATCGGTGAAACGTAAACAAAAAACGAACGCGCTTCCATAATCTTTGCATGTTCTTAACTCCTCGTGTCCTATTTAGGCATTACAACTTCAGCTGATTAGTTGTTTTGTTTATGGAGAACAAAATAGGTAGCTGAAGTTACAAAAGAATAATGTAAGTTCGATAAAGATTTCTTTACTCATGATAACATACACTTTTTTTAACATACCACTTCTACATATGGCACATTTTACTCTTGGTTAAATGTTAAAGCTCCTGCGATCAGCTGCTTTACAGGGTTCTATAGTGTCAAAAAACACCGAAAAAGTCCTCTTTTTCGGTGTTTTAGAAGTATTACATGTATCTGTTCCAGAAAACGGTCGTTAAAACCATTTATTTATTTTCTTCTCGCTGCTTTTTCACGTTCATTTTTATTAAGAATCTTTTTCCGTAGTCGAATGGATTCAGGCGTTACTTCACAATACTCATCTTCATTTAAATATTGCAAGGCTTCTTCCAATGACATATTACGTGATTTACGAATCGTCGCAGTTTGATCTTTCGTCGCAGAACGGACATTGGTTAAATGCTTTTCTTTTGTGATATTTACAGTTAAATCATTGTCACGATTGTGTTCCCCTACAATCATACCTGCATATACTTCTGTTCCAGGTGTGACGAAAATAACACCCCGATCTTCTAACTGCATAATCCCATAAGTGGAGGCTTTTCCATTTTCTAAAGCAACAAGTACACCTTCTCTTCTTCCACCTACTTGCCCTTTAATAACAGGCTCATAACCTTCAAACGTATGGTTCAAAATACCATAACCACGTGTTTGTGACATAAACTCAGTCGCATAGCCCAACAGTCCACGAGAAGGCACTTTAAATTCCAAGCGTACTTGTCCATTTCCTTGGTTTGCCATATCGAGCATTTCGCCTTTTCTGGAACCGAGTGATTCCATAATTGGGCCTGTATATTCTTCAGGCACATCCACTTGTACACGTTCAACGGGTTCACATTGCACGCCATCCACTTCTTTAATAATTACTTTTGGTTTAGATAGCTGCAGTTCAAAACCTTCACGGCGCATATTCTCGATTAAAATAGACAAATGCAGTTCCCCACGTCCCGATACAGTCCATGCATCTGGTGTATCCGTTGGATCGACACGCAGACTTACATCCGTTTCTAATTGTTTTAACAAGCGTTCTTCAATTTTTCTTGCAGTAACGTATTTCCCTTCTTTGCCAGCAAATGGACTATTGTTTACAAGAAACGTCATTTGCAAGGTTGGTTCGTCAATGCGCAACCATGGCAAACTTTCTGGATGATCTTGCGGGCAAACCGTTTCTCCTACATTAATATCTTCTAGCCCAGCAACTGCTACAACGTCTCCGGATAAGGCTTCTTGAATTTCAATCCGTTTCAAGCCAATAAATCCAAACAGTTTGGTAATTCGAAACGATTTTTGCGTGCCATCTTTTTTCAGAATTACAACTTGTTGACCAACTTTTATCGTTCCTCGTACAACTCTACCAATTCCTATTCTACCTACATAGTCATTGTAATCAAGCAATGTAATTTGGAATTGTAATGGCTCATCACGATTATCAATTGGTGCAGGAATATGGTCGAGTATCGTTTCAAAAACCGGATCCATTGTTTCTTCCTGCTCATCAGCTTCATACCCTGAGGTACCATTTAACGCGGAAGCATAGACAACCGGGAACTCAAGCTGCTCATCATCTGCTCCTAATTCAATAAATAAATCTAATACTTCGTCTACTACTTCCGTTGGTCTCGCATTTGGACGGTCAATTTTATTTAACACAACCATCGGGGTCAACTTCTGTTCCAGTGCTTTCTTTAGTACAAAGCGTGTTTGTGGCATCGTACCTTCATAAGCATCAACCACTAATGCTACCCCGTCCACCATTTTCATGATCCGTTCCACTTCACCACCAAAATCAGCGTGACCTGGCGTGTCTAAAATATTAATTGCCGTATCTTTATATTTAATGGCTGTATTTTTAGCCAGTATCGTTATTCCTCGTTCTCGTTCAATGTCTCCAGAATCCATCGCTCGTTCATCCACATGCTCATTCTCACGGAAAGTACCAGAATACTTTAATAACTGGTCTACTAACGTTGTTTTACCATGATCCACATGAGCTATGATCGCTATGTTACGAATATCTTCTCTTAATTGCATACGTACGCTCCTCTATTTTGTAGGAATATTTAATGCTTTTGTCATAGTGTAACACTCAAAAAGTAAGAAAAGAAGAATATGAGGATTCATATTGTATTAGAAAAGCTTGGCTATCGCCAAGTCTTTCTAGCGATAAACGCCATCGTTTTGCTTATACTAGAAAGCCGAACATGTTTTGTTTATGCTTTAAGCGGCAATAAGAACAACTTGCATTTGTAATATTTTCCCGAAACTTTTTGAGCTTTCACTTACCATATGACGGCGCCTTTCTTCATGCATATATATTCTTGAATCATACTATATTTCGCACATATCAGAAAAACTATTCAATTATATCATAAATTCTTATGTAAAGTAAAATTTGAGGTATGTGTCAAGTTTTTCTCAACATAGTTATCACCTCATTATTTCCAGAACTCTATTTATGTAGACTTTTATTGGTTTTTAATGCAACATTTGTTTTAAAAAACATGTAAGCGAAATGTAGCTAGTGACCACTGCGGAAAATCACTACGCTAACATGTTATTTTATAATAGAGTACCTTCTCTTTTTGGACTAGAAATTAGCCCTAATATCTTCCTCGAGATATATTTCACACATACTTGTGGTCATTTATAACGAATAATTCCATAAGAAAATGCGTTTATTTTACGAAGATGACTTCATCTAAATAAGTGATCATTCCCAGTTAGTTATCTTTTCATTTTAAAAAACGACATAATTCTCTTCTTTTCTTTAAATTTGTAAATAACTTTGGACGAATATATTTGTACTATCATTCTCAAAAATACAGATGAAATCCCCATTTATGTAAACAACAACCCACATTTTCCCTATAAAAGAAAATGTAGTATAAAAAAACCTTATTTAAAGTATATACGCTATAAAAATCACACTTTTTTCTCAATACAAATTATTATAAATTACTAGTATAATAGGAGTTAATATAAGCCATATCTAGGAGGTGACTATCTATTTGTTAGACATAGGTTCTATTATTAAATTGCAGCGAACGAAACGTAATATGACACAAGAAGAATTATCAGCAGGTATTGTTTCTTTATCCTATTTATCAAAAATAGAAAATCAAAAAGCAAAAGCTAATCCAGAAATCATTCAATCGCTCTGCAATCGTCTAGACATTGAGCTTGTCGAAACGCCAGATGTACAATTAGAAGAAAAATGTAAGCAATGGTATGACATCCTCTATGACCGTTATGATAAACAAGAAATGATAGCTAAATTTGAAGAATTGCAAGAAGTAATGAATCGTAGTATCAACGACCAAACCATCATGTTTGAAATTCATCAAATTCGTTATTATGTAGTCTTACGCGACTTAAAACGTGCTTTACATAAGATGAATGAACTGCACGAAATGGCCGACGCATTTAATGCTACGCATAAATATTACTGGAATAAATTCAAAGGGAATTACTACTCCTTTAAAGAAAAATTTCAACAATCTTTACATTGCTATCAACAAGCAGAGAAAGCGATTCAATTATCTGATATTAACGAAAGTGAAGTTGCTGATTTGCATTATGCGATATCTATTGAATATTGCAAATTATCCAATGGATTAGAAACGATTAATTATGCTAACAAAGCTATGGTCGTGTTTCAACAAGAGTACAATTTTGTACGTTGTGCGCAATGTCATATCTTGCTAGGGATTTCATACCAACGAATTAAAATGAATGAACTTGCATTAACAAATTATAATCAGGCGTTGTATCTAGGTAAATTAAGCAACAATAAAGAAGTGATCCAGTTAGCCTATCTTAATCTAGGTATGTTTTATTTTAGCATTGGAGATTCAAAACAATCTATTGAAAACTATTTAATCGCCCTAAACACTACAGATACAGATTATAAAATTAAATTAGAAGTGATTACCAGTTTAATAAAAAACTTCTACCAAAATAAGGAATACGAACAAACGAAAAAATATTTGCAACTTGGGAGAGAAGCGCTACATCTAGCTCAAGACGAAGAATACTATAAATTTTATCATTACACCCTTCAAGTATATACACACTTGCTAAATGGAGAGTTGAACAAACTTACCATAGTATTAGAAGATGTATTTTTACCATATTTAAAGCAAAAAAAATTCTATCAATACTTAATATTTTATGCAACATTAGTAGCATCGCATTTTGAAAAGATAGGGAAGTATAAAAAATCTACACAGTATTATAAGTTAGCTAATAGTGTTATGATCAATTATTAAAATTGTAAGGAGGAATAGTATGAAAAAATTAATTGTCTCATTTACTTGTGGAGCACTTCTAATTGGTGGCATTTTGTTTACTAATAATGTGCAAAAGGACGACAAACTAGCAGGGTTTGGAAATGTCCCTATAGCTACATCCATCGACAACACAAGTGAGATCTAGAAAATTCAGCCTGTAGTCACTTTTATACATGTTGAGCAAAAAGAGCTACCCAACATCTGGATAGCTCTTCTTCTATTTTATACATAACCCCAAATCATTGCTAATAGCGTACCTAAAACTGTAGCTATCGCTATAATAATTCCGTATATGACACTAATATAAATCGATCTTTTATCAGATGATTCCCCAGCGTGCATAAAAACAACTAACTGCAACGTTGCTTGGGCAAATGCGGTAATGACAAGGATGGTCATCCCTACAGCAAATGACATATCCATGAAATAAACAAGTAAGGCGACACCTGTAAGAATGAGCGAGAACACAAAACCCGATACGTGTTTAGCTGGAAATAATTCCTTCATTTTACATCATTCCTTTCAAGTAGATGAAGCTGAAGATGAAAATCCAAACGACATCTAAAAAGTGCCAATAAAGGGAGAAAATGAATGATTTATTCGCTGTTGCTGGTGTTAACCCACGTTTCATCACTTGCATAACGATCATAACACCCCAGAACAGGCCAAAGGTTACGTGTAGTCCATGTGTCCCTAGTGTCGTTAATAAAATAGAAGTAAACGCACTCGTTTGTAAACCTGCACCAACATGTACGTAATGCACAAATTCATAAATCTCGACACCTAGAAAAGCAAGACCTAATACCAACGTGATGATGAAAAAGGTCAGCATTGCCTTTGTACGACCTAATCGCATTGCATGCACGCCAAGACCAATTGTAAAACTACTTGTTAATAAAAGTAACGTTTCAATTAAAACAGGCGTTAATTCAAAAATTTCCGATCCTGAAGGACCGCTTCCTGTTCGATCTACTAATGTAAAGTAAGAAGCAAACAGGGTAGCAAATAACATCACTTCAGCGCCAATAAATATCCAAAAGCCTAAAATATTTAAACGTCCTTGCTCTGTGCTATACTCCAGTGGTTTTGTTTTATCTATTTGCATTATTTAGCACCTCGCAATTCCGATTCTGCTTTCTTTAGTTCTTCAGCAGTAATATGATAACCATCGTCCTTTTCAAAGGAACGGTATGTCATACAAGCTAAAATAGCAATTAATGAAACGATAACCGTAATCCACATACTAAAGATAAACGCAAAACCGAAGATGAAGAAAAACACACTCATAATAAATGGAATACCACTATTGTTTGGCATATGAATATCTTTGTAGCCAGCTTTAAATAGTTTATGTCCACGTTTTTTCGCATCCCAGAACGCCTCACTAGAATTCACTTGCGGTGTAATGGCAAAGTTATATTCAGGTACTGGATTATGTGTTGCCCATTCTAAAGAACGCGCATTCCATGGATCGTCTCCAATGTCCCTAGACGCATATCTCGTACTATAGTAGATATTGTATACAAGCAGCGCAAAACCGATCGCTAAACCGATGGCGCCCACAAAGGAAAGCATATTCCAAATTCCAAAGCCTGTTCCCTCCGAGTAGGTATACATACGACGTGCTTGCCCATCTAAACCAGAGATAAACATTGGGAAGAATGCTAGAACTGTACCTCCAGCAACAAACCAGAAGCCCCATTTACCAATTCGTTCGTTTAGCATAAAGCCAAACATTTTCGGCCACCAGTACGTTAAACCAGCGATCATAGCAAATACGACACCTGGAATAATAACTAAGTGGAAGTGGGCTACTAAGAACATCGTATTATGATATTGATAATCCGCAGAAGCCATACCTAGCATAACTCCTGTCACCCCACCAATCGTAAAGATTGGAATAAAACCTAACGAATACAGCATCGGAACAGTAAACTGGATTTTCCCTTTCCACATCGTAAACAGCCAGTTAAATATTTTTATTCCTGTCGGTACGGCAATCGCCATCGTTGTAATAGAGAAGATACTATTTACAAGCGCACCTTGCCCCATCGTAAAGAAGTGGTGTACCCAAACGACAAAGGACAATAAAGATATAACAACCATGGAAACAACCATCGTTGTGTAGCCATATAAATTCCTGCGAGCGAACGTTGGAATAATTTCACTGTATATACCAAATGCAGGTAGTATTAAAATGTATACTTCTGGATGGCCCCAAACCCAAAACAGGTTGGCCCAAAGCATATCCATACCACCGTCTGTCGTAGTAAAGAAATTAGTTGCAAATAAACGGTCCATCGTACCCATTGCTAAAGCAACCGTTAATACTGGGAACGCAAATACGATAATAACGTTTGTAATTAAACCAGCCCATGTAAACATTGGCATTTTCATTAATGTCATACCTGGAGCACGCATTTTTAAAATCGTTACGATAAAATTAATCCCCGTTATCAGCGTACCTAATCCCGAAATTTGTAGTGCAAGCATGTAATAATTCGTTCCTACAGATGGACTGAGTTCATTTCCTGCAAGCGGAAAATACGATGTCCAACCAGAACTTGGTGACCCACCAATAACGAATGATATATTAAGGAGCATTGCCCCCATAAAGTAAAGCCAAAAACTAAGTGCATTTAAGCGTGGAAATGCTACATCACGTGCACCAATTTGCAATGGAATGACAAAGTTCATTAATGCAATAATAAACGCCATCGCCATGAAAATAATCATCACGACACCATGTGTTGTAAAAATTTCATTATAGTGCTGTGCATCAAGTAATGTATTCTCAGGTACAGCCGTTTGTGCGCGCATCATTAACGCATCTGCTCCACCCCGAAATAGCATTAATAATGCAGAAATCATATACATAATACCTATTTTCTTATGGTCCACCGTTGTCAACCACTCGCGCCATAAATAACCCCATTTTTTAAAATAGGTTAACCCTACAACGACCGCAATGGTCGTTAAAGCGATAGCAACCATAGATGCATATATGGCAGGACTGGGATGCGGTATGGCAAATCGTTCAAAAAACTCCATTCTCTCTTCTCCCTCCTGGAAAATCCTGTTGTAAAACGACGGAATGCTTACTCGTTGTGACTTGCCGCTTCATCTGATTCATGATCATGCTCATTGTTATTATTATCATGTTCGGAATGCTCTGCGTTTTCGCTCTCATGTGATGAATGCTCGCTATGATCCTCTCCACCTGCTCCATGACCCTCATGATGCCCTTTAGGTGGTGGCATAAAGCCAAGATGAGTTCCAGTAAATGTTAATTGTCCTAAATGGCCAGGTTCCAATAACTCATCGAATTTTTCTTCTGTTAGTGGTTTAGCCGTTTGCTTTACTTCTTTTACCCAATCATCAAACTCTTGTTGCGGCATTGCCGTTACATTAAACGTGTTCTCAGCAAATCCTTCCCCACTAAAATTGGAGTTACGTCCCATAAATTCACCAGGAACATCAGCTGCTAAATGTAATGTCGTAATCATATCTGACATCGCATATTTTTGCCCGCCTAGTTGCGGAATCCAAAAACTTGTTATTGGTCCATAAGAATATAACTTAAATTCTAGCGGTCTATCTGTTGGCACATAAAGATAGTTGACTGTTTCAATATCTTGTTCTGGGTAGCTGAAATGCCATTTCCAGTCAGAAGAGGATGCATAAACAACTAATGGTTCTTTATCTCCATACCCTTCTGGCTTAGCCTCTACCTCATACGTGCTTTGTACAGAAATAATAGAAAGCACAGCCACAATAATAATTGGTATTCCTACTACAATACTTTCTACTATTTTATTTCCTTCAATATGTGGAGGCTCATAGGAATCGGCTTGTTTCGAACCTCGATATTTGATAAGTATATATACTAGCATTACAAATACAGTAATAACGATAAATGCCATAATAGCAATAGAGATCCAAATCACATCTGCTTGCGTTTGTGCTTGTGGACCTTTTGGATCAAGCACCGTTAACGGTTCACAGCCAGTTAGTACTGCTGTTAATGTGAATAGAGCTCCTAATATGGCCCATTTCAATTTCATAAAGATACCCCTCCCCCTAGATTCATGTTGTTGTGATATATTTTAGAATTAGTATTTTGCTTTTAAACAAATTACCGTTTAATTATCATAATCCCACATATTTTTGAGCACAACCCCATACTTAAACTGTCAAAAAATGTTCACGAATTGTGTTACAAATTAACGAAAATTTAATGTATAATTTTCGTATATTAATAGCGTTTATTATTAATTGTGTCATTCAAAGCAACAAAATGGATTATTTTGATCATAAATTCACAAATGTACGCGTTATTGCTGAAAGCCAATTTTAAACACAAAACGATTAACTAGTCACAAGATTAGATAATAACCATTAAAAATAAGCCTAGAATGATCTAGACTTAGAAAGTTTACATGAATGCTATCCTTCACTACTATTTAATTTTCCTTCGTTTCATGAAGCTTAAAATTAACGGGAAAAAAGTGAATGTAATAAGAAGTGGTAACATCCAAGCATCTAAACCTTCCCACCAGTTCATTGCTATAAAAATACTTTCCAATGTAATGATTGAAAAAATAATCAGACAAATGTTCTTTAATTGATTCATCATTTTTCTACTATGCAAATAAAAAGCTTTGGCATTTGCTTCATTAAAACGCTTTGGATAATTATGTGATTCAGGGTACCTCTCCATCACCCCCATAAATGTCGCAGTAAAAATACCAGGTATAAGTATAATAAGCAATTCCCACTTTGAACCCCATCGTGTGATTTCACCAGCGCTATTAAAATGAGCTGGTACTTCATTTGGTATATATTTCCATACCCATATAACAAAGATGATTGTTCCTAAAAAAATCGTATAACCAATAGCATTCCAAATTCGCTCTCCTCTTGTCTTAGGAATTTTCATTTGTGGTCGCTTGGAAGAATTTTTCATCACTTCTCCCTCCTTTCCGCATTTCTTATAATAGTTTCACTTAGCACTAAATATGTTAGAAAAACTTACTCGTCGCCAAGTCTTATGGCGAAAGCCTTTATTTTTCTTCTACTATAAACCTTTATACTCTTATAAGTACCTAATAGTAAAAAATTTGCATGCGCTCCATTAGTACAGTTTGGTTCACCATCAAAAATGACACATAAGGATTTTAAGAATCGTTGCATTATTTAATAACAGTGTGCTATATTAATAGTACAATTTTTAAATTTCAAATCAAAGGAGTGAAGGTTATCTATGTTATTATCTGCTGTGCTTCAAATTGCTTGTGCTTAACGACGGGAGAAGTATGCCCTTTTTTCAAAACAAGCCTTGCAAGTTACAAGCAGCGGATAATTACCTGAACTCATTATATAATATGATGAAAGATACGTATATACTCATTTCATCAGTTTTGAGCAGGGCCGTGCGCTCTGCTTTTTTATATGCTATAAATAGCATAAGCACGTGCTCTAATGGAGCTTCTTATCATCCATTTCGTTCGCGTATTATCTCCTTGTACTTGCAAGCAATTTATTTGATAACTATTAGCAAAAAGGAGAAATGATCATGAGTTTATTAGACGTGCAAAACCTAACCCATAGTTATGGTGACAAAACCGTATTAAAAGATATATCTTTTCGATTACTAAAAGGAGAGCATATTGGGCTTGTTGGACCTAACGGAGCTGGGAAATCAACCCTGTTTCATATTCTTACTGCATATATAATCCCAGATGAAGGAACTGTACAATGGCACCCTAAAGCCCATGTTGGAAGCTTAGAACAGCATATCCATCTAAATAGCGGTCAATCAATCAGACAGTTTTTACAAACAGCTTTTCAAGATTTATTTTTAGCCGAAGAAGAAATGCTAGCTATTACAGGGAAGATGGCTTCTGCCAAACCAGAAAACCTAGATGAATTATTGCATCACTATAGCAAACTTCAAGCAAAATTAGATCAACATGACTTCTATCAAATTCCCGCTAAAATAGAAGAAGTAGCGGCAGGACTTGGAATTTCACAACTTGGGCTAGAAACAGACGTAAGTCAATTAAGTGGCGGACAACGAACAAAACTATTGTTGGGCAAGTTACTGCTAGAAGAGCCTGATATTTTATTATTAGATGAGCCGACAAACTACTTAGATACTGCTCATATTGCATGGCTCACATCCTATTTACAAACGTATCCGCATGCTTTTATTCTCATTACACATGACACAGGTTTTATGAACAAAGTCGTGCAATGTATTTACCACCTTGAGCACAAGCAATTAACAAGATATCCGGGAAATTATGAGCAATTTCTTCAAGCATATGAACTACGGAGAAGACAAATTTATCTTGAATATCAAAAACAACAAGAAGAAATTAGCAAATTAGAAACCTATATTCAAAAAAACAAAGCGCGTGCCTCTACCGCCAAACAAGCGAAAAGTAGAGAAAAGAAGTTAAACAAAATGGAACGTGTGGAAAAGCCAAGCCATAACCCAAAACCTATTTTCAACTTTTCCGTTTCAGCACAACCGGCAAACATCGTACTGGAAACAAAAGACTTAACTATCGGTTATGAAACAGCCTTGTTTTCTGATGTAAATGTAAAATTACAACGTGGTGAAAAAATCGCCTTAACAGGTCATAATGGAATAGGAAAAACGACCACTTTAAAGACATTACTAGGAAAGCTACAACCCCTAAATGGAAATGTAAGCATTGGCGATCGCGTACGACCAGCTTATTTTGAACAAGAGATGCCAGCGGTCGGAAAACATACGGCCTTAGAAGAAGTCTGGAACGCGTATCCTGATTTGACCCAAAAAGAAATAAGAAAAACGTTAGCGCGTTGCGGACTTCGCTCAGAACATATTTTTCAAAAGCTGCACTCTCTTAGCGGTGGAGAACAATCAAAAGTAAGGTTATGCAAGCTAATGCTTGCTAAAAGCAATGTGCTAATTTTAGATGAACCGACCAACCACTTAGATGTTGCGACAAAAGACGCTCTTATGGGAGCTTTACAACAATATACCGGAACATTAATACTTGTTTCCCATGAACGGGAATTTTATGAAAATTGGATCACTAACATTTGGAACATGGAAGATTGGAAATAATATCTTTACATGACAATTGGTGTAACGAGCGTCCATGGGGTGCTTGCTACACCATCCATAAAAACTTGACTAATTACCTCGTTTTGCACACGCTGCAGTTTTTACGATGGGAATACTTTCAATTTTTACCTTTCCTTAGCTCAAGTGTATAACCTATAGCTCTTCAACAAAATAGTATCTAGGTGCTGTAGACGCGCAGTTAGTTGACGAATTTAATTTCCAATACTGGAAGTGGGCGCCTTGTAGCACCTTATATTGAACAAAGGCGCAAGCGCCCGTTTAGCAACGTAACGAGTGGAACGAACAAATGAGATAAAGGAATCACGGTGAGGCACGAACCGATGATGACTTAGCTTAGGGCATTGGAGTGAAGTCGCCTAGTTGCTGAGCAATGGAGCTGGACGTGGCTATTACGTTAAATCGGTATCCAAAAGCAACAAATTTTATACTTTCTTATTATTTTAGAAAAACTTGGCTTCTCGCCAAGTCTTATGGCGAGAAGCCTTTGTTTTTCTTCTACTATAAACCTTTAAACTTTTACAATTTCTTACAGTGTAAAAAAACTTATTATTCTACAAAATATTTCCCAGGAAATACGACATTATTTTTTAGAAAAATGAAGACTTATCGCCACTTCTTTATGGAAAAAGCCCTCGTTTTCCATCTACTATAAAACCTAGTGTAAAAAATAGAAATTCCCCTCTACTCTCCTACTATGGCTTCATTGGTGAAATTTTTATTTTGCTTCGTATAGGTTAATGTCCAACCGGTAAATCCATATAAAATCGTTAATAACGGAGAAAGTAAACAGAAAAATGCAAATGGTAAGTAAGCCAAAGTAGATACGCCCAACACGGACGTAATAAAAACGCCACACACGCTCCATGGTACGAGGGGGTTAATCACTGTTCCAGCATCTTCAGAAACTCTAGATAAATTTTTGTTTTCCAAGCCTACCTTAGCATAGCGAGGTTGGTATGTCTCACCCGTTAACAAAATGGATAAATACTGTTCACCAATTAAAACATTAATTCCAATTGCCGTTGTAGCAGAAGCCAAGACAACGGAAAACACTCTATTTAAAAGATGATCAATGGATACAAGTAAGCGAGGAATTATTCCGAGTGTAAACAGTAACCCACCCATACTTAGGGCAAGTAACACAAGACTAATAGTAAATAACATGCCATTGATTCCACCGCGCGTTAACAAAGCGTCAATAGCCTCAACCCCTGTGTCGGAATGAAATCCATCCATAAGTGTACCAAAAAGCTGACCTATAGATAGGGATTGATGAAGATACATAATACCTATAGCGGTTATGGCCCCCGCTGCCAATGTTATAATAGCTGGCACCTTTTTAATCGAAAAAATGAGTAACACGAGAAATGGAATCACAGCGTTTTCCCAATGAATTAAACCAGTCTTTAATAACCCTGTTTGGAAATTAGCCATTCTTTCGAAGTTGGCATCTATTAGATTAGGCGATATAAAGAAAAAAATAAGTAACGTAATGATAAATGCGGGAATCGTTGTTCCCATCATATTCTTTATATGTTCAAATAAATCTACCTGCAATGTGGATGATGCCATATTCGTTGTATCTGATAATGGTGACATTTTATCTCCAAAAAATGCTCCAGAAACAATTGCCCCTGCAGTAATAGCTAAAGAAGCATCAACTGCACCAGAAATACCAATAAAGGCAACACCTACTGTAGCAATCGTTGTTAAAGAACTACCGACGACAAGCCCAATAAGAGCAGTGACAATAAAGACAATGACAAAGTAAAAATTTGGTGTCACCAACTGGAATCCTGCGTACATCATAGTCGGAATCGTTCCACCTGCCATCCAGGCAGCAATTAATATTCCAATAAAGAAAAAAATAAAAACTGCTCCCATTCCAGATTTGGCTCCTTCTGCAATTCCCCGCTCCAAAAGCCTGTATGGAACCCGCTTGAATATCCCATAAACACAAAGAACTAGCAAAGAAATAATTAGCGGAACATGTGGTGCTGCCTCTACAAAAATGATACTCAAACTAATGATACATATAATAAGCACTGTTACAAATAGAGATTCTCGAAGCGAAGGCGATTGGACAGCTTTTATACGGTACATATCTTCGTTCCCTTCCCTTATAATAATTTGATGAAAGTAAAAAACAAGAAGTAAAGCATCCAATATTCCATCAGCGTTTTACCTCGTTAACTTACTCCATGCTTTATGAAATAATAAAGTGAATCTCAATCAGTGAAGAATTTTGTTGATTTTTAGTAGCCCAAGAGTATGACCTAAAGGCCTTTAAACAAATTGGGATTTAGGTGTTATTTTTACTCCCATTGCTTTTTACATATAAGCTTGTGCGTAACTCGCTTTAAAGTTTGAAGATGTGCGCTAAACAAATTTAGGTGGGAACAACTGCGACTAAGTTCCCTTTCCTGTGAAAAATGTAAGTTATTTCCATATAGTATAAAGAGATAAGTGACAACTATCCACGAATTGAAATGTTACTTTATATCCCATTTGGGTCTTCGGCTACGACTATAAAAATTATTTCGGTGCTGCTGCTCATCTAACATTCTCTCGCATTCCCTACGCGCCGCTTCTACCGTAGTAATATTAGCATCTTGGGCATCCTTAAATAATTGAAGTATTGTATCATATATAGAAGCTACCTTTTTCAGTACACGTTCTTTATTCACCCCATATAGCTCATCAGCAATTTGAATAAGTCCTCCTGCATTAACAATATAATCAGGCGCATATAGAATCTCTTTTTCAGTCAAAGACGCTGCATATTTGTCACATGCTAACTGGTTGTTAGCTGATCCAACCACAGCCTTTACGTTGAGCAATTGAATTGTTTCTTCATTAATAATCCCCCCTATCGCACACGGCATAAAGATATCAGCATTTACTCGATATATTTCTTCTGCACTAACAACTTGAATACAATGTTGCTTATCTCTTACTTCATTTAAAAAACTTTTGATAACGCTTTCATTAGCATCCGTAACATATACAAATGCACCAGCTTCTAACAAATGTACAGCAACTTTTCTTCCAACCTTTCCCAAACCTTGTATGGCATACACCCTATCAAGAGAATCGTTATGAAACAAAAACTGGTTTGTCGCTTTTAAAGCATATAGGATGCCTTTGGCAGTTGGTATGGATGAATCACCACTTCCTCCAAATGATTCTGGAATACCATTAATGAATTTCGTTTCCTTGGCTGCATGAATAAAATCGTTCATACTTGTTCCCATATCTGTTCCGGTGATAAATCTGCCATTTAATGAATCTACAAACTGACCGAGTGCTCGAAACATAGCAGGCGATTTATCTTTATTCGGATCACCAATGATGACCGCCTTACCTCCTCCAAAATCTACGTCACTTATTGCACATTTCGCTGTCATCCCTTCCGATAAAAGAAGGGCATCTTCCAAAGCTTCTTGAACACTTGAATAAGGATACATACGTGTGCCGCCTAGAGCAGGTCCTAGCGTCGTATTATGTATAGCTATAATTGCTTTTAACCCAGACTGACGATCATTACAAAAAACAACTTGCTCGTGATTCGCTATCTTTTGAAACAGGTCTACCTCTTGCAATTGTTCTACTTGCTTCAATTCTAAATCCCCCTCTCACTTCGTTGCGATACGCACTTTTTCTTGAATAACTTCTTTCGGTAAGACTACTTGTTTTACCTTTCCTTTGCCAATCCTTCCATGCTCATTTGTTACGTAAACCTTTGTCAGTAGCTCTCTTTTACTCACCTCTATAACAGTAGCCTCTAAATGAATAGTAGTACCTACACCCGAAGGAGCAATATGCTCAACGCTTACTGCAGCGCCCATTCCTTCTTCATCCTGTTCTAAATAAGGAATTAGTAATTGCCTTGACACCCATTCCATGTGATAAACCATAGAGGCTGTTGAATACACAGGATGAATTACTTCTCCATTGAATTGGGCTACCATTTCCTCTTTGACTTCTACCGTCATCTGCTTCGATTGGCCAATATACAAACCTTCTTTCACTTCACTACACCTCACTTTTTCCCCAGATATAAAGTACTGCAAGGCTCCCGCTACAAGATTTGGAACAAGTGAGCTGGATAAGTTAAGGTAACAGCACTTCATTTCCAAATCTTTTGCAGTCTTTAGGCCTTTTCCTAAAGTACAAACAATTAGTAGGGGGAAGAAAGGTAACCCCTACTGATGGCAGATTCATTTTATATACCTCATTAGAAGTGACAGTGTTTTGATTCCAAATTTTCAGCATATTAAGTATTTTGTTATATTTTAATATAATTTATTATCTTAGTCAACAGAGGACTGTAAACTATAGGTACTCTTCCCACTATATTTTATTGCTTCGTGAAGTCGGCTAGTTGCTGGGCGCTGGAGCCGGACGCGACTGTCCATTAGCACCTCATTTTATGATTTCTTATCTTTTAAAAAATAAAAATCCAGATGTTGTTTCTCTCATCTGGACTGAACTTTACCAATATACATCAATACTCCTCTTAAGCCTTTTTGGATATGCACCTTCATGGAATTTGTCGCTTCTTCCACCTTACCTTCTAATAAAAAGCCAACTAGCTTTTCATGCTCTTTTACAAAAGAAGGGTAGAATTCTCCCTTTATCATTGTAATCCGCATATAATGAATTTTTGTCCTTATGTTTTCAAGTAACTCCATGAGCTGTTTATTTTTTGAAGCTTGAATGATAATATCATGAAATGCTTGATCTAATTTGCTCAATTCCATTGTTTGTTTTTGCTCATAAGCCTCATACGTCAATTCCAGGTTGTTTTGTAACTTCTGTTTATCTTCATATGTAATATGTTCTATAGCAAGATTAATCGCTAGCGCCTCCAGACTTTCTCTACATTGAAATACATCAATGACATCCTGTACTGCCGGATGGTAAACCCTTACAAAACCATCATTGTAGATTAATAACCCATCTTGAATCAGCATACGAAAAGCCTCTCTTACCGGCCCTCTGCTTATTCCTAATTGATTAGCAATTTTGGCTTCCACAACACGCTCCCCTGGTCGATACGCTCATTCTAATATTTCTTCTTTCAAGATAGCATACGTTTGTAGATGAAGTGATTCTGGTTTGACAATACGCATGTAAGTCCCCCCTTGTTCCTTTATCTAGTTTGTTTTTTCTATAATTTCTGAATATAACCATTGTACCAAAACTACGCTATTTTGTTACCTCCATTTTTCTACAAAATGAACAACATGAGCAAAACGAAGGCTTTCACCATGGAGACTTGGCGCCAGCCTTCGTTTTCAGCTAAAGTCTATACTTTATTATAATATACAAAATCACTTATCTACGAAATTCTCGTAGGTTGTAAACGCACTTTCATTATTCATGTTAGCTCGTAAGCCCTTCTTATCATGTAAAAAGTAAACTAAGCTATCCGATCTAACTCTTTCTTCATATATTCGTTAGCATATGACTTCCCATACTTCTTTATTGAATAAGTATACAAAATACATCCTAAAATGGTCCATGCCCCAATAATAAACCACTCATACGGCCATGCTAAAGAAGATGGCATGCCAGGCATATAAAGTATAACCACACCAATAGACATAAGTACAGCAATCCAGCCAATGAAAGTTCCACCAGGTAGTTTAAAAGGCCGATTCATATGTGGCTCTCTTTTTCTTAGCAAAATAAATGAAATGGACACCATTAGCCATGCAACCACAAGCCCTAACCCACCTGAATTAACTAACCAGACAAGGGAGGGTCTGCCAAGTAATGGTGCTGCTGTTGAAAGTATTGCAATTAATATAATTGCTCGATAAGGTGTTTTGTATTTCGGATGTAATTTTCCCAAAGCCTTTGGTAGCATTCCAGCATTTGCTAACGCATAAATGGCTCGACTCCCTCCCACATAAAAGCCAAGCCAGCTTGTCAAAATACCTCCAATGCCACCGAGTACGAGAACATTCCCCATTAAATTACTATCTCCAAACGCTTTTGCCATGGCGTCAGCTGTTACTAAATTTGACGCAGCGAGTTCTTCAGGGTTTAAAATACGTGATACTCCAAAAATAATGGCAATATACCAGATAACTGCTAAAATAACCGATACGATAAGAAGTTGACCAATTTTCCGCTGTGGCAAATTAATCTCTTCCGCTGCTTGAGGTATTACATCGAAGCCTACAAACATAAAAGGCGTCATAATAATTACAGTAAATATACCCGTTGTACCTGCTTTAATGAGTGGCTGCATATTGTCCATATTTCCACCAAATGTACTTCCGGTAATTAACATGATTCCTGCCGCAAGAATGAAAGCGGTTAAAATTACAGAAATAACAGTTGTTAACTTAATACCATGATAGTTAATCCAAGCTATTGTTAGAGAACCAATCATGCCGACCCCTACCCAGGTTACTGTAACATCCCATCCTGCTATGGTATATAAATATCCCTGACTATAATCAGGCACCATATATTCAAATACAGTTGGCAACGCAACAGCTTCAAAAGCTACCACGGATACATAGCCAAGAATAATTGACCATGTCGCTACAAAGGAAGCCCCTCTCCCCATTGCTTTAAATGTGTATACATGCTCCCCACCAACAAGTGGAAGAGCAGAAGCTAATTCAGCGTATGTTAAACCTACAAACACAACCAGTAAACCACCAATTGCAAATGCCAGAATAGCCCCAAAAGAGCCCGCTTCTGTAATCCATAGTCCCGAGGTAACAACCCATCCCCAGCCAATCATTGCTCCAAAAGCAAGTGCCAGCACATCTTTATTACTAAGTATCTTTAAAAGCTTATCCGAATCATTCAATACACTTCCTCCTCTTTCATTCAAGGTCTATAGCATTAGAAAAAGCTGACTTATCGCCACCGAAACTTTATAACGTAAGCCACCATTTACTTCTACATAAGCTTTAACCTATCGTGTTCGAAAAAATTTACATGTGGTTTTGTAAATAGGGAAATTTCCGAATATTATCTACGAATTTTTGGATATTCTAATGTCTTGTCACAAGAAGTTATTTATCGTATGAAACAGATGAACCGACATAGAATGACAAGGATGAAGGCAAAAAAGGGAATCTCCAATTAAAGGGGATTTTCTTTTATCTCACCTCTTATTGTTTCGTACCCCAAGGGATTGACCTGATGACCTCGTATGAAAAATAGGATTTAGGTGCTGTTATCTCCCATGGTTCAACTTATATCTTCCAAGCTTAAAGCAGGAGTCTTACAGCACCTTATATGAGGGATAAAAGTATTCGGTATTCCATCCTTGTCATTAAAAATTTAGAGGAAAATTACTCCGCTTTTATTCCAAGCTGTTGCTGTACTTTCAAAATGGCTTCATAGATAGCTTCTACTAATTTATCCACCTGCTTCTGATTTATAATTAGCGGAGGGGCAAGGCAAATGATATTCGTATGGTCATACGTAACACTGCGACAAATAACCCCAAGTTCATGTAGCGCTTCTATTACTTTAGGAGCCACCTGTAGATTGGAGGAAAAGGGCTTATTCGTAGCCGGATTTTGCATCAGCTCAACTGCACCTAGTAATCCAACAAATCGGACGTCCCCTACAATTTCCAGACGATTTTTCACCTTTTTTAATCCATGTAAAAGCGCGTCTCCCATTCGTTTTGAATTCTCTACCAAACGTTCTTCTTTTATTATTGATATATTTTTTAATGCGACCGCGGCAGCAGTTGGGTGTCCACTATAAGTAAAACCATGAAATAGCGTACCAACAGATTTTTCCTTTAACACTTCATGTATGGGATCGGAGACAACAACCCCTCCAAGAGGGAAGTAACCGCTTGTCACTCCTTTAGCAAAAGTCATGACATCCGGAATAACATCCCAATTCTCGATCCCAAACATCTTCCCTGTTCTTCCAAAACCCGTAATCACTTCATCTGCTACAAATAGAATGCCATAAGCATTGCAAACTTCTCTTATTCTAAGGAAGTAGTCCTCAGGCGGTATAATAACTCCTCCTGCTCCTTGAACAGGTTCCGCAAAAAAAGCTGCAATTGTTTCTGGACCTGCTTCCTCAATCGCTTGACAAAGTGACTGAACGGCTTGTTCTGTCGTATTATTATAATGGGTGTCGACATGAAGAAAGTCTGTCATCATATGACCAGCCATTCCCCAAAATTCTGGAATTCCCGTTACACTTGTAGAAGCAGCAGCCACACCATGATAACTGCGTTTCAGAGAAATAATTTTTCGCTTGTTTGGTTTTCCTTGTATTTTCCAATAATGACGCACAAGCTTCACCGCTGAGTCATTTGATTCAGAGCCTCCTGATGTGAAAAACACCGCATTCAATCCTTCTGGAGTTATAGAAGCAATTTTCTCAGCGAGCCTGATTGCTGGCTCATGACTAAACGTGGAGAAAGCAGAACTAAATGCCATTTTTTTCATTTGTTGAGCAGCAGCTTCTGCCAATTCTACTCTTCCATGTCCGACATTTACATTCCATAGAGAAGAAACACCATCGATATATGTTTTACCAGTAACATCTGTTAAATAAATACCGTCCCCTTCTTTCATTATTACCTTCGCACCCTTCTGTTGTTGCTCTTGTATCGATGATGTTGGATGGATGAAATGCTTCTTATCCAACTCGGTCAAACTACGCATTGTTCATTCCCCCTCTAAAATATTTTAGTATATTCCATTTATATGGAATGCCCTATTTCTCCATACCTTTTCTTACTAATGCACAGAGAATAAAAATTAGAAAAACTCGGGTATTGCCAAGTCTGTATGGCAGTGGCCGTCGTTTTACTTATACGATAAAGCCCAAATTTTCACTTCCCTATCGTGCAAAAAAACCAGCCATAAAGACAAATGGTACGAAATTGTACTTTGTCCCTATAACTGGTTTCTACCTAATGATCCGCTTTACTTCAACAGTAAAGTCGATTAGATTTAGCAGCTTATCCATGTCAAAAGGTCTAGAGTCTTACTTTGCTTCGTCAACTTTTTTGACTTAATTTTCATTTAGCCTTTTATACATAGTATTCAATTTTAATAATTTAATTTTACCGAAAATTCAATCAAGATGCAATGATAATTTTTTATTTCTCGTAAGTCACTTGGCAGTTTGTTGATAATTTATAAGCACCCAAACTAGTCGGCGTCGTCAATAACTGACCACGCCTCTCACAGAAATCAAACGTACACATCGCATGTGTACACTCCCATATCGTCTTTTAGAGATGTCTTTGATCAAAAACATAACTACCCAAGTGCTGATAAGAGTTTATTACGTTTAAAACAAACATCCATAAATAGCTTTCTATACCAACCAATGGCTTCAATTCTCTTCTCGTCCATAACTTTTTTCTTCTTGAAGATTACTGACCCGGAAGCCTACGAAACTTGAAGACCCTACCCCCAATAGATGGTTTAAAAATTCCATTGTTTCAGAAGCGTTACTTTCCTTTTGCTCTTGCGAACTAACATTTTGTTGCAACTGATCTTTACTTACTTCATCTGCAATTAAAATCCTCTTACCGTCAGCTAACACCAAATACGTTTTTGTGCGTTCGTTAACTGTTACAACTTCTACCTTTCCATCCCTTTTCTCTTTTTCATTATTTCCATCTTTCGAATACAATGTCTCTTCTTTATTTTTTATTCCATTATCCCAAAACATTAATGACCTATTTACAGCATTTATGTTCATGTCACACCTCCATGTTTTTGTAGAAATTGGCACAACGCTACCTATTAAACTGTTAATAGAAGAATTAAAAATTACACACCAATATTATATCAATTTTTCATATAAAGAGAACTCCTTTTCCCCTTCTTTTTCTTTTCCTACAAAGTTGAAGCCGTATTGTTGATAGAACCGATTTAACCCCGGATTCTCCGCAACGCAATCCAATCTAAGCACAGTCTCTTTATCTAAATGGGACACTATCCAATCTATAACTTGTTTTCCGATTTGTTTTCCGCGATAATCTTGATGAACAGCCAACCGATGTAAATAACAGGCGTTATCCTTTCTTTCTCCCCATACCTTTATATCAAATTCGGTTTGAGTAAAACCAAGGTAAAATGTAGCAACAATTTTATGATTCATTTCTGCTACATACATTGTCCCTTCCTCTATATTTGCTTTTATTTCTTCATCTTGATCGTCTGCTAACAGGAATTCCCACTGATTAATTCCTTGTCTTTCAATCCAACGTGCAGCTTCCATTAAGATTTGTTTTATATCGTCTATATCTGTTGTATTCGCCTTTCTTACTGATAATCCCAATAGACGTGCTCCTTCCTAAATAAAAAATAATTTTTCATAATAATAGCATACATTTAATTTATTGAAAATCTATATAAGTTTCATATGAAATACAATGTAGGCCTCTTAACCAATAGAACGGTATAAGAAATTGGTAGGTCCAACTGAAACGTTATTCCAAAAGTGCACCATCATTTTTAAAAATTGTCTAATCCTACTCGTTACTCTTAGAGAAAATGTTTTGCAAATAAAAAATACTAGTTCGGGTTCGAGCGTAATGATGTTTATAAGCTCATTAAATTCGGCACGTAGCAACGTACATCATTGTGAACTTCAGCGACTTCATTGTGAACTTCGAGTAACTATCTTGTGAACTTCAACGACTTTTCATGAAACTCAAGCGAAAGAATGATGAACTTAAGCAAATTTACAATTATTGGCATTTTAAAAGACCAAATCAAGAAGCGATTTGGTCTTTTTTTATGGTCTAGGAAATTATAAAATTTAGCAGCTGTGGATAAACTCACTAAGTTATTTAGCCACGTCCGGCTCCAGCGCCCAGCAACTAGGCGACTTCACTCCATTGCCCTAAGCGAAGTCATCATCGGTTCGTTCTAAATAGGAAGGCGACTAAAAACGGCTTGCCTTAGGGCGTCGGCATATCCCTGTTTTAGTGCCAGGCTTCCTAAAACTTTTGTTGATTCGTTCCACTCGCTACGTTGCTAACGGGCGCCCTGACCCTTTGTTATATTTTAATCCAATGGAAGCCGCAAAATATTGTATGCTTCCCTATAATAAAACGAAAAAGAAACAAACTACTTTAAAGCAATTAGCTATTTCAAGCAACCATCAATAATATAAACAACTTACTGTAAGCAACTACGATGATGTCGTTTCTAACTTCTCCATTGCATTGCCTTTATTGCTTAAATGCTCACGATAATATAGCTTTTTAGCAACTAAAGTTTGTATAACAAGAACTGTACCACTAACTGTCCAATACAAAGGCAATGCTGCTGCTGTACTAAAGGAAATAAAGCCAATCATAATCGGGGAAATCAACCCCATGATCGCCATTTGTTTCTTTTGTTTCTCATCCATACCAATTAATGAAAAACGGGATTGCAAGAAATATACAGCTGCTGCGATAAATGGCAAAATAATATCCACTTCTCCCAAATTAAACCATAAAAAGGAGTGTGTCGCTATTTCTTGCGAGTTTCGAATAGCATGATAAAACGCAATGACGACAGGGAATTGGAGCATTATTGGCAAACATCCCATCGAACTAATTGGGTTAAATTCGTGCTTTTGGTACAACTGCATCATTTCTTTTTGCATAGCTGCTTTTGCGCTAGCATCCTTTTTATTTTTATATTTTTGTGAAAGAGCGTCCATTTCTGGTTTCATTTCTTTCATCTTTGTTTTCATTTTTGCCCCTTTTTTCATTTGACTAAATGCAAGTGGCATGAGCAACAAGCGAATGAGTATGGTTATTAACACAATGGATAAGCCATAATCATTCCCAAACAAACTAGCAACATATTTTATCATTTGCGGAAATGGATTTTGAAAACCCATCATCCCACCGTCTGCCTGACACCCCGTCAGCAAAAATAGCAAACCTAAACTAATAACTCCGTATTTCTTGAAAAATGTGAATATAAAATGATTGTGCATTTTTTTCCTCCTCGTTGTAATACATTTTGGCTTTTTAACGAGAAGAAAGAGTGATCTGCATCATCATCTGGAGAAGTAATTCGGTTCGCTTTTTTTACAACCCATTGGAAAATTTCATCACACATGCCAAATAACTCTTGGATTGGTAATAAACGATAGCGTTCATTATGGTATTCTCTTATTTGTAGATAGCGAGATTCCATTATATGTCTAGGCTGAATAGCTGTAAACGAATAGGCTGATGACAACGTAAAAAGGATGCTTAAATAAAAATAAACGGGAGAAGCATCATTCATCAGTTCATTTAGCAAATCAATCATTTTATATTCACCTCCTTATCTGCCTTTAACTTCTCCTATTATAACATAAGATGCAAGCACCTTTGATTATTAGAAAAATTTGGCTTGTCGCCAAGTCTAAACCAAAAATTTTATCCTCTCCTATAGTGGGAGAACATTACATGTCGCTTTAGATGAATAATTAAAGTATGAATTCAACATGTGGATTTTGAGAGAAACCAATAAATCGAAACTTTCTAACTCACATTTTCTGACGCCGGGAGTCCATTATTCCTCTTTAAACTTATTACTAGTACAAAAAGCAAAGCAACGAGCCCAGCCATATCTGTCCACAATCCTGGATATATTAATAATAAAGCTCCTATCGTAGCAATAATTCGAATATACCAAGCAAGCGGGCGCTTAAAATAACCTTCTACAGCTACAGATAGTAAGAATACCCCTGTTAATGAGGTCGCCATTATAACGAATATATTCCCAATAGTTGCATCCATCATTAACATTTGATTAGAAAAAACAAACATAAACGGTACAATAAAACCTGCTATGGCTAGTTTCATTGCTTGAAACCCTGTTCTCATCGGCTCTCCACCACTTATTCCTGCACCTGCAAATGCAGCCAATGCCACTGGAGGGGTAATATTTGCAAATATTCCAAAATAAAAAACAAACATGTGGGCAACAAAAACGGCTGATTCACCTGCACCAGTCAATTCACGGAAATATGGTAATTGTAACAGAATAGGAGCGGCCATGGTACTCGTAATAATATACGTTGGTATACTTGGAAGACCCATTCCCAATATAATAGAAGCTATCATAGTTAAAAATAATGTAATAAGCAGTTGAAAAAGTGGACTTTGGATCAAATCCCCAATACTAACAATAGAACTTGCAATTTCCAAGGCCACACCTGTTAAAGAGCTTATACCTACAATTATGCCAACAGCTCCACATGCTACGGCTACTGGAATTGTTGTTCTAACACCATTTTCTAATGCATCTACAAAATCCCTCACATGAATTTCTTCCGCTTTTACTTGTGCCTGCTTACGTATCAAATTGATCACCAATGGAATGATAATAATGCTTCCCAACTCGAACCAATTGTCACGTAATTCTGGTATACTCGCACCTACCAAAACTGCAACAATTTGCGGTTCAAACAAGAGAAAAAGTGAAACAGCACCGCTAATAAATAACATTCTCCCAGTCCCGGTAATGAGAACTGTAGCTATAATTGACCAAAAAGCTGCATAAAAAGGTGTCTTCCCACTAAATAATAAATACAAAAGAATGATCATTGGAATCAAAAGATGTCCGCGCTTCATTAAAACTGTCTTCACAGTGGGTAACTCATTTTTGTCTAACCCTTTTAGCTTAAGTTTTGAAGCTCTAATATGAACTTGTAATAAAACTCCAAAATAAAATAGCAATGCTGGAATAATTCCCGCTAGAATGACAGTAGTGTACGGAATCCCTAGATTTTCTGCCATAATAAAGGCGGCCGCCCCCATAATTGGCGGCAAAATTTGTCCACCTACACTAGAAGCAGACTCTACAGCTCCAGCAAAATTTTTATGATAGCCAACTTTTTTCATAAGTGGGATGGTAAAGGCGCCTGTTGTTACAACATTTGCAATAGCTGATCCGTTAATCGAGCCTAGAAAACCACTAGCTAAAACAGCAACTTTAGCTGGTCCACCTTTGGTATGACCCGCTACAGCCATGGCTATATCGTTAAATAATTGCCCCATACCTGATTTGCTTAAAAATGCGCCAAACAGAATAAATAATATAATATAGCTAGCTGATACACCTATCGCAGTACCTAACACTCCTTCTGTAATGTAAACAAGATGGAATATAATCCCACTTGAAGCATTTATAATAATGTCCCACGTCAATTGAGGGTAGATAGAGAGTTTGACATAGAATCCATAAACAAGAAAACCGAAAGCTAATAATGTTAGCCCCCATCCGGTTACTCTCCTCGTTATTTCAAATAATACGATAATAACGACCATTCCTACATACACGTCTATATGATTAATTTGCCCGCCTGACTCAATAATCGTAGTTGCTGACACCAACATATAGATTCCTAAAACGAGCGATGCACCTGCTAACATATAATCATATATTGGTATTTTGTTTCTTTTTTTCTTCTTTGTTATAGGATACAATAAAAATGCTAGCATCATTAGTGTGTATAGATGAATACTACGTTGTTTTATATCAACAAGCGCACCTGCATAGGATGTGTAAAGATGAAAAATCCCTAAGGCTACAGCTATTCCAACAAATAGTATCCGAACACCTCTAGGTAAATGCGTACGTACGTTACTTTCTCTCTCGTAATCCCGTAGCTTATCTCCACCGCTCATTTTTTCACCTCACCATTCTTTATTGGGGACAGACTACTAAATATTAGAAGAACTTGGCTTGTCGCTAAATCTATCGCGAAAAACGCCGTCAATTATCTTATAATATAAACACCAAAAATACTTTCCTATAGTGCAAAAAAAGGAACACGTTCCGTTTTAATAACATAAGGAGCATCACTTGCTGCCATTGGATAATACTTCCCTTTAAAGATAAACTTATAATGGTTTATTTCTGTAGTGCGAACCACTAGCTCACTCCCAATTTCTCGATGTAAATCTACAACTAACCAGCCGTTTTTCTGTTTGATTACTTGTTCTGTTATTGCAGGCACCCCTGCTCCAAACGTTTTAAACTTTGTGGATTGTAAAAAAATTTGACAATTATTCACTCGAAATTTTTCTATCCATTTTTCTTTTTCAACGGAGTGCACCCATTCCAACGCAAACGTACCCTCACTTTCAGGAAATGCATAAATAATAGCATCATTTTGTAAAACAACAATGGCTCGCGTTGGAAAAAAGAGCATCCCAATAAAACTGACAACCAAGAAACATAAAATAAGCAAAACACGGCGGACATAACGTATCCTCACATTAGTCTACCAATCCCTGCTCTTGATAAAACTTTTTCGCTCCGGGGTGCAATGGTACTACTAAATCCGTTGCTATTTGATCTCTCTCTAAATATTTCAAAGCATGAATAGAGATCTCTTCACTCCCTAAATAATCATAATAGCGTTTTGTTAAATCATATACAATATCTTCATTTAAGTCAGGAGATACTGCGATTAAGTTCTGAATACCAACCGTTGTCACTTCCTCCGCTAGATTGTACATCGTCTCATCATTCGCTGGGATCGTAAACGATTTATAAAACGGATACTTTTCCATCAAAGTATTTGCTATATCTGCTTTTATTTCTACAAACACCACATCATTTTGTTGCATTAAATCTGTAATATTACTATTCGGGATACCAGAAGTGAAAAACGCTGCATCTAAATTTCCATTTTTCATTTCCTGTACACTATCAGCGTAACCTGTATGTGTAACTTTAGAAAGATTATCATAGGATAACCCCAGTACTTCTAGTACCTTCTGTGCGCTTTGTTCCACACCAGATCCTACTTTACCAACACCAACACGTTTCCCTTCCAAATCTTCCACATTCTCAATCCCGCTATCAGTAGTAGCAACAATTTGAACAACATTTTGATACATACCCGCCAGTGCTTGCACATCTACAGAGTTTCCATCAAATTGACCTGTTCCCTCTATTGCATCAAACCCAACATCGCTCATGATAATGCTCATTTGATTCAATCCATTCTGCATATTTTGAACGTTAGCAACAGAGGCACCTGTAGATTCAACAGTTACATTATTTACAAATTCACTTTCTTCAAAAACTGGCTTCAAAGCACCTCCTATCGGATAATAGGTTCCGGATGTGCCACCTGTTCCAAAAACAATTGCTTGTGCCTCTCCATTGCTAGCCGCTGAATGATTATTTGCTTTATCACCTCCACTACAAGCTGCTAAATAAAACAGCCCTATAATGACCATAATAAGGAATATATATTTCTGCATAACTCCTCTCCCCCTCCATTGTTATGGTTCAAATGATAACGCTTCCAAGTAAAATGATAAATATTTTGAACATAATGTACGTTTTGGACATTTTGTTCAAAATATTTACTCCTAATTACACTGAACAAAGGCGCAAGAACCCGTTTAGAAACGTAGCGACTGGAACAAATCAACTAAAGTTTTAGGAAGCCTGGCACTAAAACAGGGATATGCCGACGCCCTAAGGCAAGCCGTTTTTAGTCGGCCTTCCTATTTAGCACGAACCGCTGGTGACTGATCGTAGGGCGATTTTGTGAAGTCGCCTAGTTGCTGGGTGCTGGAGCCGGACGTCGCTATTCCGCTAAATCGGTACCCAACAATAAATTTTATACTTTCTTATTCTTTTAAAAAAAGAGGGTGAAACCTATAATTATATGATGGATTAAGAGCTGTTTTTATTCACTTTACGCATGAGCTGATAACGATTTACAGGTCTGCCTACAGTTCCATACTGTAAGACAATTTCAACTGCACCCCCTTTTTCTAAATAATCTAAATACCTTCTTGCGGTAACTCGGGAAATTCCTATACAGGAAGCTGCTTCATCAGCTGAAATAGAACTATTTTTGCGTTCTAATAAGTTGGTAATTTGCTGTAATGTTTGCTTATTCAATCCTTTTGGAAGCGCATTCGCTTTATGGTTTGCTTCTGACCGCTTATTGATCCACAAGTCAATCATTTCTTGGTCAACTCTATCGTTGCCATAGAAATGAAAATGATAATCTCGATACTTGTTTAATGCCTCTACTAAACGACTATACTTAAATGGCTTTATAAGATAATCAAACGCCCCATGCTGCATCATATTGCGAACCATTTCCCTATCTTCTGCAGCAGAGATGACAATTACTTCCACATTTATATTGTGATGTCGAAGCGCCTTTATCGTTTGAATTCCATCTTGTTCAGGCATATAAATATCGAGTAATATAGATTGGGCTGATAGATTTGACAATGCTCGACACCTGTTTTTCCATCTCTTGCAGTAGCGACAACGATGAAATCGTTTACTTTTTCTACCATCTTTTTGTTTACTTCCTGCACCATGGGATCATCTTCAATGATAACAACTTTTACCTCTGTATTTTTACACATTCGTATCCCCCTCTCTTCGGACTTGATCCCGAATTCGGCCCCTTGTGATAAAATTGTAAAATGAAGCTTTCCTATAGCGAAAAAAACTTATGATAATGATGCCCGTTCAGCTATCATCCTACCAATCTCTAGCGAAGCTGTTGCAGCGGGCGAAGGTGCATTGCAAACGTGGAGCACATTTTTTCCGGGTATAATAAAAAAGTCATCAAGTAGTGTTCCATCTCGAAGCATAGCTTGTGCGCGTACACCAGATGGAGCTTTTATCACATCTTCTGTTTGGATTTCTGGAATAAAACGCTGCAAACTTTTTACAAATAATGCTTTATACAAAGAACGCGACATTTCCATTGCGCCCACCTTTATATTTGCCTTTGCTAATCGCCAAAATCCTGGAAATAACAAAGTAGCTAGTGCTTCTTTCCTATCTATGTCCCACTTATTGTATCCTTCTTTTTTAAGACTCCATACTGCATTAGGACCTGCATGCACTTCACCATGAATTCCTCTCGTCAAATGTACGCCTAAAAATGGATACTTTGGGTCTGGTACTGGATAGACCAAATTTTTTACTACATAATGTTTCGTTGCTTTTAATGTAAAATACTCCCCACGAAAAGGGATAATCTTTACATCCGCTAAAATACCCGACTGTTTAACCAATTGGTCGCTATGCAATCCCGCACAATTGATAACCTTTCTAGCGATCAAAGATTGATGATTCGTATCTATCGTTACTTCAAATCCTTTCTCATTCATTTGATGTGCTTGTGTATTTAAAAACAACTCAACTCCTTGGTTTGCGAGTAACTCTACTAATTTATAAGCCACCTGTTGATAATCCACAATACCTGTTGTCGGTATATACAATCCTCCTTCTGCTTGAACATATGGCTCATGATCAATAACTTCCTCTCTTTGTAATTTTGTTATTTGTAAACCATTTTTACAACCTCGGTGATACAGTTGATCCATAAACGGTAGTTCTCGCTTTCTTGTAGCTACAATGATTTTGCCACAAACTTCATGCTCCACCTCATATTTTTGACAAAATGCAATCATAGAATTTCTACCCCTCACCGCTAATTGGGCCTTTAAGCTACCAGGTTTATAATAAATACCACTATGAATGACCCCACTGTTTCTCCCTGTTTGATGAGCTGCCCATGCTTCTTCTTTCTCCAATACGGCAATGGATGAATGCGGATGCTTTGTTTTCAGCTGCCATGCAGTTGCTAAACCTACAATACCTCCACCAATAATAATGTAATCATACATGCACGAATTCCCCTTTCCTTCCTTCAGTTAGGTCTCTCCAATCTGTATATTCAACATATTATCTTAATTAAATAATTATTTCGAATTAAACGAGTTTTTAAACTGAACTTAACAACTTGAAATAAAGCTAAAGCACAAACAACTGTGCAATTTCACAATCAACATATATTTTTCGAATCTCCATATACTATTTAGTATGAAATGGACCGAATAACCTTTTCGAAAACAAATTTAAACAAAAGCATATATACTGCTATTTTCGATAGGGAAATGGTATTTACTGTGCAATTTAGTTATAAGCTTCAAACGAATTGGTTGTGAACTTTGACGTTCTATACTATAATTCACTATAACAAACTATAAAACCGCATAACTATTTGCACTAGGGGAGCTATTTTAGATGGCTGAGAGGATAATTTCTGACCCTTATTACCCGATCTGGATAATACTAGCGTGGGGAAGTGCAGTCAAAACCAGAGAGTACAACATACATAGTCTATTTGGTAAAGACTGCCTTCTTCACGAAAGCAGTCTTTTTTGTGGTCTAGGAAATTATCACTAGCGTTGCATAAATTTTTTATAAAGTAGTCAAGAAAAAACACCTTGTGTCAATACTAAGAATAATAGGAATTATCAATACAAAAACGCATAAAAAAACCTTATAATAAGGGAATGGTAGTCCTGTCCAAATCCCAAATTATAAGGAGTCTTTCATGGACAATCATACCATAAAAATGGTATTCAAGGAATACATTCATCCATTAGATACAAAAGTTATTCAAAAAATGATTGATATAGAAGGGGTAGACAAGTATGTGAAAAAGCTAGATACCATTGCCTATATTCGCTTATTTATTTACGCACAACTTAAAAAATCAGAAAATCTTGCAGTAATCAGTCAGTCTGTTTCACGCAAAAAAACGGTGCAGCGATTAGTAGGTATAGACAGTATCAGTAAGTCACAACTCTCGCGTAAGAATAGACAAATCCCACATGAAATACCAGAAGCTATTCTTCGTCATCTCATTCAAAAGGTACAGTATACACTAGGACCTGTGAAAGCAGGAAAGGCATTGCTTCAGCTGCATTTGATTGATTCATCGACTATTTCCATGTGTCTTAGTGGCTATGAATGGGCTGATTTTCGAGAAACAAAAGCCGGGATTAAAATGCACACTTCAATTAGGTTGTGCAATGATACGCTCTCGCTAGATAAGATGATTCTAACGCCAGCCCGACCAGCGGATGAGACACAGCTGGATGAATTAATTGTTTATCAGTTAGATGTGCTTCATGTATTCGATCGCGGGTACTTCAACTTTGCGAAGTTCGATGCCTATTCGGAAAAAGGAATAAAATTTGCAACGCGTATCAAAGCCAATACAGTGGTACACGTCGTGGAAGAGTTACTCGTGGATCCATCTTCTCCCATCACACGCCATGCCATGGTGACAATCGGAAACATGAAACATCCATTACAATTGATAGAGACAACAGATAGTAATGGCAAGCCTATTCGGATTGTGTGTAACGACGCCAAGCGCAGTGCGCAAGAAATCAGCGATATCTACCGAAACCGCTGGAAAATAGAGTTGTTTTTCAAATGGATCAAGCAACACTTGGTCATTACAACATTATATGGTAAGAGTGAAAATGCCGTTTATAATCAAGTCTATCTTGCAATGATTACCTTTTGCCTGATCATCCTAATGAAAAATAAAATAGGTTTCAAAGGAACCTTGCTGGAAATGTTGCGTTGGATAAAGGATGGTTACGATCAATCCATGGCAACCTTTATTTTGAAAGTGCGTAAAGAACCAGAGCGAGAGTCCAGTGGACGACGAAGGTGGGACAATGAGCGAATTTTTGCAGAGACCCTAGCACAATATGAGACAGGAGACGTGTTACACTTAGATGATTTAACATACGATCCATTCGTTTAAAAGTATATACTATTCAAAAAATGGATGAAGGGCTACCTCTCATGCCTGTTGTCTTTTTTTCATTGTGTACAAATAACATATATCAGAAAATTCTGTTACCTATGTCTCAAATGGAAAATTAACGCTTGACTTGAAGCATTACTTTTTATGCAACGCTAGTGGGAAATTATAAAATTTTGCAGCTGTGGATAAACTAACTAAGTTATTTAGCCACGTCCGGCTCCAGCGCCCAGCAACTAGGCGACTTCACGAAATCGCCTTACGATAAGTCATCATCGGTTCGTTCTAAATAGGAAGGCCGACTAAAGACGGGCTTGCCGGAGGGCGCCGACATACTCCTGTTGCAGGAGCATGATTCCTAAAACTTTCGTTGATTCGTTCCACTCGCTACGTTGCTAATCGGGCGCCCCGAGCCTTTGTTCTATGTGAAAACTTGTTTATAAAAGTTCAAAACGAGTTCCTTTGCTCTTGTAGCACAATTTCATCGCGGTACATTTATAAAACTATGATTCATAGAAGGAGGAAGAAAATTGAATAATCCATTTCATACTTGCCACAACAGTAGAATAGCTGGCTGTGATTTTGCCATTTATCCGATGACAGATCATTTTGTGGATGTTATTACAACAGCATTAAAAGAAGTAGACACATCTAAAGTTTGGGTGAAAACAACGGACATAGGCACATGTGTGAGAGGGAAAATCACCCATGTATTTGATGTCACAAAGGCTTTATTTCTTCATGCCACACAAACAGGTTACCATGTCGTATTTAGTGGTACCTATTCTATCGGTTGTCCGGGAGATTCTGATGGGGATGTATTTTTAGCTGAAGATGATCGACGATTAAACGAAGCAGAGAGCAATAAGATCAAACAAGAGGTAGCCGGAAAGTTTTCTCTCTATCCATTAGGTGGCGGCGACTATATGAATCTCATTTACGACCAAATTGAAGCCATGAAAAAGCAAAACATCCGCGTATCCTCCATTCATTACGCCACACGATTAGATGGAGATGGTAAGGATGTATTTAATGGCTTGGAACAAGTCTTTGTCAACATGGAACATAGTGGGTCTTCTCACACCGTTATGACGACGACAATATCAGCTAACAGTCCTTCTAAAAAGGATGTGAACAGCGATGACTAACTGGCGTTTAAAAGAAATTATTGTTATGGCTGTTTTATCGGTCGTATTTGGGATTGTCTATTTAGCTTTCCTCCCAGTAGGAAAGCTACTTGTATCATTTATGGGCCCCATTGGTTATGACTTTATTTTTGGGATTTGGTTTATCGTATCCATTATTGCGGCCTATATATTACGTAAACCAGGAGCGGCTTTTCTATCCGAAACAATTGCCGCTACGGTTGAAATGCTCTTAGGCAATGCGATGGGGCCAATAATTATTATTACTGGAATTATCCAAGGGCTTGGTGCAGAGACTGCTTTTGCTGCGACAAGATATAAACGCTATTCCTTATGGGTATTAATGCTTGCAGGAGTTGGGGCAGCAATTTTTAGTTTTGTTTGGGGCTATTTTCGTGGCGGATATGCTGCTTTAAGCACACCTTATGTGATTAGCATGCTCATCGTTAGAATGATCAGTGGCGCGATTATTTCCGGTGTACTTGGAAAAGCAATTAGTGACTCACTAGCTAAGACAGGTGTATTATCTAGTTTTGCCCTTGGAAAGAAAATAGATAAAGCGAGGTCCGTATCATGATTCAAGTGCGCGAACTCACACTTTGGTTTAACGAGCATGAACACCCTACTATCAACAAGCTATCCTTTGATTTGCGTTCTGGCGAAACGATGCTTCTACTCGGACCAAGCGGCAGTGGAAAAAGCACACTAACTTGTTGCTTAAACGGGATTTACCCTCGCGAACTTGATGGGGAAATAGCAGGAGATATCCATATCTTTGGGACTTCGATTCAAGATACGAAACCTGGAGAAATGAGTAAACATGTCGGTGTCGTCTTCCAAGATCCTGAAAGTCAATTTTGTATGTTGACGGTAGAAGATGAGATCGCTTTTGGATTGGAGAACATCGACACACCGAAAGATAAAATCGCCACAAAGATAGACGAAGTATTGCAGATGGTAGGCTTAACCGCTTATAAAGAAGCAAACATTCATTCTCTATCTGGAGGACAAAAGCAAAAGCTCGCGCTAGCGTGTATCCTAGCACTTGAACCCGACTTTATAATTTTAGACGAGCCAAGTGCTAATTTAGATCCACTAGCAAAACAGGCATTCATTCAAACGATGAAACATATTCAGGAAGATAAAAAAATTGGGCTCATTGTTATTGAGCATCAATTGGACGGGTGGGTCTCTTTCATAGAGAGAACCTTTATTTTATCCAAAGCAGGACATGGTATATTTGATGGTTCTTTAACAGAAGCGATTACAAAACATGCGGACCTTTTTCAATTAGAAGGCATTGCACTTCCGTCCATTACGGAACTCGCATTACAAGCGTGTCACAATAATCAAGCAGTTTTTTCAAAAATCCCTTTCACATACGAAGATTTTACAACGCATATGTCCTATTTGGATCAAACGTTTTTAGAAACGACTGCCAAAAAAAGTTGCGCATTGGAACCTATCATAGAAGTTCACAACGTAAAGCTTTCGAAAAAGAAACAAAAAATTCTACGTGACATTACTTTCTCTTGGGCAGGCCCATCCTTTATTGCGGTTACAGGGGCAAATGGAAGCGGGAAAACATCACTCACTCGTTTGTTAGCAGGGATAGAGTTCCCTTCAGCAGGAAATATATATGTAAACAATCGGTCCATTGATCAATGGAAGCAAAAAGAATTACAGCAACAAATTGGCTACGTATTTCAAAATCCCGAACACCAATTTATCACAGACCGTGTTTTTGATGAAATTGCATATACGTTACGTTTAAGAGCATATCCTGAAGCAACAGTTCAAGAAAAAGTGCATCAAACATTAGCAAGTTGTCAGCTACAAGGGATGGAAAATAGACATCCCTATACACTAAGCCAAGGGCAAAAACGTCGTCTAAGTGTTGCTACCATGATCGTAGATGAGCAAAACATTTTATTTTTAGATGAGCCAACATTTGGACAAGATGCTGCATCTACACGTGAACTGATGCATTTATTAGCAGCCCGCTATAAAAATGGGACGACCATTATCATGGTTACGCATGATATGGACCTTGTCGACAAATATGCCAATCGGGTTGTCGTATTAAAAAACGGGGAAATCGTAGCAGATGAAACGCCTACGCAACTGTGGGAGCGGCCACAGTTAAGTAAATGGAATTTAGATTACCCTACACGAATCAAATTAAAACGGCATATGGAGGGTTCTCATGTCTGCATTACTAAATAATTTAAACCCTAGTATAAAAGCAATTGCCGTGGTAATCGTTGTTTGTCTTTTAACCTTTGTATTTGATCCATTCACGCCACTTATTTATGGTATCGTAGTTATTCTGTTCACCTTTTTGTTTGGAAAAGTGAATTGGAAGCTATATATCGGTTATTATCTTATCATTTGCCTTTTATCCATTGGGATGCTTTGGACATCGATCGCCTTTGCAGATGAGCCAACGAACCCTGAGGTGACGACACAGTTTCTCTTTTGGGAATTGCCAAAAGAAAATGTCACCGTCGCCTTATCTTTAACTTTACGTATGCTAACATTTGCCGCCTTATCATTTATGTTCATTTTCACTACAAATATGGTTCATTTTATTCTTAGCTTAATGCAACAATGTAAATTACCACCTAAACTTGCTTACGGCATACTAGCAGGATACCGATTCCTTCCTTTAATGCGCGAAGAATTGCAGCAAATACGCGCAGCTCATCAAGTACGGGGTGTCCATCGAGCATCGGGGATAAAGGAGTCCATACAGCAATACAAACGGTACGCAATACCATTACTTGCCGGAGCCATTCGCAAAGCAGAACGAACCGCTGTAGCAATGGAATCAAAAGGCTTCAGCGGGGAAAAGGAGCGTATTTTTTACCGCCAGTTCCGCGTTACTTTTATCGATTGGCTATTTTTAAGTAGTATGATCATACTACTCATCATCATTGTAATAGTTTCAATTAAATTAGGGTATTTCAGCTGGTACAAAGGACAATTTTGATTATGTGCAAGTTACTCTTGTGGAGAATTTCAACTTTTCAAAGGTCATTGCTTCTTCTTTCGTTTACACTAATCAAAAGCATAATACGTTAGGTAGGCTTGGCCAAGTCTCTTATGGTGAAGAATAAATAATCCACCTGCAAGTGCTTTTAATCGTAATGCTTTAACACAAATAGTTGAGCCATTTTTTCTAGAAGTATTACACAAAAATCGCATCGTAGCAAAGAAATTCTAAGCAAAATACAAATGATGATGTAAGCTGCAACCTTCATTAAATAACGAGCCACAATTTTTGCATTGATTCATCTGTAAATATTGCTCTATGGTAAATTCTGTTTTGCAAACGCCGCATAAGATAGCATTGTGATCAAATTGATGTTTGGGCCATACTTTTATTTCATGATTTTCCGCTTCTAGATGGCATTTATAGCAAGGATAATATTTCTGACAACACTTAAATTTGATCGCAATAACATCTTTGTTTGAATGATAATGCACACATCGCGTTTCTTCATCTACAACTTGTCCAAAAACAGGTAACATACGATCTTCCCCTCCCACCAAATTATGTTTGCTTGACCGTCACGCCGAATAAATGAATAAAAGAGATGGCTTGCTCTGGGGATATGATCGCCCCACGTAATTCCTTTTCCGATAAATGAATGTTTGTAAAGGAGCAACTACGAAGATCCATTCCTTTTAAAGAAGTAAAATCAAACGACACATCATCCAACACAACATTGTCTAACTGTGCATAGTCAAGTTTCGTATCGATAAACTGACTGCCTTTTAAAAGGCAGTCTACTAGTTCACCATCACGTAAAATAGCATTTCCAAACAACGTATAAGGTGCTTCACATGCTATAAATCGTACATCTTGCATATCTGTTTGACTAAAATTCACACCAGCTAATTTGCAATTGCGAAATTCAACACGACGAAAACGAGCCCCTTGAAAATCTAATTGCGACAAATCACATGTATCAAAAAGCACATTCGTCCAAGATGAAAAAGGGAATTTCGATTGTGACATGTTTACATTTGTAAAAAAAACATCCTCAAATCCCACATGTGATGCAGTAAATGAGCTAGAAGTATGATCATATTTAGCCATTTCAATAAAGCTATTGTCAGTAAGTTCGTTCAAGCTCCTTATTAATAGTTCTTCTGGTAAGTCTGGCTTTTGAATAAGGCGTTGTTTGGGTTTCAACTGCAGTCACCTCCTATATGATGTTTTTCCTTCATTATTTTTTTAACTTTCATATTAATTTATTGACACTCATCGTAGACCATATATCTCTTTACTATAGGTTATTTTATCATAACTTTACTATGTTCCTAATAGAATTCAACAGACAGCAACTACACTTTGTTCCCATATACTTATCGGTGCTGTTTTTAATTTACAACACGTAGCTTAAAAAAAATTAAATAATTTTTTTAAACGTGAAACTTATACATTTTTTATTCGTACTAGTATAATGAAGATACGCTAAGAAAAGTTGAGGTGAGCACATGAGTATATTTGGGCGTTTATTCGGTAATAAAAAAGAAACAGATAAACCTGTTGAGCAAAGAAATATGTTTAATTTGCAAATAAATGATATTGTTACATTTGACTTAGAAGACTATACAGTTGTAGGGAAAATCAGCTACGATGACCATGGTTTCAAGTGGTTTGCCTATCAATTACAAGGTACGGATAAAACATTGTGGTTAAGTGTAGAAATGGATGACGAATTGAATCTTGGTATATACGAAAAAATTAAACTCCCCGTTCAAGAACCAATCCCTAAAGAAATCCCCTACGAAGGGACTACGTTTTACTTGGATGAATCAGGAAAAGCTCGCGTAGTAGGAATTGGTCGTAGTGAGAACTTAACTGGATTAACTTGTGAATATTACGATTTCTATGATGACTCCGACGAAAAGTCACTTTCTTTAGAAAAATGGGGCAATGAAATTGAGGCAAGCATTGGGTATGAAATTGAAGAGTATGAGTTAAAAATTATTGCTAGTAGTTAATAAAATATTATTAAATAAATGGAGGAATGAAGTATGTTTAAATTTTTTAAACGTATGAAAACTGTTGTAGAGTCTGAATTGAATGCAGCTTTGGATAAAGCCGAAGATCCTGTTAAGATGCTGGATCAATTTATGCGCGATATGGAAGAAGATATTCGCGAGGCTGAATCAGCCGTTGCGAAACAAATTGCGAATGAAAAAATGATGCAGCGAAAATATGAAGATGCGAAGAAAATGGTAGAAAAACGTGAAGACCAAGCGATGAAAGCTGTTGAAGCAGGGAATGACGACCTTGCTAAACGCGCGCTAGAAGATAAAAAACTGCATCAACAAACAGCTGATTCCTTAAAAGAATCATACGAACGTGCGAAACAAGATTCTACTACATTACGTCAGAAGCTAGATGAAATGAAAGCTGAATATCAAGAAATGAAATTGAAAAAAGATTCCTTGAAAGCACGTGCTGAATCGGCAAAAACAAGAACAAAAATGAATCGTACGTTATCAGGTATTGGTAGTGACGAATCCAAACAAGGCTTTGAGCGTATGGAAGAGAAAGTTCTAAAATTCGAAGCGGAAGCAGAAACAAGCGAAGATATGCAAAGCTCCAGTCGTAGCCTTGACGACGAGTTTGAAGAGTTAGAGAAAAGCGACGTTGATGATGAACTAGCTGCCCTTAAGAAAAAGCTTAACAAAGAATAATTGGTGAAAGAAATAAGGTAACATTTACATTCACACACATTCTATATAACAGGAACGAATAAGATAAGATAGGCGCTCAGGGACAGTGCTTGTTGAGCGCCATTCCTTACTTAGATTCTCAAAAGAAGAAGGTGAGAATATGAAACGATCACTTTTCTTTATCTTGCTATCTTCACTGCTCTTCTTAGCTGCATGTGGCAGCCAAGCTAGTACTTCCGAGGGAACGTTATTTGAGCATGATATTGCAGCATTTATTGATGAAAATTATACCTTTCAAGATGTCATAGCAAGCCAAGAGGACTCCTCTGACATATCGGAAATATACATAGCTGAAAACCAAGACATAGATCATGTCGTTGACGAACTACGGGAGCATGAAGAACCTGAAAAGGTAAGTGAAAGAAGCGATAACAAACAAGCACTTATATACAATAACTTGTTTGTCATCGTCACAGAAGACGAAGAAGATCCAGATAATTCTACTGTTGAAATTGCAGAACAGCAATTTGTACGGGATAATTACAATCCAAGCTTTTTTAATGGGCTTTTTGCCCTTTGGTTATTGGATGAAGTTTTAGACGTTGATGATTGGGGAAAGAAACGCCAAAGCAAATGTAAAAATTCCGGAGACTGTTATGGTGGCTACCATTCCTCTGGCGGTTCCTACAAAAAATCAAGTGACTCTAAATCCATTCGCTCTTCATCGGTTCGTGGCGGAGGTCCAGGTGCTGGTAAGTAAACAATGCGCTATATGACAGCATCTAGCCTACCGCACATTAGAAAAACTTGGCTTGTCGCCAAGTCTTATGGCGAATGGCATAGTTTTTCTTATACTATAACCCTTAAAACGTTTATACTTTCCTATAGTACAATGAAAGTACGATGACGGCTTTTAAAACAACTCATGTTTTAAACACTATTCATTTTAACGCTCTATTACTTTCCACTTTACTACCATTAGAATAAAGCCTAGAAAGAAACACGTTTTCTTATAAAACTATAAAACTTTATACTCTCAGGAGAGTATAAGTAAAGAAAGGATGAACATCATGGAGCCATTTGTATCTACGTTAATATACTTTTTCGTTTCCATTGCCATTGTTCTTGTTGGCTTAGTTATTTTTGAATTACTTACACAAAAATATAAAGACTGGGATGAGGTTCTAAAAGGAAATCATGCCGTTGCTTTATCCATCGGTGGTAAGATTGTCGGGATTTGTATTGTGCTAGCATTCTCCATTTATAACAGCGCCGATGTTGTTGAAACATTGATTTGGGGCGCTGTCGGGATCGTCTTGCAAATGATTGCGTACTTATTATTTCAATTATTTACACGTACATTCTCTGTGGAAGAACAGCTACAAAAGGGAAATATTGCGGTAGGAATTATTAGCATGTCTGTTTCCATCGGTCTTGGATTTGTAATTGGCGCATCGATTACATAAGATATGTAGCACTCTTTATAGAAGGCTGACTTGCTATTGATTTTTTAATATCAAGTTGCGTATTTTTCGTTGCAATCGACTCCTTTTAGTCGATTGCCTTTTCTTTTAAACTAAGAAAAGACGATTTCATTTGATATGAGTAAAAAGTTGTTAATACGAGGAGACTTACCGTGAATCAGTTAAGCATAAAACAAAGCAAAGCAATCTATTGGGCATCTGGTATCGTATCCATATGCGGCATTATTTTTGAAGTTTTATTCGGGGCGGCAGGTTCCTATCTTTTAGGTGATGGCGTAAAACAATATACGCTAACCATTTCCTTGTTCTTAACTGGAATGGGTATTGGTGCCTCCCTTAGTGAACGTGTCACCAAAAACTTAGTCCTCTCGTTTGTATGGATTGAATATACCATTGGCATTATCGGTGGGTTCTCCACTTTTATCTTATTTGGCGTTACTGCATTCTTAAGCTCAGGAATGGACGCTTTCTTTCTCTACTTTATTACATTAGTTGTTGGTGCATTAACGGGAGTCGAACTTCCTATTTTAATTCGCAAAGCAAACGACATTGGCGTTACACTACAAAAGAGTACGGCACGTGTCCTTTTCTCTGACTATGCCGGTGGTTTAATCGGAGGCTTATTGTTTGTCTACTTATTTAGACCACAATTTGGACTTGTGAAAACAGCCTTTATTGTAGCGCTCATTAATGTCATCGTTGCTTTATGGATTTTAGTCTATTTTAAAGCAGAAATAAAAACATTTAAGCGTCATTTTATTGCGGGAATATGCATTTTCCTCGTTTTAGTTATGGGCGTATTATTTGGCGAAAAAACAGCTTTCTTATTTGAACAAAAGCTATACAATGATCCTATTATATATAACGAGCAAAGTAGCTACCAGCAAGTTATTTTAACGAAAGAACAAGGAGATTTACGATTATTTCTTGATGGACAATTGCAATTCAGCTCAGAAGACGAATATCGTTACCATGAAGTACTTGTGCATCCAACGATGGCAACAGCTTCATCGAATGACAATGTCCTCGTTTTAGGCGGAGGAGATGGACTTGCTTTACGCGAGATTCAAAAATACGACGCTGTCAAATCGATGACACTTGTCGACCTCGATCCTAGTGTAACAAAGCTTGGCAAAGAGAACCATGAAATAACCGAACTGAACGATAACGCGTTTGCCGACGATCGTGTGCAAACCGTTAACGCTGATGCTTTTAGATACTTGCAAGAGCATAAGGATTTGTACGATGTCATTCTTGTCGATATGCCTGATCCAAACAATGAATCGCTCAATAAGTTGTACACCCTTGAATTTTATCAGCTGCTTCGCAATCATTTACGGCCAGGTGGAGCGATTATGGTGCAAGCGACTAGCCCAACCTTTGCAACGGAAGTGTATTGGTCGATTGACAAAACGATCCAAGCAGCTGATCTGTACACAGACAATCTCCATGTCGACGTTCCTAGCTTCGGTGATTGGGGGTTTGTCCTAGCAAAAAGAGAAAAATTCACAATTGATGAAGTAGAAATTCCTGTCGATACGAATTTTCTAACTTCTGATGTTCTCGCTAGTTTAACTACATTTGGGAAAGATATTGATGCACAGATCGTTGATGAAAAAGGAAATAACATTTCGTTAGACGTTAATACATTAATCCGCCCTACCCTCATCGAAAAATATGAAAAAGCATGGCAAAATTATTAACAAACGAGCAGTTATTTGTAAAAACTGCTCGTTTCTTTTGTTATTTTCTTCGGTTACAGTTACGGTTTTTTCTACTTACAGACCGTTGCTCGTTTTTCTTTTTTTGAACTCTAGGTCAACGTATGCTGGGAACATGCGGAATCATGGATTCAAAAAGAACAAAGGCTCGGGGCGCCCGGTTAGCAACGTAGCAAGTGGAGCGAATCAACGAAAGTTTTAGGAATCATGCTCCTGCAACAGGAGTATGCCGGCGCCCTCCGGCAAGCCCGTCTTTAGTCGGCCTTCCTATTTAGAACGAACCGATGATGACTTATCTTAGGGCAATGGAGTGAAGTCGCTTAGTTGCTGGGCGCTGAAGCCGGACGGAGCCCGTTCGGTTGTTTGGTTACGTCATAGCATCAAATTTTATACTTTCTTATCTTTTTAGAAAATCTTGGCTTGTCGCCAAGTCTTATGGCGAAAGGCGTAGTTTTTCTTATACTATAAACCTTTAAACTTTTATACTTTCCTATAGTGCAAATAAAGCGTAGCCTTTCAGCATTAAATTTTCACTATAACGATCTCTTCTCCACCTGTTGTTTAATCCGAGCTAAAAAGCGAGCTAACGGTTCACTTTCAGAAGCTTTACTGCCATACTTTCGAATGTTTACACTTCCTTTTTCTACTTCATCATCGCCTAACACAAGCGTATATGGCACCTTTTGCATTTGTGCTTCTCTTATTTTATATCCTAATTTTTCATCCCGATTATCTATCTCTACTCTAATACCCTGTTGCTTCAATTTGATGGCTACTGACTTGCAATAGGCTTCATGCACTTTGGAAACAGGAATAATTTGCACTTGAACTAGCGCTAACCAGACTGGAAACACCCCCGCAAAATGTTCCACTAAAATGCCAAAAAAGCGATCGAGGGAACCATAAATAGCACGATGGATCACAACAGGACGTACTTTTTCGTTACGTTCATCAATATAGGATAGATCAAAGTTCTCTGGCATTTGAAAATCGAGTTGGATTGTCGCACATTGATGACTGCGACCAAGTGCATCTTTAATATGAAAATCAATTTTAGGTCCGTAAAATGCGCCATCCCCCTCATTTAACTGATAAGGAGCCTCTAATTCTTGTAATACATTTTGCAATGCTTGTTCAGAAGACTGCCATAGATGATCCTCTCCCATTGACTTTTCTGGACGGGTAGAAAGCTCGACATCATATGTGAAACCAAATGTTTGATAAACCTGATCAATCAACTGAAACACTTGCGCAATTTCCGCTTCTATTTGGTCTTTTCTAACAAAAATATGCGCATCATCTTGACAGAAAGTACGAACCCGAAGCATCCCATTTAAAGCTCCACTGTATTCATGACGATGTACTTGACCAAATTCGGAAATCCGTATTGGTAAGTCTCGATAAGAATATAGATTATTCTTGTACATTAACATATGGCCAGGACAATTCATTGGCTTCATCGCAAACTTTGTCTTATCCACTTCCGTAAAATACATATTTTCATGATAATGATCCCAGTGTCCAGACTGTTCCCACAAACGCTGGTTCATCATTAATGGTGTCCGTACCTCATCATAATTCGCTTGTGACTGCACCTCTCGAGAAAATTTTTCTAATTCATTGCGAATGATTTGTCCCTTAGGTAAATAAAATGGCATCCCAGGCGCTTCATCGGAAAACATAAACAACTGTAATTGTTTGCCTAATTTACGATGATCCCGTTTCCTAGCCTCCTCTAAAAAGTCAAGATGTGCTTTCAATTGAATTTGCTTCGGAAACGCATAACCATATATTCGCTGAAGCATCATTTGATTACTATCACCACGCCAGTATGCTCCAGAAACATGTGATAGTTGAAATGCCTTTATATACCCTGTACTTGGCAGATGAGGACCACGGCAAAGATCAACAAACTCTCCTTGACGGTAAATGGTGAGCGCTTCAAGCTCTTTCATATCTTCTAAAAGCTCCAACTTTAATGGTTCATTTCGCTTTGTAAATAGATCCATTGCCTCCTCATAAGTTATTATTTCTTTTTCTATTGGTAAATTTTCATGTATAATCGAGCGCATTTCCGCTTCAATTCGTTGTAAATTATTTTCGTTCCACGTCTCTTCTAACCTAAAATCATAATAAAAACCGTGCTCGATCGCTGGTCCAATGCCGAGCTTTACGTTTGGATACAATCTTTTCACCGCTTGTGCTAGCACATGTGCTGTAGTGTGTCGTAATACCTCAACACCTTCTTTTGTTTCCAACGTATAAAATTCAACGGTAGCATCGTTCATCAATTCATAGCTAACATCTACCATCATTCCATTTACTTTAGCTCCAACTGTTCTTTTACCTAAACTGGAACCAATCGATGTAGCAACCTCCTTCACAGTAATACCTTGTGTGCATTCTTTTACTTTTCCATCTTTTAATTGTACTTGAATATGCGATTTCAAGATCAGCAACCTCCTTGAATGAATGAACATTTTACATTAACCCTGTGCGGGCATCTATATAAGTGCTTTTCCACCTAAAAAACGTAGCTACCATCTCTTTTAGCTTCAAGATTAGCAATGTAATGAAGTCTAATTTTTTCCATTTTTATGGCGAAAGCTTATGTGTTTGTCTTGTGCAGTAAACCACAAAATTTCATACTTCCTATAGTGCAAATAAAAAACACACGCATCCTCTATATAAGGACGAATGTGTTATCCGTGGTTCCACCTAATTTTCCAAGCAACGATCTCTTCTGCTTGACTCCATATGCTGTAACGTAGCAATACGGCGTTGGTTACTCGTATTTCCCCAACACAGCTTATGAGGCGGTACACTATTTTCCATGACTAGGAAGCTCTCACCTTCTCTTCCCTCTCTGCTAGCTGTAAAAATAATGCATATCCTCTTCATTGCTTTTATAATCACTTAATTTTTAATAATGCTACACCAAAACGTAAAATAATGCAATAGGCAATGTTGGAAAAATCACATTAATAAAGCTCGAAATAATAGAGTAAAGATGACAACATAGGAGACTTTCTAGCTGGGGTGAGGCGGCTAATTATGTACTCTTTAAACACGTCTTAAAACAAATCGGCAGCACTTTTAGGAAGTGTGCCGATTTAACGGTTATCGACCACCTTAGTTACCCATTGCCCGATGGTGGGAAAGTAAATGATGGTAGATTACCAGTTGTTTCACAACGATTCTGATTTAGATCACAAAAATTGCCCTCAGCATCCTTAATCACTTGCCGGGTAACTGTAATTGTAGTGCGCAACACAACTTTAACTAAAATACCATCAACAATCTCAGTGCCAGTTGTATCCACCAATGATATACCTTCTTGATTGAAAATCCCTTCAACTTCTAATGGCGTTTCCTGAACCATATCTTCTGGACAAGCGCCTGGGAAATCGGTATGCGCTTGAAATGGAATATCTACTACGCCAATATCAACTACATCCCCACCTACAGCTGTTACACTAATGTTTGTAGGTAATAATCCGATGTTAACGACTTTATCTTTGATGACGGTAGCGTTTTGTGTAACTGCGTCTAGATTTGGCACAACATTAATAGAGAGCAAATTGCTCAAATCTACTCCAGGAAATAAGGTAAGTGGCAGAGATATTTCCGCTACCTTTTGAACGGTTTTCGTACCTACCAAAGAATTGATTAGAAAGCAATCGCTGTCTAGCTTCGTTGCTTTAAGTTGTGGCTTTTTAAAATTACAATTACAACTTGCTTGTTTGCAACAATCATATTTAAAATCATCTTTATAGCAATCATGCTTTTTATTATTAGGTTTGTGTTTTTTACATTGGTTTCCAACCATTACAACACTATTGAAACGTTTTTTAGAGGACATTACATCCTCCCTCCTTTCTTAAGGAAAATATATATAATATTCTTTACAAGATTATACTATTAAAAAAATTTACCGAGTGATTGGACTTTTGAAACATTATGTTAATACTCTAATTATAAATTAGGATATAAGGAAACTTTACGACGACATCTTGCAAAGCTTTTTCAAAGATACAAATTACTTAATAAAACATAGGCATATAAGCTAGTAATGGTGAGTGGGTGACCTCATGATTTAAATGCAGTTATACCTCGGAATGTACTTTAAAAAAACATATTAAAATAAAATCGGCAGCACTTTTAAACAGTGTGCCGATTCAACGGTAGGAATAAATTATAACTATTCATTATTAGACAAGAAAGTAAATGATGGAGGTCCATCTTCTGCTTTACAACGATTCGGATTTACATCACAAAACTTACCTTCAGCATCCTTAATCACTGGACGAGTAACTGTAATAGTTGTGCGTAATATAATTTTTACTAAAATGCCAGTAATGAGTGCTTCTCCAGTTGTGGCAACCAATGATATACCTTCTTGACTGAAAATTCCTTCGATTTCTAATGGAGATTCCTCTACCATATCTTCCGGACAAGCGCCTGGAAAATCGGTATGCGCTTGAAATGGAATATTTGCTACGCCACCAACAATACCGACTACATCCCCACCTATAGTTGTTATACTAATATCTGCAGGTACTATTCCAATATTAACGACTTTATCTTTGATCACTGTAACATTTTGTATAATTGCACTTAAATTAGGTACAACATTAATAGAGAGAATATTTGTCGTACTTACTCCTTCAAACAAGGTGAGTGGTAGAGATATTTCCGCTACCTTTTGAACCGTTTTCGTACCTACCAAAGAATTGACTAAAAAACAATCACTATCTAGCTTAGTTGCCTTAAGTTCTTGCTTTTTAAAATCACAATTACAAGTTGCTTGTTTGCAACAATCATCTTTATAGCAATCATACTTATTAGGTTTTTGTTTTTTGCATTGGTTACCAGTCATTTCAACACTACCCAAACGTTTTTTAGAGGACATTACATCCCTCCTCCTTTCTTAAGGAAAATATATTATTCTTTACAAGATTAAATTATTAACAATACATATGGAGTGATTGGACATTATGTTAATCATCTAATACAGATTGGGTTATAAAGGAAGCTTTGCAACGAACATTTTGCAAAACTTTTTCAAGGATACGATGTAAGACATGTATAAGGTAAGACTAAGTCTATGAATTTGAGACTTTCTGTACGGGGATGAGCGATTTCCGGGCGTGAGCGAGCGTTTTTACAGCAATCATGAGCGACTTCCAAGCTGGAACTAGCAATTTTCTCCGTTGCATCTAATTCTTATTGACAGCCACGCTAGCATCCGCTAAAATGAAGTAAACGTTTACTCTATAAGGAAGATAAGCATGAAAAAATCAACGATAAAAGATGTTGCTAGAGAAGCCAATGTGTCTATTGCGACAGTATCTCGGATTTTAAATAATACGGGAAAGGGCTACTCTGATAAAACAAAGCAGCATGTAATGCAAACGATTGAACAGATGGGATACTTCCCAAATGCCATTGCCCGTAGCTTGATTAACAATGAAAGCGGAACAATAGGAGTGCTGTTTCCTGCGGTGTCTGGAATGGTCAGTGCAGAAATGCTACATGGAATAGAGGCGGCTGCGCAAGTTTACGGGAAGAGTGTATTTGTCTGTAATACATTGTCTGATCCTGATAAAACAAAGCACTATTTACAATTGCTCTATGAAAAACAGGTGGAGGGCGTTATATTTGCAAGTGAAAGGCTGACGAAAAATTTCCAAAAAAATGTTAAGCAAATGAGTGTTCCTTTTGTCACTTTATCGGGAATATCTGATCTAGAGAACATACCGGAAATAAAAGTCGATGATCTAAAAGCTACCTACGATGCTACGAATTACTTAATTAAGCATGGGCATACAAAACTCGCTATGGTTAGTGGTCCGCCTCATGATTCAATTGCAGGTACGCCTCGGATGGAGGGCTTTAAGCAAGCATTAACCGACGCAAATCTCCCTTGTAAATCATCACAGATTAGTTGGAGTAACGCCTTCTATTTTGAAGATGGCAAACATGCATTTCGTTCCATCATGAAAAACCACCCAGAGATAACTGCAATTGTTGCAGCAAGTGATGAAATGGCGGCTGGTGTTATTTCTGAAGCAAATGCACAAGGAATACGTGTCCCTGAAGATGTATCCGTTATTGGCTATGATAATACCAAGTTAGCTGCGATGACTGTTCCTTCATTAACTACTGTCTCTCAGGAGTTTGACGTGATGGGGTATCGTGCTGGAGAGTTGTTATGCCAGTGTATTATAGGAGAAAAAACAGATTCGATCATCATGAAACACAAAATAATTGAAAGAGAATCGGTGAAAAAGACAAAGGCTCGAGGCGTAGTTTAGCAACGTAGCGACTGTAACGAACCAATGAAAGATGTCGGTTCATGCCACGAAACAAGTGGTATGCCGACGTCGTTCGGCATACCCGTTTTTAGTCAGCCTCCCCCTTAGCAATGAACCGATGATGACTTATGTGTAATGGAGTGAAGTCGCCTAGTTGCTGGGCGAATGCGCCGGACGTGGCTATTCAATTATTATACCTACACAAGCTACTCTATCTTTAAATATAACAAGCTCATCTTTTCTTTTTAACGAAGGCTTTCGCATAAGGTTTGGCGACAAGCCAAGTTTTCTAGCAGTAGAGTAAACGTTTAACCTTAACAGAAAAGGAAGGTTTTCATGACACAAAATAATTGGTGGAAAGAAAGCGTCGTTTATCAAATCTATCCACGTAGCTTTCATGATAGCAACGGTGATGGAATTGGAGATATACAAGGAATTATTCAAAAACTAGACTACTTGAGAAAACTTGGAATCGATGTCATTTGGCTATCCCCTGTGTACGATTCCCCAAATGATGATAATGGTTATGATATTCGTGATTACCAAAAAATCATGGATGAATTCGGAACGATGGAAGACTTTGATACATTGCTTGAAGAAGCACATAAACGCGGACTTAAAATCGTAATGGATCTTGTAGTGAATCACACATCCGATGAACATGCTTGGTTTGTCGAGTCAAGATCAAGTAAAAATCATCCAAAAAGAGATTATTATATTTGGAAAAAAGGAAAAGAAAATGGGCAACCACCGACGAATTGGGAATCCGCATTCAGCGGCTCTGCATGGAAATATGATGAGGCAACGGATGAATATTTTCTGCATATGTTCAGCGAAAAGCAACCTGATTTAAATTGGGAAAACCCAGATGTCCGTAACGACGTGTACCAAATGATGCGCTGGTGGTTAGATAAAGGAATAGATGGTTTTCGTATGGATGTGATCAACTTAATATCGAAAGATCAAACCATGCCTGAACGCGAACCAGATCCAGGTAAAGAACTTGTTTCCGCATTTGAATTTCATATGAATGGACCGCGTATTCATGAATTTTTACAGGAAATGAATCAAAAAGTGCTCGCTGATTATGATATTTTAACAGTTGGAGAAATGCCAGGTGTAACCGTCGAGGATGCGAAGCTTTACACTGGGGAAGAACGTGAAGAATTGAATATGGTATTCCATTTTGAACATATGGGGCTTTGGAATGGACCAGATGGAAAATGGTCCAACATGCCTTGGAAGCTTACCGATCTAAAAGAAATTTTAAGTAAATGGCAGTACGGTCTAGAACATGAAGGCTGGAATAGCTTGTATTGGAATAACCATGACCAACCAAGGGTAGTTTCCCGCTTTGGCAATGATAAAGAATACCGTGAGAAATCAGCTAAAATGCTCGCCACTCTCCTTCATGGCATGAAAGGAACACCTTATATTTACCAGGGAGAGGAAATTGGTATGACAAACGTCCAATTCCCTTCCATTGATGATTATGAAGATATTGAACTTATTAATTGGTATCATGAACGCTTGGCACAAGGGCATCATAAAGAAGACTTAATGCAAGCTATTTATGCTATCGGTCGTGATAACGCTAGAACACCAATGCAATGGAATGACAAGCCACATGCAGGGTTTACAACAGGACAACCTTGGTTAAACGTAAATCCAAATTACACGACAATAAATACAGAAGCAGCCCTTACTGATCCTAACTCTATATTCTATTATTATCAGCAATTAATTGCCTTGCGGAAACAAGAACCGACGATCATCTACGGAAAATTTGATTTATTACTTGAAGATAACGAAGAAATATTTGCTTACACGAGAACACATCAAGAAGACACCCTGCTCGTCGTATGTAACTTTACAGATCAGCAACAGACATGTGAACTATCAAACGTACCAGAAAGCAAAGAAATCTTAATCACGAACGAGCCTACGAAAACGATGCATTCCGTTCGTCAATTTACTCTTCATCCATATGAAGCCTTTATATACAGGCTTGCATAAAAAGAAGGGGATTTTTAATGAGAATAATCTGCTTCTCTAGCCATCTCACTCGCTGCAGTCCTCTTACTCGTCGGCTGTAGCGAATTTAGCACAAACTATAACTTAGCATTTGCTTCTTATTTACTTGCCTTATTGCCAATGATCATTGTTTATCTCATTGCTCAAAAATGGATCATTGGTAATGTAACACGTGGTGCGGTGAAATAAGTTGAAACAGTGGGGTTTTTCCCCACTGTTTTTTATACTATAGAAAAGCATAAAATTTCTATGGTTTTTCGTATAAGAAAAACGACAGCGTTTTTCTGCCATAAAGATTTGACGGTAAGCCAAGTTTTTCTAATCCTTTATAAAAAATGTCAGGAGCTTTAATTATACTTAACATGATTCGGGACAAGACAACGCACTTTTTTTGATTTTTTTGATTTTGTTTACAGCGATAGCATAAAAGGAAATACATTGGTATATGATGACCTTAAGGAGGAAGTTATACCATGAAAGCTTCGAAATTTATTATAATGATGTATCTTATTTTCTTTGCTATGATGATTGGGATTAATTATTTCGCTGGGAGCAATGTAGGACAAATAGCCAATCAGTATGAAACGCTTATTCAGCCAGCTGGATATGCCTTTGCTATTTGGGGTGTTATCTACTTATTTTTGTTTATTTGGATCATTCGAGGATTCTTTATTCAATGGGACAAAGCTGCCTTATACAAAGAGTTTCAATTTGTTCTTCCCATTAATTTTGTTTTAAATAGTTTGTGGATTTTAACATTCACTCGTGACAACATACTACTATCAACGATTGTTATCCTCTTATTATTAGGTACGCTTATTTGGATGTACCGTGTCGTATGGACAATTTCTTTCAGTGGCTTACTTGACCGCATTCCATTTTCGATTTATTTTGGATGGGTATCCTTAGCTAGTGTAGTTAACCTATTCACTTATGCAAAAAGTGAAGGAATAACTTCATTTTTAGGGTTAAGTGAGTCCGTTTGGACGGTCATTGTCATTTTGGTTGTGACAGGAATAGCGGCTCGAATTACCCTTCGTAATCAAGACCTTGTCTTACCACTTGTTTATATATGGACATTTATCGCCATTTACGTAAAAGATCAACAACAACTATTACAGTTTACTTTAGTCCTATGTTGCCTTGTGCTTGTTGTTTGCTTCGTGTTCATTGCTATTAGGAAGATGAAAAAATTCGTTAAATGAACGTTGTATATTCTTTGTATCATGGAGGATGATTAACTTCCTTTTATAAGGAGCTAACATAGCAAATATTTCATCCTTGCTTTTTTCTTCAAAAACCTTATTGTATTTCAACAAAGCTTTTAAAATGTTTATCGATGGTTTATAGTTCGCTTTTTCTCTACCAAGTTTTTGCAAAATAAATCGCTTTATTATTCGAAATCTCCTTACCGAATAATTCGTATCTAAAAATAGAATCAAATCCGCATGCTGAAAACACGGAGAGACCCATGTATGGTGAACCCCTTCAATAATCCACCTATCTAAATGAATAACTCGTTTTAAGTACGTATCCCTTTCAGATACAGTCCGTTTTATATCACCAGAATCTGACCTTTTTCGAACTACATTATCCAATTCATAATAGGGGATATGTAAACTTGCGGAAAGCGCCTTCGCTAACGTTGTTTTGCCACTTCCTACAGAACCAATAATATGTATTCTATTTAGGAACTCCTTTTTCATATAAAACCCTCGCTTAATTTGACAAATCAAATACTATAAACTAAAAAACTTTTACTTTCTTATAGTGCAAAAATAGTATCTTTTAGTGAAGGCGCTTATTTAGGCTCAAAACAATCCCAATTGCTTCGGAGCGAGTCCTTCATATTCAATGCCTAAAAGTTCTTGAAATTGCTTGGCGTTTTCGGCAGCATCACCACCTGAGTTGTTGTTAAATAACACAACAATGTCCTTCGTTTCTTTTTCTAATCTCCGTATCACTTTTTTCCATTCTATAAGCTCTTCTTGATTATACTTATATAAATAACGCACATCACGCCAATTTGTATCAATACTCGTCGGTTTATTCCAACCAACAGCATTTCTACCATGAAAACGGATAAGCGTCTGCGCTTCATTGGTTACTACTGGAACCGTCGGGATAGAACCTTCTCCTGCCTGTGGTTCATCTACAATCGAATGAATCCAACCTTCTTGTTTCATGAATGACAATGTGCTTTGGCGAAAACGATCACTGAACCAAGTTTGATTTCTAAATTCTAAAGCAACGGGGATATCTCCCATCATTCGCTTGCAGTAGCGCAAGTAGGTCACATTTTGTTTCGTACAATCAAACCAAGGTGGAAATTGAAATAAAACCATTGCTAACTTATTCGCCTCTTGATACGGCTGTAACGATGCTATAAATGAGTTAAACATCTCTTTTTTCGTCTCAAAAGGCGAATCCTCTTCTTTCCGTTTATGTCCCGTCATCCCTTGGTACGCTTTTACGACAAATTGGAAATTAGCAGGTGTTTCTCTTACCCATTTTTCTGCATTCTTCACTGGCTGAATTGCGTAAAATGATGCATCCACTTCAACAACAAGAAAATGGCTACTATATTCTGCTAATTTATCTTTTGCTTTAATTTGCTCAGCATATAAGGAGTAATGATCTCCCCACCCTGTCAATCCAATATAGATCAAGAAAAACCCTCCTATTTAAAAATATCATAGCATAGGAAGGTTTTTACATAAAGAAAATATGACTAACTTCTATTGAAGAATATTGTACTTAAGACTTTGAATCATTTTTAATTGCATCTGCATAGCTTGAGAGAATCAGTAAAGCATGCAAGAATGCTACCGCCATGGCTTACAATGGGCGGGGCTCCATGAAATAAGAAAAGTACTTACATCCAAACGTATACATGTTATTGAAGTGAGTGCTTTTATTGACCGGAAGATAATTCCGTTTTCACTTGTTGTACTTCTTGTTGCGATGCGGGCATGGCTGGCTTATAAAATCCCTTTTGCGAGGCATAACTATAAAGCGATCGTTGGCGAGCTTCATCCCCATTACGCAAATTAATGAGCGTTTGTCTTAGCTGTGCATTATTGGCTTGAGCTATATAATCGGCATAGCTCTTTAAACTGGCATTTAATCCATTTAGATAATCATTCACAATGTCTTTATCTTGTAACATGAGAACCCTCCTATTGTAAAAATGGTAATAACTGTTGCTGCGCTTGTCTAGCAGCCTGTGCATCTTGAAGCAAAATAGATTTCAGCTCTTGATCTGTTGCGGATTGTGCGTAAGTTTCCAATTTATTAGCAATCATCCCATGACCTCCAATAATCTTACGCAAGTTCTCTAATTCGGTTTGCGTTAACTGATTCATGGCACAAACTCCTTTCAGAAAAGTTCAAGCATATTTTATGCATTTTTAGAAAGGATATACATAGTATGAATGAATGCTGTCGATTTGCTTTTAATTTGAAGTTCATCTTCAATCATTCTCTCTTACCCCCACTGATTGTTAGGTGCAGGTGCTGTTATCTCCAACTTAGACGTTTTCCAGCTAGCATCTTCCAATTATAGAAATGAGATCCTTACCAACACCTACAAACCTCAACATTTTATATAAATATATTCAAAGCACTGGGACTAAAAACTTAACTTTTAATCTGGATAAATTAAATCACGAAATCAGGCTAGTGCTGATTCGCACTAGCCTGGTTTTTTCATACAATTTAGAGCAACTCGGCTTACCGTCAAATCTTTATGGCGCAAGCGTAGTTTTCTTAGAATACATCTTGAAGCATTATATGTTTCTATAGTGTAAAAAGCGCACTATATATTAGTCATCCATCGTATAATCCTGCATTGTTTTCATATCAATGATCCGTTGATTTCGACTTCCACGAAACGTTAACGTTAAATCACGTTCTGCTAGAATAAATGGACCATCTACAAGTACGTCCACATATTGCAGTAACTCTAATTGGTGCGGATCTTTATTCTCTAATAACTGTTCTAATGTCCATCCCGTATAAGCCCATATGTTTTTACCATGCTCTTTAAGTTGTTTAGCTACTTTAGCTACAGCCTCTGCTTGGTAAAACGGATCGCCACCACTTAATGTAATATCATTTAATGGGTTCAGCGCTTCTTCCACAATTTGATTTACATGCATTTCTTTGCCATTTCGCAAATTCCATGACTTCGGGTTATGGCATCCCTTGCAGAAATGAGGGCAACCCGCAAAAAAGATAACAGCACGTAGTCCTTCCCCATCCACAACCGAATCATGATAAATGGATAACACGCTTGCTGTATCCATTACACATGCCGCACCCGATCATGTTCTTCGGAGGCTTTTGCCGTATTCCATTTATCCATCGTTCCTACAAGATAACCTGTGATCCGGCGAATTCGATCGATTTGTTTTTCATCTGTTATTTGGCATTTAGGGCATTCATTATCTATCATCCCTGTATAACCACAGTTTTTACAACGATCTACTGGATGATTCACACTTCCATAACCAATACCGCTTTCTGCCATTGTTTTTACAAGTGTATCCATCGCCTTTAAATTTTTACTTACATCCCCGTCTACTTCAATGTACGTAATATGGCCAGCATTCGTATATGGATGATATATTGCTTCTCGTTTTATTTTTTCCATAGCACAAATTGGATAGTATACTGGGATATGAAACGAATTTGTATAATAATCTCTGTCAGTAACGCCTGGAATTCTGCCAAATTCCTTTTGATCTTGCTTGGTAAACCGACCGCTTAAACCTTCAGCAGGGGTTGCTATTAAGGAATAATTTAAATCATATTGTTCACAAGCCTGATCACATTTGCTACGTAAAAACGCAACAATCTCTTCCCCAGTACTCTGTGCTTCATCAGATTCACCGTGGTGCTTGCCTGTTAAGGCTACTAAGCATTCTGCTAAGCCGATAAAACCAACGCTTAAGCTTCCTTGTTTTAACACTTTTTCTAATCTATCCTCAGGGCCTAATTGTGAACTTCCTTCCCATACTCCTTGCCCATGCAAAAAGGTGAAATCTTTCACAAGTTTACGCGCCTGAAATAAATAACGATCATACAATTGACGTATAACAATATCTGCGTATTCATCTAATTTTTGTATAAAAGCTTCAAAAGATTGTGTAGTAAGTGCTAATTTCACTAAGTTGATACTTGTAAATGACAAGTTGCCTCTGCCAAGACTATTTTCTTTTCCGTGACGATTAGCCATTATTCGTGTGCGACATCCCATATAAGCTACTTCTGAGTATGGGTTATCAGGTTCATAATAGTGTAAATTAAAAGGTGCATCAATAAAGCTAAAATTAGGGAACAGTCGTTTTGCTGTCGTTTTAAGCGCTAGTTGATACAAATCATGGTTTGGATCTTCCTTATAGAAATTAACGCCTTTTTTCATTTTAAAAATTTGAATAGGAAAGATTGGCGTTTCTCCCTTACCTAAACCTGCTTGCGTAGCTAACAATAAATTTTTTACAATCATTCTACCTTCTCTGCTTGTATCTGTACCATAATTAATGGACGTAAACGGAACTTGACCACCACTTCGAGAATGAAGGCTGTTTAAATTATGAATAAACGCCTCGCATGCTTGGTAGCATTCATGATCTGTCTCCGACCACGCTAATTCCTCCAATTGTTGCTTAGAAAGTGCAAGCGGGTATTGTTTTAATTTACGTAAACGTTTTTCATAGGAACGTTTAACAAACGGTGCTAAATCATAATCAAATGCCGGAAAACTTTGTCCTCCGTGTTGTTGATTTTGATTACTTTGAAAAATAATCGCCGCTAGCGCCATCGCACTTAGAATCGTTTGCGGCGAGCGCATATGACCATGTCCCGTGTTGAATCCTTTTTCCAATAATTTTCCTAAAGGAATTTGACAACAAGTAGCCGTTCCTGTCGGCATATAGTCTAAATCATGAATATGAATATAGTTTTCTGCTACAGCTTGGTTAGCTTCTTCGCTTAACATTTGTTGCTTTGCATAGAATTTAGCACTCTCATTGGCAAATTTATTCATCTGTCCACATGGTGATCTGCCATCAACATTGGCATTTTCTTGAATTAAATCTTGGTTAGAGCTTGACACAATGTCTTGAAAAGCCAGCACTAAGTCTTCACCTATGTTTTTGGGAGTGGTTTTTGTTTCGATCATTTTTCTTCTTCCTCCATTCTTTCCATTGTAGGAATTACTCTTTCCTACTACCTATAACGGCACAACCTGAACCCTCTAAATAAGGGTGTAGGTGTTATTTTCCCGTGAAATTATTTTGCGATTGGTAAACCTTCTTAGAAAATAAAAAGGTCACCTTGCGAACGAAATATGCTTTTTTTCTATTTATGTAATAAGATAATGTTTAGAGTTTTGGATATTGAATTAAAAGCATAAGGCATTTACATACATAAATAACTATATATAGTGTCGGGAAAATAAAGCAAACACTATATATAGTTATATAATAGATCACTTCATATTAAATTTCAAATGGATATTTTATGACTTTTTGATGTAAAAAAAGCAACGTTCGGGTTTTGCCTTAAAATCAACTTGACATTTTCTAAAAGGATATTGTTTACTTTTTCATTAGAAAAACTTGGCTTGTTGGCAAGTCTATAGCTCTAGTTTTGTTTATTACGATAAACCAAAAAACCTTATACTTTTTTATAGTATAAAAAGGCTTTTAATGCTATAGTGCTTGTCCAGCGCAAACCTTCCTAAATAGATGCCTTTATTGCTTTTGTTGCGATAAAGCATTTTAAATGTTGATCCAACGGTCTATTGCCCCCAAAATCGTCTTCAAAAAAACCTGCAATCACAAAGCCTGCATCCACCTGCCCTTGAATTTGATCTTCTAAAGTATGACCAAATTCAATCGTGTGATTTGCTTTTAAATACGTCTCTACTTCTTCTTCACAAAGGTCTTGTAAAGAATGAAAAGGAATTGTATGCTTTACAACTAAATTTCCTTTTCTATCTTCTTCATCATCAAAAATAAATAACACAGGATTCGTAAAACCAGAAATAAGTGTACCGTTCGTTTTTAACACCCGAGCCGCTTCATGCCAAACATGGGAAATATCTTTCACAAACAAATTTGCAACAGGATGAACAATGATATCAAACGTTTCATCCTGAAAACAAGATAAATCCGCCATGTCACCTTGTACAGTTTTTAGATTTAATCCTTCACGTTCAGCGACGAGCAAATCTTTTTCCAGTTGTCGTTTAGATATATCAAATACTGTTACGTCAGCTCCAGTTGTAGCTAAAATAGGCCCTTGCTGTCCCCCACCAGAAGCTAAGCACAAGATTTTCTTCCCTGTAAGAGATACAGGAAACCAGCTTCTCGGAACAGGTCTATTCGTCGTGACGGTTATTTCCCAATTTCCCGCTTTACTTTTTTTAATTACATCGCTAGATGCTTCCTGCGTATAAACTGCCCTGTCTTCCACTTTCTTGTCCCACGCAAGACGATTTTGCTCCCCAATATCCACCTTTTCCTCTCCCCATTCTAAACATTTATCTATAGAGCACTTGAAACGATCGATCAACGGTGCCAACACTCAACTAACTAAGCCTTCTGACCCTTTAGTTATAAAACCATTGTATGATATAATGCGACTAAGTGCATAAGGCTTTCATGGGTGGTGGCTCATCCCTTTATGAAAGGGGGTGAGGCCTATATGACAGTTTTCGAAGGATTGGTCTTAATGATCTCGTTCGGAACGCTCATAGTAGCAATTCTGTCACAAAAAAAGTAACCACCCTAGCCTGACGAGCATTTCATGGTTACTTTTCTCAAAATGTGAGTCGCCCCCTTTAAGGGCTATGCACAAACCGTTTGGTGTTCCAGCACCAAGCGGTTTTATTCGTTTGACTATCTATATACAGTATACCTGATAATACATCAAATGAAAACCGCATATTCGTTCCAAAACTATGCGCAACTCTTGTTATGCAGTAGGCAATTGTTTTTTTGCGGCGAGGCTTTTGAGAGCGGGTGGATTAGTTGCATTGATGAGCTATCTTCCGATGTGAGCGAGCGATTTCTTGCGTTGATGAGCGATTTTGCGACGAGTGCGAGCGATTTCTTGCGTTGATGAGCTATCTTTCGATGTGTGCGAGCGATTTCTTCGCGTTGATGAGCTATCTTCCGACGAGTGCGAGCGATTTCTTGCGTTGATGAGCGATCTTCCGACAAGTGCGAGCGATTTCTTGCGTTGATGAGCGATCTTCCGACAAGTGCGAGCGATTTCTTCGCGTTGATGAGCTATCTTTCGATGTGTGCGAGCGATTTCTTCGCGTTGATGAGCTATCTTTCGATGTGTGCGAGCGATTTCTTGCGTTGATGAGCGATCTTCCGACGAGTGCGAGCGATTTCTTGCGTTGATGAGCGATCTTCCGACGAGTGCGAGCGATTTCTTCGCGTTTATGAGCTATCTTCCGATGTGAGCGAGCGATTTCTTCGCGTTGATGAGCTATTTTGCGACGAGTGCGAGCGATTTTTTCACGTTGATGAGCGATCTTCCGACGAGTGCGAGCGATTTCCTCTGTTGATGAGCGATCTTATTAAAATTGTATGCGGAAACCGTTAAACTCATGTATACCAGTTCCAAACTTTACAAGGCTGTTCTCTCGCAAATACGTAACTGCTTGCTTCACTTCTTGTAAAATTGATGCGTCTAGCCCGAGTGTATTATGTGAGCCAAATACTTTCTTTACTCCATTTATATTCGATATTTTTTCTAAAGACAGAACTAAATCAACTGGGTTAGTGGACGGATAAAAAGCATAGATAGGTGTTTGATCGTAAAGTAAATCTCCCGTAAATAAAAATCCTTGTTTTATATCATACAAGGCGATATGACCAGGCGAATGGCCAGGAGTATGATAGATAATTAATTGTCTATTCCCCAATTCTATCATGTCTCCATCCTTCAGGACATTGGTAGGATAGCCTTGAAATGGTTTATAGGTATCTGGGTGAAACGTTGCCGGGGTTGGAAGGGTTATATCCCTTGCTATATCTTTTCTTATTTGTGCTAATGTCAACCCCTCAATTCCATGTATGAGCCAGTCTTGATCTGCTTCATGAACATGAATTGTATCATATTCTCCGTGGCTCCCAATATGATCTGTATGAACATGCGTTGTAACTACTTCAATTGGTTTCCTTGTCAATTGATCAGTTATTCTTTTTATATTATCAATTCCTAAACCCGTGTCGATTAAAGCAGCCTTATGCTCACCTATGACTAAAAAAGAGTGAACTTTTTCCCAATGGCCGTATTCACTAATGGCAAATGTATTGTCAGCTATTTTTTGTACGGTAAACCAATCATCCTGTATCAATGGTATCCCCCTTTTTCTTGTCTATCCAATAATATAGTTTATAAACCCAAACGCTAAATTCTTATTATTGCACGCAAGCTTTTACTTAGCTTGTTTATGAAAACTATGGATCCATTATACTATGAGCATCATAAAAAAACAGCTGACATATTTTTTCATACCCCAGCTGTTTTTATCTCTCTTTACAGTGATCAGACTAGCAAGCATAGCTGTTTTCACCGAAATCTTAAGCTCTTCTAAACATTTTTTTCGCTATTTCCATACAAATTACTGCAGCGGCTGCTAACCCTGTAGCGATGGCCCAATCACTAAAGCCAAATGCATCAGGGATGTTAAATACATCTCTTGCAAAAGGAAGCACTGTTATTCCATACAAAACAAAACCTAACAATACAGCGCCAATTACATATTTATTGGAGAAAAAGCCCATTTTTATTGACGTCTCCGTATTGGAACGAGCTGGAAAAGTTTGCAACGTACGAGAAATGATTAATGTAGTAAACGCCATAGCAACGCCCATTTCATTCGAATGATCTAATCCTATATAGAAGGAAATAACAACTGCGACAGCAATCAATATTCCTCTCGTTATTACAGTTTGCAATGTTCCTCCAGCAAATATACCTTCATCTGTCGGTCGTGGCTTACGTTTCATTACATTTGGTTCTGATTTTTCCACACCTAAAGCGATTGCTGGCAAGGAGTCGTTTACTAAATTGATAAATAACAATTGTAAAGCTGTAAATGGGTTTGGTAAGTTAAAAATGACGGCATACAAAATGGCAATAATCGCTCCTAAATTACCAGCAAATAAATAACCAATTGCCTTTTTAATGTTATCAAACACCGTTCTTCCCACCTGTACAGCATTAACAATAGATACGAAATTATCATCCGTTAAAATCATTGCCGCAGCATCTTTTGAAACATCCGTACCACTTCCCATAGCTACGCCAATATCGGCTTGTTTTAAAGCTGGCGCATCATTGACACCGTCACCTGTCATTGCAGTAACAGCACCTTTCCGCTGCCATGCACGTACAATTCTAATCTTATTCTCTGGCGACACGCGAGCATATACAGAAATGTGTTCAATTTTTCCTTCTAGCTCGTCATCCGACATGTTGTCGAGCTCTTTGCCCGTAATGGCTATATCATCGTCACCCATTAAACCGATATCTCGTCCAATTGCTTGTGCTGTAGTTTTATGGTCACCAGTAATCATTATTGTTCGAATACCTGCAGCTTTGGATTCTTCAATGGAACTATATACAGCTTCTCGAGGTGGGTCCATCATTGCCGTTAAACCGACAAGCACAAAATCATACTCATCATCATGAGTGACTTCGGTTTTTGTATCAGGTAAACGTTTATACCCATAGGCTAGCACACGTAACGCCTGATTAGAAAACTCTTCATTTGCCCCTTCAAATCGTTCGCGTAAATCATCTGTTATTGGCTGTTCTTCGCCATTTACGAACACATAGCCAGCCCGCTGAAACATGACATCAGGGCCGCCCTTTGCCAAGAGCAGATTTGCCCCATCCATTGTGTTTACAGTTGACATCAATTTTCGATCTGAATCAAATGGTAACTCTGCTGTTCGTGGAAACCTTTCTCGCAGCTCTTCGTAATTGTGTGCATGTTGATTTGCAAAGTTAATTAAAGCTATTTCAGTTGGATCACCAACCTCCTGCTTGTCCTGATTAATATACGAATCATTACATAGCGCAGCAATATAAACTAGTAAACGTTCTGCTTCGTACCAATCATTTGGATCTTCAGGCAAACGTTCATGCTTATTAAAAGGTAAATAATGATCGGTAACCGTCATTTTATTTTGCGTCAATGTCCCTGTTTTGTCCGTGCAAATAATACTGGTGGAGCCTAATGTTTCAACAGCAGGAAGTTTACGAATGATCGCATGCTGTTTTGCCATTTTATTTGTTCCAACTGACAAGACAATGGTAACAATCGATTGGAGTGCTTCTGGAATCGCAGCCACAGCAATCGCTACGGAAAACATTAAAGCATTTAATAATGCAGTTGTTGTATCTACATCACTATCACCAAACCAAATACGCGCAGCTTGGACAGCAAAAATAACAATACAAAGAATTAATATACCAATACCTAACTTCTTGCTAAAGCCATTTAATTTCTGTTGTAGTGGCGTTTCTTTTTGCTCTGCCGTAGAAAGCATATCGGCAATTTTACCAACCTCGGTTTTCGTCCCCGTACCAGTTACGACAAAAGAACCCCGACCATATACAACTAAAGAACTGCTAAACACCATGTTACTACGATCACCAAGTGCAGCTTCTTCTTCAATTGCTTCGGTCGATTTATCAACAGCCTCTGACTCACCTGTGAGCATTCCTTCATTTACTTTCAAAGAGCCACTTTCCAACACCCGGCCATCAGCAGGAACGTAATCCCCCGCTTCTAAATAAACAATATCTCCCTGGACGAGTTCTTTAGCAGCAATCGTCTGCTTCGTACCATCTCGTATGACTTTTGCTTCAGGCGCAGACATATCTCGGAGCGCTTCTAAGGAACTTTCCGCCTTACGTGTTTGCACAACACTAATGACAGAATTAATTAATAATACAAGGAAAATAATGAGTGACTCCACCCATTCTCCCAGTAACATTTGCACACCAGCTGCTGCTAATAATACAATAACCATTGGATCTTTAAAGGTTTCTAAAAATAATTTCCACGTAGGAACTTTCTCTTTATCTTCTATTTCATTATATCCGTCCCGTTTCAGGCGTGCATTCGCTTCTTGTTGAGATAAACCTTGTTCCGTGGACGCTACTGCTTTTAGAACATCTTCTGTTTGCCTTTGGTAATATTCCATCTCCAAATTCTCCTTGCTTGTTCAGTTTTGCAGTTATATTGTCAAAAATGTATTATACGTTATCTTCTTCTTTTACTTCTGTTTCTTCTAGTCGAGTAATTAAGAGTTTATCGACAAGTACGCTATCCATATCGACTACTTCTAATTTCAAATTAGCTATAAAAACACTATTCCCTTCTATTGGAGTATTACCTATTTCGCTCGTGATAAAACCACCTAGTGTTTGGAAGGATGTATCTTTCATAACATCATCATCCATTTCATCTTCTAAATCGAAATAACGCAAAAATGTATCAAATGGAACTTGACCGTCTGCAAGCCATGAATCATTATCACGCTGCATGATTGTAGCCCTTTCCCTACCTCCTTCTGTCTGTATTTCACCAACAATAACTTGCATAATATCATTTAACGTTACAAAACCTTCGACACCTCCATACTCATCTACAACAACAGCCTGATGATATCCTGATTCTTTTAACGTTTCCAAAGCCTTAAAGACTTTTACATGTTCCGGTAGAATCAACGCTTTTTCAATACAGTCATCAATCGAGAATGCTTCTGCTGATTGTAATTTTGAAAACACTTTTTTCGTATGTATAATACCTAAAAAGTGGTCTAAGCTCCCTTTTCCAACAGGAAAGCGTGAAAACTCACTTTGACTAATGATTTCCATATTTTCTTCAAAACTACTTTCTATATCTATCCAAGTTAATTGCGTTCGCGGTGTTAATATATCACTCAGACGCTGATCGCCCATATAAAAAATTTGATCGACCATCTCGTGCTCAATTTCCTCAATACTACCACTATGAACACCTTGCTCAATCATTTGTTGAATTTCTTCTTCTGTTACGTCTGGTTCATTGGTTGTTTTAATTCCGAGTGTCTTGAGGGCGAGTTTTGTGGACTGATCTAGTATCCAGATTAACGGTTTGGCAACTTTTGAAAAGAAATACATCGGTTTTGCCACAGCAAGTGCTACTTTCTCCGGATTTGTTAAGCCAATTTGCTTTGGTGTTAGTTCACCGATAACGAGCGTTAAAAAAGTTGTCAATGTAACGACAAGTACCATACTAATCTCCCTGCTCCAAGGTGCTAAAAAAGGAATTTCGCTCAAATAAACACTCACATCATCCGCAATGGCAGCACCACCAAAGGCACCAGATATAATTCCAATCAATGTAATCCCTATCTGAATGGTAGATAGAAGCTCACTAGAGTTTTCGGCCAAATAAAGGGCTGTTTTAGCTTTGCTATTTCCCTCCTTTACTTTTTGTTCTAATCTTATTTTCCTTGATGTAACAATTCCAATTTCTGTCATTGCAAAGATACCATTTGCAATAATTAAAACCAGAAGAATAATGATCGATACAGCCAAATTATCCATTTCTACACCTTTCCTTTTTCATCTGCCTTCTTTGGGGAAAGCAGCTATCTATACTAAAAGTGTCGTGCAATGTCTTTATTTATATTTTGCCATAGTATAGTACATATTCCCATTATTACCTGTAATTAAGCTTTTATTTCCAATCCTTCGATAAAATTTCATATGACATCGTGGACTTTATCATTCAATTGTTTCCGATCGTACAAAAAATCCAAGCTGAAGATCATACTCGCTTGGAAATAGTGATACAGTGACTTGTCATCTGCTTACTAACACGTAACTGTACAACAGAGGTATAAACAACTAACCTTTTAAAATCAGTCGATTTTTAATCATGTCTTTATGCATCATTGCTTTTATACTAGAAACCACATCATTTATAATAGATATGAACCGCCCTTTTTCCTTCATCGAATCTCAAACATTTAATAGAGCTCAAACACAATTCCCATTAATGAATAAATAATAATGGTAGAAAAAAGCACTGTCATATGGATTAAGGAGTACAGAAACATGGAAGTTGCCCACTTCTCTGAATCCACTTTGTTATAGCGATACACACTAAGTGTCAACCAACCTACACTTAACAAAAGTGCTACTAACATTAGCCCGATACTTAATGTACCAAATAAGAAACTAATTACAATCATAATAATTAAATAAACGTTCGTTTGAATGTAGGTGCGTTGCACACCCTTTACAACAGGAAGCATAGGAATTTTTGCAGCTTTATATTGTTTATGATTTCGAATGGCTATTGCATAAAAATGCGGCATTTGCCAAATAATCATTACAATAAATAAACCGATGATGGCGGGATGGGTAATATCTGGATAGACAGCTGCCCATCCAATGAGTGGAGGCATCCCACCGGAAATACTGCCTATTTCTGTATTATATACCGTTTTTCGTTTGCTCCACATCGTATATGGAACGACATAAAAAAACAGCCCCAAGAAAGCTAATAGTGCAGCTAACCACGTTGTTAACGCTAATAATGCAATCCCGCTGATCGCCATAATTACGCTCAGCAACAGTACAATAGCTGGTTTTATTTCCCCTGTTACAGTAGGTCTTCGCTTGGTTCTTTCCATAATTGCATCAATATCTCGATCATATAAATTGTTAAAAGCACCCGCAGCTCCAATAACTAAGGCTGCACCAAGCAAAGCAAAAATAACATCCGGCAACTTTTCCATAAAACTAATTTGATACGTATATAAAGCCAAAGTAAAACCAGCAAACATCGGGATCAGATTTGAGCGAATAATCCCCGTTTTAATCGTTTTTGACAAAATGTTTGCCCAATTTCGCCTTGGTCTTTCCTGCTTATTTTCCAAAATCATGATAACTCTCTTCCCCTTTAGAAAAACTTGGCTATCGCCAAGCCATTATGACAATGGCTGTCGTTTTGCTTCATTATAAAGCCTAAAAAAAATTCTCCTATAGTACAAATAATATATGTTACCTGTTTACTAATTTCAAACCATGTTGGCTCTCTTAAACATAGAACATGACGTTTCATAGGAAAAAACGACGCATTTCCCTATATATTGATCATTGTAGGCTTACAAGTCTTTGTATAGGGTTTTCATGCATCCTTACAGATTGAAATGCACGTTCACGCACCCAAATTAAGGTCTCCTCCAAAGTTCAAACGCATAAATTAAATCTAATGCCCCAATACTATTATACGATAACAATTACTATTAAGCATGTGAAAGATATGTGAACCCCTTCATTGATTCTAATTGTTCATCATAACATCTTCTCATTCCATATGAATAATAAGGAAACGTTAACAAATATTTAAGAATTAAGCCCATATGCCCATCCTAATATTTGCTATACTAAAGGTATTAACGCATCATCCTAATGAGGAGGTAATTATTTTGAAGAAAATGGAAGGTAAAATAGCAATTGTTACAGGTGCAGCAATGGGGAATGGAAAGGGTATTGCTGAAGTTCTAGCCAAACATGGCGCTACTACTATTTTGTTAGATGTCTCCAAGCAAGTGCATGATACTGCGAAAGAATTAACAGAACGTGGCTTTGAAACGATGGCTTTAGAAGTGGATGTTACAAATAACGAAGATGTAAAAGCCGGAATTGATAAAGTTATAGAAAAATATGAGCGTATAGATGCTCTCATTAACAATGCAGGCGTTGTTCGATTAGCAAATTTTGAAGATATGGACGATGAAACAAGAGATTTTCATTTCAACATTAATATTAACGGCGTTTGGAATGTAACAAAAGCTGTTTTGCCGCATATGAAAAAAGCTAAGCAAGGTAGAATTGTCAATCTTTCCTCTGTAACAGGAACGATGGTAGCTGATCCTGGCGAAACCGCATACGCAACAACGAAGGCAGCCATTCTTGGTTTCACAAAATCATTAGCTAGAGAAGTAGCTCCTGATAATATTACTGTGAATGCTATCTTACCAGGCTATGTGTTAACTCCTATGGCAGAACAAATGGCAAAAGAAACGAATCCAGATAATCCGCAAGAAGTCATTGACGGAATAGCAAGCGGGGTTCCTTTAGGACGTCTTGGTAAAATTGAAGAAGTCGGTGAACTTGCAGCGTTCTTAGCTTCTGATGAATCCAGCTACATCACAGGTACACAAATTGTTATTGATGGCGGTAGCACATTACCAGAAACTGTTTCCGTCGGGAGCTAACTTTTCACTTATAGGCCATGTAAGGAAAAACACTTTCCTACATGGCTATTTGCATAGAGTATTAGATAGCTTCGTTCTTATCCTGTTCGCATAAAATAACATAAATTTCTATCAAGAAAATAAACAGAGCGACTACAGTAGCAATCAGGAAGCTACTCGTTTGATGAATGCCAATAAAAAGACCAATTATATGCAAAGTGAAAATACGAATAAGTAGAAGAAGTAAGGGATTAGCTAAATTTTTCCCAACGATCGCTTTAACTACTAATTTTATTACATTGTCAATCGTAAATAGAAAGAGAAGATACCCGATAAATATAAACCCAACTTGCTTTATAGTTAAATCCAAATCAAAAAATGTATTTGTCATTTTAATCGAGCCAAGTAATATAAATATACCAGCTCCAAAGACGAGCGTTACAATGAGCGCTAAACAAAATGAAACGAAAGAAATGATAAAAACATTCTTTTTTTCGGAACTTACATCTTTTCTCTCAGCAATAAATATCCAAACAGAAAAAAGCAGAAAAGACAGTATAAATATAGCTCCAACTATGGAGATAGCTATGTTCATACAATTCCTCCAAGCCTTGAATGATGCATCATAGATAAATCCAGTAGTATAGCACAATACATAGTAGATATACCCTTACATATCGTGCTGAAAAGTAAAGGTATAAGCAGCGGGTCACTTTATTTTAGATTCACTTACAGATGTGTGCATCTCATCTTCTACTGTAACGTGCTCTTGGCAAAGTTTTAATAATTGTTTCAACGTTTTTTCCGATGTAACGACAAAGGAAGTAAAACCAAATGTATATTTTATTTTCACCACGAAACCTATATTAGCATCTGAAGAATGGCCATAAAACTTGTGATTTTTATCTATTGCTACGGCTTTTATAGAATGAATATGCTTCCATGAAAGAAAACGTGTACCAATTAATATGCCATCCTGTTTCACCGCAACCAAATTTAATGGCAACATGAAATAAGCATACATTAAAAAAAATAACATAAATAAATATTGATGCCAGGAGAATACATCTGTAATATAAACAATGCTAAACATGGAAGCGATAAAAAACATGAACGCCAGATTAGCTAATAAACCTAATTTCTGTCCTTCAACAGTTGGTGGAGCAGTTATTTTTCGCGGATGCTTCCGAATCGTTCTTCTTTCTTCTTTCGTTAATGGAAAAACATGCTCTTGTTTTAATTTCACAGTCACTTGGATAATCCGAAAAATATAATAGACAAGCGCTAATAATACGAAAATCATTAATAATGTTTCCATGAAAACAATCCCCTTTGCAAACTTTTATAGGGTTTCATATTCTTCTACCGTCGAAGGGATAAATTGAATGGAATAATGAGAAGGTAGCTCAGATTGTAGTTTACGCAATAAGCGATATCCTGTTTTATTATACATCATTACTTGTTTTTCAGCATGCGGTAGTAATGTATCTTTTTCCCAATTTATCCACGTTCCATAATTGGAAGCCCATGTTTCTAATTCGTTTTTTAACTCCTTAGAAAGAGGTAAATCCCCCATATCTAAATTACAGCGACAACTCTTACACCAAATAGGGTCTGCCATATCCGCCTCTAATAATAACTCTCTTGTCTCTCCAGATTTACAACAACATTCCAACATGTTAACCTCCTGCAAAACTTGTTCTCCTAAATTATAACGGATTAGTCACTACGAAGGAAATGAATTATTAGTAAAAAATGTGATGATAGGCAGCCTAACATGCTATTTCATTATAGAACTTCATATCAAACATGCATACGAACATGAACGCAAGTGAAAACGACCATGATATAAAAATCACTTTTCTCTTACCTCTGTAGCTTAAAGTAGTGCTCTTTCCATCTGTAAACTATAAGTTAACAGTTTTCAACCATAAGTTCCTTCCTTATTATCACTTCATCCCTTACACTAAAAGTAAGAGAGGTGAATGGACATGGAAGAACAAGCAAATGCTTTTGGAGAGAAATTAAAAAAATGTAGGATGGAACGAGATTGGTCAGAACAAAGGCGCAAGCGCCCGGTTAGCAACGTAGCGAGTGGAACGAATCAACTAAAGTTTTAGGAATCATGCTCCTGCAACAGGAGTATGCCGGCGTTGGGCGGCAAGCCCGTCTTTAGTCGGCCTTCCTATTTAGAACGAACCGATGATGACTTATCGTAAGGCGATTTCGTGAAGTCGCCTAGTTGCTGGGCGCTGGAGCCGGACGTGGCTAAATAACTTAGTTAGTTTATCCACAGCTGCAAAATTTTATAATTTCCTAGACAATTAGAAAAATTGGCTAAAGAGTTACATGTTTCTCGCCAAGCCGTCTATAAATGGGAAACGAATAAAAGCTACCCTGACATCCAAAATTTAATACGTATTAGTGATCTGTTTAACATAACGATTGATGAGTTGATTCGTGGAGATGAACAAATGCAAAAAACGATTAGCATTGACGATGATGAATTATTTGACCAATTCTCTGACCCTGGTTTTTATATAGGAATGATTCTAATACTAGTAGGCGTTTTAATTTTCGATGATCCTTTAACAAATACATTCTTGTTTACTGGTCTTATTACCATAATCTTTTTTACTGATACCATACAATCGTTGAAAAAGCTATTTAAAAGTTAGATAATAAGGACGTTTAGCTACTTAAAAAAACAGAGCTTATCGCCAATTCTTATGGTAGGAGAGTAGTTTTCTTATACGATAAAGCTTAAAATTTCTATAGTGTAACAAATATGAGCGCATATGCAACGGCGCTTTTTTTATATTCTTTTCACATACAAAATTTATTTAGTGAAATACGCCTACTATTCATTCATGTGTCTCTCATCCTGTAGTGAATACGGTAAAGATTGAGACTGACTCCCACGTCTAAAGACACAAGCCCTCCACCTTATGATATAAGGGTGGGATTCTAGCATAACGAAACTTTTCTAACAAGTCATCTGAGGCTTCATATACCCTCTCCGCAAGAATACAGCTTTTGTAACTTCTTCCTCGCTTCTTTCCCCCAGCTTTTTACTGCATCTACAGATACGCCCTCTCTTTCAGCGATGGCCTTTGTCGTCATATCTTCTATAATGAAAAGTTTCAACCATGTCCATTGATTCTTACTTAAAATCGCCTTTGCAACTTGTAGAAGTTCCTCGGCTTCCAAATTAGGGCTCTCTGCATATTTTATCGGATAGGCATTTCCACCAGATTTGTAATAATTACCGGTCTTTTCCTTTACCCCTTGAAATTGCTTATACGCATCCACTTTTTCCTTTTCCTTTGCTTCCTTTCTTACGACGTCAATTAACCGATTACGAATCGTATAATTGAAATACGTAGCAAGAGGACCTTTATCTGGCTGATATTTTTCATACGCATTCCACATCGCCACCAATCCCTCTTGGTAAAATTCACGATGCGGATCACGGATGTTTAATTTATGCAAATGGTAATATATCCTACGCTCGTTTTGTTCTACAATTTCTTCAAATGTCATTGACACAGCTTTTTTCTGCTTCTCCATGAAATCCCCCCTCAAAACATTATTTATGACGTATATAAGGTACTGTAAGACGATTACTTCAAGAATTAGATGCGAGTTGGACAAGTCTAAGTCAAAGATAACAAAACCTAATTTGCCAGTTCATTCACCTAACAATTAGTAGAAGATGAGAGAATCACCCACACAGATTGAAGGTTCACTTTATACTTATATTCGAATCCAGTCTGATAAAAGTAGTATTGGTTCCAATTTTTTCAACTTGATACAATAATAGAACAAATGTTCTCATTTGTAAAGGGGGCCTCGGTTTTTATACTTCTCTGGCACTCTTTCAGTATGGTTTTACTGCTTTTACGAATTGAAATATAATTTTGCAGTGTCCGTAACTTTCATGATTTCATCGAAAAACATAGCTTAGCGCCAAATCTTTATAGCGAAAGCTGTAGCTTTTCTTATAATTTCTTATACTATAAACCTTTAAACTCTTATATTTTTCTATCGTACAAAAAAACTACCTCCACATTTATAGCGGAAGTAGTTTTCGTAGGATAAAAATTTTCACTTACCGAACTCCTCGTGTTCGTCATGTAAGACAGAGACATCCTCCATCTTCCCTTTTGCTTCTTTTACAATTGCTTCGAACTCTTTCTTTATTGCTGCCTGATCTTTCTCTGTTTGTTTCCTATTCAGTGATTTTATTAGTTCATCAGCATAACGCTCTAGCTCCTCCGTTCGGGCTGTGATCTCTTGATCTGCTGTGTGATTTAGTTCTTGTTCTGCTTCCTGCTTTTTCACTCGTAACGCTTTTCGCAAACGTTCTGTTTGTTCCTTCTCTTCTTCTAAAATAGCCTCATCCACTTTTTGTATCGCATCATCTGTTTTCTGCTGCAACCAATCCGTTACCATACCACCTATATCTTCATCAGCAAAAACAGGATAGAAACTTCCAGCTGCTATTAACATACATAGCAAAAAAACAATGATTATTTTCTTAAGATTGTAGCACCTTCTTCGCCTGTAGGTTTCTTTTCTGTTGCCCAAAAGCTATTTCTCCTTCCTACGCAGAAGTTCCTACTATTCATTGATACCGGAAACAACATCATCAAGCGCTTCTTTTGCTTCATCTTCTAATATTTGCGCAGTTTGGGTTATAATCATCTGTTGCTCTTCCATTAAATTTGCAAGCAATGCCGTTACTACCTGCCTTACATCTTCTACTGCCCAATCAATTTGATTTTTTAAGTTACGTGTCGTTATTTCTTCCTGATTACGAAGTTCTGCCTCTATTTGGTCTTGAGCATTTTGAATCGCCGTTTCCAAATCTGTTACCGCTTCCTGTTTGGCAGCAGTCAAATCACTCGTTATTTGATTTCTCGCCTCTTGCCCTAATTCACCAGTATAATTCGTTAAGTCTTCGGAAGCATAATTTAACCCTTCGTCACTTAAACGTTGAATTTCTCCATAGCCATCCAAAAACACATTATAAAATTCCAAACCCATTTGATCTAAAATTTCCCTAGATTCACCATCAAGAGACTCAAGATGCTCTATTTTCGCTGCAACAATTTCTTCTAATGATTCGCTTGTTAGCCTTTCTCTCATTAAATCAATATCCAGCGACGCATCGTTTTTTAACTGTTCATATTCCGCCTCTAACTCTGGCAGTTTACTTTCCCCATATGTCGTAACGTCATCTTCTATGGTAGCAACAGAATCCCCAAACATACCTTCATACCATTCACGTAAATGATCCCCTGCCCCTGAACCGGCTAATACAACACCTGATCCCGTCAAAATACCTACTCCTACCATTCCAGCAACCACTTTCCCTTTCATTGTTTTTAATCCCCACTTCATAAGCACTTACTCCCCTTTGTTCTATTATTTGAAAGGACTAATAAGTAAAGTCCTATTCATCTACCCATGATAAAATTTCTGCTTTTACCCCTTCATTCAGTTGCTCGTGAATGTCTGCTTTCTTTTCATTAGAATAATGCTGAAATTTATCTACTATGCGAAACGTTTCCTTCGCCTTTACGAAGCGCTCCGAATAACTATTCTGATAGTCTTCTATTTTCGATTTTCCTTTTCTACGAGCTTGCTCTCCTGTCTGTTTTAATTTCTTTTTCTGTTCTATCCGTTGCAGTTCTTGATGCTCTAATGCATCTTTTTCTATTTGATTCATATACGTGTTCATCCAGTTGGAAACCGATTCTATCTTGTGGACTTGCTGTAGGCTCCAACTTTGTTTATCTGCTGCAATCCTATTCACTTGCAAGCTTGTACCAATGACTACTAGTAACAAACTAACGCTCAAAAACAACCGTTTTTTCAATTTAAATCACCCTTCGTAGTACGACTTTTAACTATGACATAATCCTCATTTCTCCCATTGGGACTATCATAGCAGAGTGATTCTATTTTAAAATCAGAATATTATATCATTTTTAATATAGGTTAATAGTTTTGCAATCATACACGAATCTACAAGAAATTTAGGATTGTAGGCAGTTTTTCATACATTAATCAGAATTTTCATCATAATTCATGATAAATTCTCTTATTATTTGTCTATTATCTATCAAACTTTTAGCCTACTTCACAATAAATAATGACTCGTTGCAAAGAGCAAGATCGATTTAAACTCTCCTCCACCAAGCTTGCTTTTAATAATTATCTGAATTAAAATAATTAAAAGAATATTGTTCACAAAATTATAAAGGAGTGTGTCCATGAACGTAGAAGCAAATCGTGATTTCATTAAAGTGTTGCAACGCGCCAGAAGAAATACATTAGGAGATATACTCTCCCGAACAAGCGAACGGAAGCCTAACCAAATTGCAATCGCTTACAAAAATAACGAAGTAACGTATAAGGACTTGGATCATTGCGTAAATCAAACTGCACATGCTTTCTTAGCAGACGGAATGAAAAAAGGAGATCGGATTTCTGTTATGTCCAAAAACAGCTTAGAGTTTGTCATTGTAAACTTTGCTCTAGCTCGAATAGGGGCTGTCATGATTCCAATCAATTATATGTTGCATATAGAAGACATCACCTATATTGTGGATCATGCTGCAGTTACAGGGCTCATCGTTGCTGAAGAGTATATACATTTACTGGATGAAGCAGTATTAAATATGGATATTTTATATTGGTATGTCATGGAGGCAAATAGCAAAGCGACCAATGAGAAATGGAAACGATTAGATGTTGTGAGACAAGATCAACCTACATCTCTCGTTGATGTTGATGTGGAAGAAGATGATCTATGTCATGTTTTATATACGAGTGGCACATAATCACGACCCAAAGGCGTTATGCTCACTCACAAAAGCATTATCAGTGAATATGTAAGTTGTATTGTAGATGGCGACATGCAGCCAGAAGATATTATAATTCATGCGCTGCCGCTATATCACAGCGCTCAACTTCATGTGTTTTTAGGCCCTAGCATTTATGTTGGTGCTAGTGGAATCATTCTTGATGGGGCTAATCCAGAAACGATGCTAAAAACAGTCGAAGAGAAAAAAGTTACGCAACTTTTCTGTCCGCCAACCATATGGATTGCTTTATTGCGTCACCCCGATTTTGCAAAGAGAGATTTATCCAGTTTACAGAAATGCTATTATGGCGCAGCAATTATGCCTAGAGAAATACTTAAAGAGTTAACAGAACGCCTACCCAATGCAGGTTTTTGGAACTTTTACGGGCAAACAGAAGTTGCTCCACTTGCTACCGTTCTAAAACCGGAGGATCAGCTACGAAAGCTCGGCTCTGCAGGAATCCCATCGTTAAATGTACAAACAAAAATTGTGGATGAAAATGATGTTGAGCTAGCTCGTGGAAAAGTAGGTGAAATCGTACATCGCACTCCACATGCCATGAAAGGTTACCTTCATGATCCAGACAAAACAGCAGAAGCGTTTCGCAATGGTTGGTTCCATAGCGGAGATTTAGGTGTGATGGATGAGGACGGCTATATAACCGTTGTTGATCGTAAAAAGGATATGATTAATACTGGAGGAGTAAACGTATCTAGTCGTGAAGTAGAGGAAATCATTTATCAGTTAGCAGGCGTGTCGGAGGTTGCTGTCATTAGTATACCAGACCCTTATTGGATTGAAGCTGTTACAGCTATTATTGTCCCCAAACAAGACACACCATTAATAGAGGAAGAAGTGAAAACATTTTGTAAAGATAGACTATCCAAATTCAAAGTTCCTAAATATATTATTTTTTCAAATACGCTCCCGAAAAATCCTAGCGGTAAAGTACTCAAGCGAGCTTTACGTGAGCAATATGAGGATAGGGGGAATGTGAATCCTTCATGATGGAGGGGGTTCTTTTATCGCCCACTCCTTGTTTTTTAGGTGCTGTTATTTATCGCTTAGCCTTTGTTCAGATCTCATCCTATAACGACTGAACGTGGACTGTTTCTTAGTTATAGGGCATACAATGGTATACATTGCCCTAATAACCCGCTTCTTATTTTTTCACTTTCCATATATAAATCTATTAAAGTTTCTCCGTGGTACCTTCTCTATTACGAACAGTTTATTTTCTAATTCCTTTTATATTCTATTTGTCTATGTATTATCCTTCTTGCTAACGTTACTCCCTCTCTAAAAATTTAAAAATACTTTTCCTAAAAGGTAAAATTAACTAAAAGCTTTTCGTAATTGGACTGTAGATATAGGTAAATATTACATGCAAAATTGGCGTTGGAACTAAGCTAAATGTCCGTTACAATGGACACTTAAAAGAAAAAATGGCGCACTTCTATGTGATAGAATAAACATAAAGAAGGGAGGGTAGATCATTTAAGATGCATTTCAATGAGAGAGAACAAAGTATTATTGATATATTACTGCAATATAAGTTCTATGTTCCTGCATCAAAAATTGCTAAGCAATTAGACGTTTCTAAAAAGACCGTTTATCGAACGATAAATAAACTAAATGAAAATCCTGCTTCTAAACCATTAATTGAATCCAAGCTTGGCGAAGGGTTTAGACTTAACTATGAGGAATATATAAGGAAAAAATCAGCTAAGGAAAGTTTTCTGAAGAATTATACTCCTGTAGAGCGAAGGAGTCAAATTCTCATAGATTTACTGTTCAAAGCACCAAATCCAATTAGAACAACAGATTTTTATGATAAATATTTCGTCAGTGAAACCGTTATATATACGGATATAACAATACTCAATAAGAGGTTAAAAAAACACAACTTAAACATTGACAGAAATGGAAAATATATTTCTATAATCGGAAATGAAGTAGATATTAGGAAAGTATTAATTAACACGATTAATATTTTTAATTTAGATAATCTATTATCTAAAGAAGAGCTTAATCATAATGACACGGAATTTATTATTGATAATATGAATAGATTGGAAAGTCAACTAAATATCACCATTCCTTATCCATATAATATCAATATCTTTTCTCATCTATACATATTAATCAATAGATTTAGAAGTGGGAAAGTAGATGTGAGCAAAGTAGTTGATAAACTTAAACAGCCATACACCAATTTGATTCAAGAAAACAAGGACATTTTTCAGCAAGCCAAAAATATTATTAATCACTTTTCCAATTACTTAAATAAAAACTTACCAGATACGGAAGTGTGGTACCTGTTCCAATATTTATTATCATCACGATTAGTAAACAATAGCAAAAAAGAAGTTGAACAGGTTAAACACGGCCTAGAGAAAGAAATAACCGAATTTTATATAAAAGAAAGCGGTAAAGCGTTATGCAAGAACTTTAATAAAGAAATGGTATGGGAAGAATTAATCAATCACATAAGGCCAATGATTAATCGCATAAACAATAATATTCATATAAAGAACAACTTATTAGAAGAAATTAAGGTAGAGTACGAAGAACTATTTCATATCATTACAATGATATCACAAAATGCAGAACAAACATTTAATTTGGGGAAAATTACCGAACATGAGAACGGCTATTTGACGATATACTTTGCAAAATATCTGGAGCAAATGTTTGATACAAAGAGGATAATAATTATTTGCACTAGCGGCATCGGCACTTCTGAATTACTCAAAGTAAAGGTCAAAAAAGCATTTCCAAATATAGAAATAGTGGATGTTCTTTCAACTACAGATTTTATGAATCAATTTCATAAATATAATGCTATTGATTTCGTTCTTACCACCGTAATTTTGGAATCGTTCACAAAAGAAGTGCCTATATTATTAGTAAGCCCTGTTTTTGGTGATAGAGATAAAGAGATAGTAAATACGTTCATAAAAAAAGAAAGGCAAACGTGATTTACATGCTTACATTAAACAAGGATTTAATCATTTTTTGTGAAAACATGAACAATAAGGAACGTATAATAACAAAAATAACTTCATTATTGTATAGAAAGAATTATATCAATAATAAAAAAGACTTTGTTAAAAAAGTTATTGAAAGAGAAAAGGCAGGTTCAACATATATAGGAAATAATGTAGCAATCCCACACGGGGAATCAAAAAGTGTGAAGACAAATTGCTTGGTTATCTTAAAAAGTAGACTACCAATCAATTGGGATGGATACGTCGTACATGTTATAGCATTATTTTCCATCCATCCAAACATAAATCAAATAGAAAAAGAAAATTATAAAAGATATATACAAGCAATTGGAGATGAAAACTTCGTAAACAAGTTAAAAAATACTAACGATAAGGAGAAGATCGTTATGCTATTTGAGAACGATTAACTTTAGGAAAGAAGGATTTTTAATGATGTTTTTTAATAAAGAGATAATTAAGTTTAATTTTGAAGGACATTCCAAAGAACAAGTTCTAAGCCATTTGTCAGAAAAATTTATTGAAAACGATCTCGTTACGCAAGACTTTTATGAATCCATTATCTCTAGAGAATTAAGCTTTCCAACAGGTTTATGGATAAATGATACGGGGATTGCAATACCTCATACTGATTCTGAAAAAGTAAAACAAGCACAAATCGGATTTATGTCTTTAAAACAACCTGTAACATTCAAAGAAATGGCAAACAAAGATAATGAAATAGAAGTATCACTCATTTTTATGCTAGCGTTAAAACAATCTGATCAGCAATTGTCTATGCTACAAAAGCTTGTTAACCTTTTCCAAAATGAAAGTTTGGTAAAACAATTAAAAGAATGCACATCACTTATTGAATTTAAAAGCATAATGAAAAACGCCGGCTTGAATAAGGCAATTTAAAAAAGGAGGATTTCCCATGCAAGTCTTTCAAGAGGTCATGCAGTGGTTTGTTGATTTAGGAGCCAGTGTCATGCTCCCAATTATTTTCTTCGTTTTTGGCTTGATTTTAGGAATAAAGCCAGGGAAGGCTTTTAAATCTGCTTTAACCATTGGAATTGGCTTTATAGGATTGAACTTAGTAATTGGTCTTTTAACCAATAATTTAGGTCCAGCTGCTGAAGCAATGGTTGATAATTACAATCTATCTTTGCAAACAATTGATGTAGGATGGCCCGCAGCATCGGCAATTGCATACGGCACCCTTTTGGGTAGTATGGCAATCATTGTAGGGATCTTAGTAAATGTTATTTTACTTGTATTTGGATTAACAAGAACATTAAATGTAGATATTTGGAACTTTTGGCACATCGCATTTTCCGGATCCATCGTGTATGCAGCAACAGCAAGCTTTGCTTTAGGTGTTTTTACGATGATTACACATTCCATGCTTCTCTACTTCTTGGCAGATAAAAGCGCAAAGTATGTTGAAGAATACTATCAGCTACCAAATATGTCATTCCCACATGGGGCTTCTACACCAGGTTTTCTTTTAGCTCTACCATTAAACTGGGTTTTTGATCGAATACCTGGTTTAAATAAGATAAATATTAGCGCTGAATCCGTACAGAAAAGATTTGGAGTTTTCGGAGATACAACAGTTTTAGGATTTATCATTGGAGTAATTATCGGATTATTAGCTAGTTATGATATGAATAACACTTTAAACCTAGGTGTTGCAACAGGTGCTGTGATGTTGTTAATGCCAAGAATGGTTTCCTTATTAATGGAAGGGCTTACCCCTATCTCTGAAGCCGCAAGTAGTTGGGTTCAGAAAAGGTTTCCTGGTAAAGAATTATTTATCGGAATGGATAGTGCATTAGCTGTGGGACAATCATCTGTTTTATCTGCTTCTCTATTACTAGTGCCAATCGCACTTCTACTAGCAGTTATTTTACCAGGAAATACGGTACTACCTTTAGGAGATTTAGCTACCGTTCCTTTTATGATTTGTTTAATGGCTGCTGTATTTCGAGGAGACATACTTCGTACCGTAATAGGAGGAGCAATATACATCGCCACAGCACTATATGTTGCATCTTGGGCAACTCCTTTAATAACCAAGTCTGCAATAGCATCCAATTTCGACTTAGGAGGAAATTCCTCTATTAGCGTATTAAGTGATGGTGGTGCATGGACAACTTTTTTATTTGGTGGTCTAGCAGAAAACTTAGCTTGGTTAGGAATAGGCTTCGTTTTTATTATTGTATTATGCGCATTGATTTACCAAGGTAAGATGCAAGCCAGAAAGAAATAAAAAATATCAGCTATTGCAAACGTGTAGTTATGTAATTAGAAAAAATATCTTAAACTACTGGGGGAATTGAAATGAAAAAGAAACTACTAATTATATGTGGAACTGGTGTCGCTACATCAACTGTTGTTACAGGGAAAATAAAAGAATGGCTTCAGGATAACCAATTAGATAATCAAGTAACTTTATTCCAAAGTAAAATCTCAGACGAAGTAAATAACCTAGATAATTATGATGTAGTAATAAGCACAACCATTGTCCCTGATAATCTAAAAGAGAAGGTAATTAATGGAGTACCTTTATTGACTGGTGTAAGGAAAGAGGAAGTGTTTCTTCAATTAAAAGAAAAACTAACCAAATAACCTGTTTACATCAATTATTGAAAAGTAGAAAGGAATTGTTTACATGTTTACCTCCCATATTAAAAAACCCGTTTTTATTGTAAATCCTAAATCCTATCTTTACGGAAGTGATTTGTTAAAACTGGCAAAAATTACAGATAGATTAGCAGAAAAATATGCTATCGACGTTTTATTTACAGGTCAATTAATAGATTTGCAAAAGGTAATCGAAGAAACCAAACATGTAATCGTTACCGCTCAACACATGGACCATTTAGTTCCAGGAAGAGGCATGGGGCATGTTCTACCTGATGCTTTAAAAGATAAGGGAGTAAAAGCGGTTGTCTTAAATCATGCAGAGAATCCACTCACGCTATCCGAATTGGATAAAACGATTCGAAGAGCTAACGAATTAGGCATGATAACAATTGCTTGTGCTGACACAGTAAAACAATGTAAAGCAGTTGCAGAATTAGAACCTCATATGATTATTTGTGAACCAACGGAATTAATTGGAAGTGGGGCAACGAGTGAATCATCTTATCGAAAAGAAACTACAACTGCAATTAAAGAGATCAATTCAGAGATATTGGTTTTACAGGCAGCAGGTGTAAGTACGGGAGAAGACGTAAGACAGGTTCTGCAAGAAGGAGCAGACGGCACTGGTGGAACAAGCGGCATTATTAATGCACCCAACTGGGAAACTAAATTAGAAGAAATGATAAGTTGCTTAATTTGAAACGGAGGAACAAAAAATGATTATTTATAACCAAACGTTAACCATTACTTCAGCAGGAAATCGGGTATCCTATCATGATATTACGGAAAAAATCAGAGAAATTGTTGAACAAAGTACAGTGAAAGATGGTTTATGTGTAGTGGCTTCACCACATACAACTTGTTCTGTTTTCTTTGAAGAATATTCGCATGATAAAAACTACGCAGGTGATGAATACCTTCAAGTTGATTTAAATAATGTTTTAGAAAAAGTGGTACCTAGATGCCTATCTGAGGGACAGTATTACCACCCTGGACCTGAACATACAAAATTCGGAGTAGAACTCCCAAAAGAAAAAATGCGTACAGAAGGAACAGATTTAGTACCAGATAAAAGATCCCTATTAAATACGGAGGCACATATTAAAGGAACTTTCATCGGCTCCAGTGAGACCTTTATCATCGAAAACAAGGAACTGCAAATTGGTAAAGTAGGTTACATTTATTTTGTAGACTGGGACCAAAATCGAGTGAGAAATAGGCAATGTAAGGTTCAAATTATTGGTCAATGAAATTGCTACACAATTGAACCGGATTTGAGCAACCTGCCTAGTAATAAAGCTGTATTCATTCACCCCATATTAAAGGAGATTAGATTTCATGTTAGTTACGTTAAAAGAAGTCATGGAGGTAGCAGAAAAAAGAAACTGTGGTATTGCCGCAATAAACACACCAACATTTGAAAGTTTAGTTGCTGCAATAAGCGCAGCAGAGAAAAATACTACTCCTATTATCATACAGCATGCCCAAAGCCATGAGTACATTAATCAGATAGAAACAATTGGACCTGCTATGATCACACTGGCCAAACATGCAAGCATACCAATTTGTGCGCATATTGATCATGGTGAATCTATAAATTATTTAGAAAAAGGCTTGCAGCTCGGCTTTACATCCATCATGTATGATGGCTCAAGATTACCTTATGAAGAAAACGTACAAAAAACGAGAAAGGCAGTAAGGTTAGCAAATGAATTTGGAGCAAGTGTAGAAGGTGAATTAGGAATTATGATAGGCAATGAAATTGGCGAACACACACAAGAAGTTAACGAAGAAGATAATTATACAGACCCACAGTTAGCATATAAATTTGTGAAAGAAACAAACATAGACGCACTTGCAGCTTCATTTGGCACAGTTCATGGATTCTATAGACATAAACCAAATTTAGATTATAAAAGAATCAAAGAAATTGCAACATTAACTAACTTACCGTTAGTAATGCATGGTGGATCTGGTCTAAGTTCAAAAGAATATAAACTATCTATTAAAAATGGCGTAAAAAAGATTAATTATTATACTTATGGAGCTAAAGTAGGCGCGGATGCAACTAAAAATTGTATCAATAATAATGATGCCGTTTTATTTTCCGAGATATCACGCTATGCTCAAGATGCTATGGAAAAAGACTTTCAACAAATAATAGATGTTTTTAAAAGTATAACAGAATGAGATTAAGATAAGAAATATTTGCAACTTACAGTTTTTATAGGTTGCAAATATTTCTTTGGTAACACCATTCTTGTAGATAAAGAGAACCTTCAATTAGTGGCTATACATAGTACGAAATATATGTTCACACACACGCAAAATGTATGTATATGAAAAGCATCACACAATCTATGCTTTAAATGGCAGCACTCTAATAGAACGATGTTATCTGTTCCCCTCTTCCCAAAGCTTCATTGGATCCTTTTGCCCTTCACGTAGTGGCATTTGAGTGGTAGGTAATGATCGTTCTGTCTTCGATTTTCGCAAGTCTTCATATATTCTTTTTGACGTTGTTAAACCTATTTCAGCCGCATCTTCAACTGATGCACCGTAATACACCTGGTCAATGGATGCAAAATACATTGCTGTTAAACACATGGGACAAGGCTCACCACTTGCATACATGGTGTAACCGGACAAGTCATTCGTTTGTAATTTTTGCTGCACTTGTCGAATCGCTACGAGTTCCGCATGAGCACTAATATCATAGGTGTGGTGAAGCTCATTTACCCCCTCAGCAACCACTTCCCCATCTTTGACCAATACCGCACCAAACGGCTGTCCACCATGCTTCACATTTGACACTGCTAACTCTACCGCACGTTCCATAAACACATCCATTTCCTGCACCTCCATTGTCATCATGAAATGTTTTTACAAGCTATCTTCTTAATAATGTAAAAAGATAGTTAAACAGATACAGCGCCATCATCCAAGCTTTATACCTATGTTACTTCATGCAAGATCCATAGATAGACGCACCATATCAACACACGAAATGCCATTTTCAGAAATAGGTTCAGAGTAATGACGTACAAAAAAATCTTTGTCTACACCAGTTATTCGAAAGCCACATTTTTGATACATGGCTAACTGATCTATACTAGAATTGCCTGTACCAATTTCCAATGTTTTATATCGCTTTGCTTTCGCTTTTTGAATAGCATCCCCAACAAGCTTCTTTCCATATCCTTTTCCCTGCTCAGATTCCGCTACAGATATGTTCACCAACTCAACGGTACTTGGTCTAGTTGGAAGTAAAACATATACACCGATTCTTTTTTCATGAACTTCTGCAATATAGCAATCCCCCCTGAGAAGATATGCTTTTACCAAGTCTAATTGCGGATCTGCTTCTAATAATAAATCTAATGGTGGTGCTTCATTCACTCGTAATGGTCTAACCTTCATCTTCCTATTCTCCTTTAACTTTTTTTGGAATTACTCATCTTTGAACTCACTATAACACAAGTGAAAGTAGAAAAACATTTCATTTTCTGACAATTGATTTCATGGTAAACTTTTAGCAGGGTTAAATAGAAAACAAGATCCTTTTCAATTTCCCTTATACTTCCCTACCACATACGTTCTATGACATACAGAGCGCCATCAACATGAGATAAACTTGATGTATTAGGAGGTCGGTTGAACGTCATGCCATTACGGTTTTTTTTAGTAATACTATCGGTTATCTTGCTTGCCATGGCTGGATGCGAGAACAATCATGCATCAAATGTAGATAACAAACAAATGAATAGTAAGGAGGAGAGCGCTTTGAATCAAGAACTAATTCAAGCTGCGGAACGAGGGGAAAAAGCAAAAGTAAAGAAATTGCTTGATGAAGGCGCAAGTATAAATGCAACCGACGATCAAGGAACAACAGCTGTACTTGCTGCCACATATAGCAATGAAGTAGAAACAGTCAGATTGCTCATTGAGAAAGGTGCAGACATAAACAAGCAGGACAATCGGTTGGATAATGTACTACTTGTCTAAAATTGGTATTCCGGCAGCTGATTTTTACTGACTTTCGGCTTGAAATTAGCCTGGGCAGAAATCTGCAGCAATATTCCAAAGGAGGTCATCGTAACGATTGTGGAAGAGCCCCCATAGCTAATTAAAGGAAGAGGGATACCTGTAATTGGAAGCAGCCCGGATACTGCACCTAAATTGAAAATGACCTGAAGCATGATTTGAAAGGTTATTCCCATAGCTAGTAATTTAGGAAACATATTATCGCAAGCTTTAGCAATTGCTACTCCTCTAAACATAATAAAAATATAGGCACCAATAACAAAGAGAAGACCCATTAAACCGAGCTCCTCTACTACAATTGCCATTATAAAGTCTGTATGCGCTTCAGGGAGAAACCCGAGCTTTTGAATACTTCTCCCTAATCCATTCCCTGTGATTCCGCCTGTACCAATGGCAATATAACTATTGACTAATTGATAACCATCCCCGACAGGATCTCTAAAGGGGTCGATGAATGAAGTCAGCCTCTCCAAACGATAAGGAGAGGAAAGGGCAAAGTAAATAACGCTAAGTATTCCAACACTTACAAGCATCAATAGATGTCTCCATGCCACCCCAGACGAGAGCACAATAATGCCACAAGCAAACAATATTAATGCAGCAGATCCCAGATCAGGCTGCCGTAAGATGAGTAAAAAAACAATCGCCAAAACGAGTAAGGGTGGAAGAACTCCACGATTAAATTGATTAATAATATCTTGTTTCTTCGAGTAAAAGAATGCGAAATAAATCAGCATCAATAATTTGATTAATTCCGTTGGCTGAAACAATAAAGGGCCTAATTGGATCCATCGCTGCGAGTTGTTCCTTTCCACACCAATACCCGGAAGTAATACCAAAACTAATAAAATAATCGTTGTTAAAACAAAGAACGGACTGAATTTACTATACAGCTGATACGGAATAAAGATAGTAATCAATAAAAGGATGATACTTAAAAGCAACCATTGAAGCTGTTTTATAAAAAAATGATTGGTTGTATCATAATTTAAGTAAGATAACGTACTACTGCTGCTATAAATCATCATTAAACCAAAGCCAGCAAGCAAAAGAATGATAACCAATAATGGAAAATCAACATTTTTTAATTTCTTTTGTATCAGGAGCAAGATATCCATAGAAATACCATCCTTTCAGGTAACAACATGTGCAGGTTGAAAAAGAGCACGAAATCAGAATTAGTCAGCTAAAAGAGCCTAGACTTGAAATAATAATCGCTTCTCCCGCCTTGTGCATCAGGCAAATATTGAGCAAAAATAGTATGTATATGCACAGGGGGACTATGAGCCTTTTCTAAGTAACTTTATTGTCGCTAAACATAAATTGCTTAGAATGCTTTTGCACACTGAATACTAGTCCTAAAGCAACGAAATTAGTTAGAAGTGCACTGCCACCATAGCTAATAAACGGCAACGCCAATCCAGTAATCGGCATTAAACCAATCGTCATTCCAATATTTTGAAAGACTTGTAAGCTAATCAAGCCAACAGTTCCTACACAAATATAAACACCGAATAGATTAGTAGTTTGTAAGGCAATTTGGATAATTCGATAGATTAACAAAAAGTAAATTAATAATAATAAGACTGTTCCTATAAAACCAAACTCTTCACCGATTACCGCAAAAATAAAGTCTGTATGCGCTTCTGGAATTTTACCACTTTGTACTTGCACTCCTTGAGTAAACCCTCTTCCGGACATTTGTCCTGAGCCTATTCCTATCGTTGCTTGCTGCAATTGATAACCATAATCTGAAGCATATTGTTCAGGATCAAGCCAACCATATATTCGTGATAATTGATGTGGCTTTAGAACTTTTGTGAATAACTCGTGCTGAAAATAAAATAAATAAGCTAAACACCCTAGCGCCGTTGTAATACCAGAAATGATAAAGACGAGCATTTTTGAAGAGATACTAGAATTAAAAATTAAAGTAATCGTTATCCCTAGAATAACGAGGGCCGAACCCAAGTCTGGCTGAACTAATATAAGTAGAAATGGAATAAGAGAATAAAAAGTGACTTTTAAAACAATAGGAATACTACTCTTGAAAGTTAATGGAGACTTCCCCGCTCTTCTTAAAATAAATGCCAGGTAAATAATGAGGAATATTTTCATAAACTCAGAGGGTTGAATTTCGATTACTACAAGGTCGATCCAACGCTTGGAACCATTTTTTTCTGTTCCCCCAAAATGGACAAGTAGAAGAAGTACAACTCCCGTAATATATATAGGCAGTGCCCATTTTTCCAATAATTTAAAATCAAACCTTGTTACAAGAAGCATTAATCCGACTCCAATAAGGTAACATATAAATTGCCTCGTAACGAAATAAAAGGGAGTCCCTTGAGCGTATTGGCCAGAACCACTAAATACTGCAAGCAGACTGTAAATAAACAAACAAAAGACTAAAAAGAGAATGAAGTAATCAATCTTATATGTATTTGATTCCATAATCTCATCCTTCATCATATTAGAACTTTTTGCTGTCCATATACTGTAAAACTGCCTGCACAATAACTGCATCATCCAAAAAGCCAATTGGAAGCAGGTAATCTGGTAATAAATCAGTTGTTATAATAAAATAAATTAGAGCTGCTCCCATTAAAGCAATCTCACGGACTGTACCTTTTTTAGCAGAAAAACGAAAAAACATGGTTCGTAATTGTGATATGCAGGGTCCCTTGCTGTCTGTTTTTTCAATTTTATTCTCAAATTCCTGCAAAATCTTATTTCTACCATCCGTTGTCTGACTGTAATCCTGATATTTGGCAATTTCTTGTTTCACTTTCTCAAATGTAAAATCCTCATCATAGTTGTTGGTTGTTTTTATTAATTTTTGTATTAAATCCACTGAATTTTGAATATCTGAGTCTTCCTTCTGTTTAGGTTCAGTTATATAACCTGCAGCATGCATAAATGTTGTTAATTCGATATCAAGACTTACAGAAAGCTTTTGTAAATGGATTAAGTTTGCCTCCCGCTTTCCATTTATAATTTTTGAAAGGGTAGCATGATCAATCCCTGAGATTTTACCTAACTTTCTTAAAGATAAAGATCTCTCATCTATTAAACGATTTAAGAAGTTGCGAAATGTCTCATGATCCTTCATTGTATTTATAACCTGCCTTGTTTAGAGTGAATTTATATAGTAATATACATAGTTGGTGACAAAATGTCAACAACTGGAGCGGAAAGTAGGATTACAAATTGAAGGTTAAAAAAGATTTTTCATGGTTATTTATTTTCGTTGGTATTATTTTTATGATTCTTTTTGGGATTGTTAGTTTAGGAGTCTTTCAAGAAAGCACGTCAATAGAAAATATTGATTTGGCAATAATTGAAGTGATCCAAACTAATGTCACCGATACAAAAACAGCCTTCCTCTCAATATTATCGGAGATTGGCAACATAAGACTGAGTATCGCATTAACAATAGCATTTGTTATTTTTCTTTTTATTAAGAGATGGTATTTGGCTGGCTTTTGGCTTGGTGGAACTGTTCTTTGCTTTGCGGCAATTGGCACAAAGCTGATTAAAAAGGTAATGGGCCGAGCACGACCGAACATTCTTCCATTGATTGAAAAAACAACAGAGAGCTTCCCAAGCGGCCATGCAACGTCGGCGACCATTTTTTATGGAATTCTTGGACTGGTGCTCATTCTTCTTACAAATAAATACTGGAAAAAAACGGCAGTCGGGTTGGCTGTACTCGTATTAATTGGTTTTATTTTAATGACGAGAATTTATCTTGGTGTACATTTTCCAACCGATGTAATTGGAGGCTTCTTATATGGGATGGCAACTGTCTTTATTTCCGTAGGTATTTATAAGCGCGTTCTGGAGCCGCTGCAACAAGTACTGCTTCGGTTTAACATTCAGGATCGAAGCATAAGTAGGACAGAGGGGGGAAGTTCCTGTTTTTCCCAATCAGGCGGTGAGGGAAAGGAAGTTTGAGTTTATTTAGAAAGATGGAAGTATAGAGTCAATTCCTTTATTACTGAAGAATTGGAATTGGCATTCCAGTGAATCAGCCGCTTTCGTTTACAGTAGTGAATTATTTACTGATTATTGACAATTTCCTTTTACTTAATTACCTAAAAGCTAATATCTAGACAATTGATTGATATATACTGTAATAAAATTGGGATTAACGCCAAGCCAACACTTGAACATACCACCTTAGAGTCACTAACACAAATGGTTCGTGAGCGATGATAATTTCCTTTAGTATAACAAACCACTATAGATTTAGACAGTATATTCTGAAAAGATAGAATAATTTTACCTAAATGATTTATACCTTTAAAATCATTGCAGAAAAAATATAAACGGTATGAATGAATCAAAATAAGACAAAAATCATGACTCTTTATCAAATTTTAATTCCGCCCCACTACGTAAAAACACTACGCTTTCCGCAGGCTAGTGCTCAGCCTCCTCAAAAAAAGCAGTTCACTTTTTTCCTACGTGGTGTGCTTTCTCGCCGGAGTATCCGTGTTTTTCCTCCGCTAGCTAACTCTAACTATAAAATTTTGACTCGTTGTCGTATCTTCCAGAAAAGGATTGATACACAGCTTAAATTTCGAAGTTATCTGATTTAACCAAGTATTTTATTCCTTAATTTATAAGCGTTCGTTAGTTAGTTAGCAAATTATTCCTATGAATAATTCCAGATTAAATTACTTCCAATTTGCTTCTTCCAAGTGGTATTCAATAAAAACTAAGGTGCAAAAAATAAAAGAAGTGCTATCCCCAAGAGGGATTCTTTCAAATCATTCAATGTAAGAATCCACTTCAATATAAACCCTAAAACTTTATACTTATCCATATTAAAAACTATAAAAGCTACTTACTTTGAAAGTATTTTCATGAAAACGCATAAAAAAGATACTTTATACAGAATTACTTGTAGATATATACATTACACAAAGACACACATATAATGAAACCATAGCTAATTAGCCAAGATGATTCATCCTACATGTTTCTTATTGTATCTAGATACATGAAAAACAATGAAAGGGAGCATGACTAAGTGTATTCCTTTCCCATCTTTATTTAATGAATACAACCACAGAAAGGTGAGCTACTATGTCTAAAAAGAAAATTGTTGGTGTTACAGCTTGTTCAGCCGGAATAGCCCATACGTATATGGCCGCCGAATCTTTAGAAAAGGCTGGCGTTGCTAAAGGTTACGACATCAAAGTGGAAACACAAGGTTCCATCGGTGTCGAAAACAAACTAACTGCTCAGGAAATTGAAGCAGCTGACGTAGTAATACTAGCTGTAGAAATTAATATCGATATGACACGTTTTGCAGGTAAGCGTGTATTAAGAGTACGAGCAGCAGAAGCAATTAAAAATCCTGAGGCTTTAATTGAAAAGGCTTTAAATGAGGCTCCTATTTACGGTGAAAAGGGAACAAAAGCGGGAGTAGCAAAGATGGGCAAAACAGAAGAAGGCGGTTTCTTCCAGCATATTATGGCAGGTATTTCCTACATGATCCCAATGGTTATTGCTTCCGGACTTATTTTAGCTATTGCCAATGTATACGCATTCCAAAAAGATGATGCAGGAAGAATTGTCAACTGGGGTTTTGATACTTCTACATTTATGGGCGATTTAATGTCCAACTTGTTCAGTGTTGGGCAAGTCGGTTTCCTATTAATGATCCCTTTGTTTGCTGGATTTGTTGCGAACTCTATCGCCGGAAAACCAGCAATTGCAGCAGCCATGATTGGAACCTATATTGCCAATGATGCAGAAATGCTTGGCGCTGAAGCTGGAGGAGGATTTTTAGCAGCTATTCTAGTTGCCTTTGCAGCTGGGTATCTTGTCAAAGGGCTTAAAAAAATTCCTTATCCAAAAATCATTCAGCCTATCGTACCAATCATGCTACTACCATTAGTAAGTACATTAATTATTTCTATTTTTGTCCTATACGTGATTGGAAATCCAATGGCCTCTATGATGGACTTCTTATATGAAGGGTTAACGACTTTAAATGAAAATTATGCGGCAGCACCAGTAATTGTAGGTATTATTATTGGCGCAATGGTCGGCTTTGACCTTGGTGGACCAATTAATAAAACAGCACTTGTTTTTGGTACAGCAGTCTTTACGGACACCGTTGCTAAATATGGCATTGAAGGTGCTAACTTTGTACCACAGACAGCAACTCAAGCAGCGATTTCTGTTGCTCCACTTGGAATATGGCTTGCCTCTATACTCTTTAAAAAGAAATTTTCACCAACCGAAAAAGTATCTGCACATAGTGCATTTGGTATGGGGATGGTTGGTGTAACAGAGGGTGCTATACCTTTTGCGGCACAAGACCCAATTCGAATGATCCCTGCCTTTGTTGCTGGTTCAGCAGTTGCTGGAGGACTTGCAGCGGGATTAGGCGCCAAATTTTACGGCGGTATCGGCTCTCCACTTGGTACATTTGTCGGATATATTGAACAGCCTATTCCTTTTGTTACATGGATTTTCAGTGTCATGACAGGGGTACTCGTTACAGCCGTTATTATTGGATTTACAAAGAAAAAGGTGGAATAAATCATGGTGACATCGATCTTAGATATACAACATATTACTTTTGATTCTTCCGTAACGACAAAAGATGAAGCTTTACAATTTATTGCTGACTTTGCAAAAGAAAAAGAGATTGTTAAATCGGCTAAAGCATATTATAAAGGGCTAAAAAAACGTGAGCAAGAGGTTACGACAGGTTTTAAGAGCTCCATTGCTATTCCTCACTGTAAGCATAAAACAGTGAAGAAACCTGCACTGATGTTAGTGAAATTTACGAACCCAATTGAGTGGGAATCGATGGATCATCAACCTGTTCATATGACGTTCGCCCTTGCTATTCCTGAAGGGAAAAATCAAGAGCATCTCACATTACTCAGTACAATTTCTCGGGCATTAATTGATGAAGCATTTACAAAATCGATTATGGAAGCTGCAACAGCTGAGGAATTGCATGCGATTATTCAAAATAAATTACTTGCTCAAAGTGACTAACAGATTAGGGTGTTGTTGAAATGAAAAAGAAAATTCATGTGATCGCTCATACACATTGGGACTATGAGTGGTATTTTACAAGTAGCGAATCATTTATCCAGCTTTGTTACCATATAGATGAGGTAATCAAAGCGTTAGAAGATGGTGTCCTCGACTACTATATGCTGGACGGACAAATGAGTATAGTGGAAGATTACCTGGAGGTACACCCAGATAAACAACAAATATTACAATCACTCATCGCAGCTGGAAAATTAAAAGTTGGTCCTTGGTACACACAATCCGATCAAATGATTATTCGTGGTGAATCGCTCGTCCGCAATTTGCAGCTTGGTATTGAATCTGGAGATGCATTAGGCGGAGCAGATCGATTAGGGTATATCCCAGATGCGTTCGGACAATCCATGGATATGCCAAAGATTTTTTCACAATTTGCGATTGATAAAGCTGTCTTTTGGCGCGGATTGTCCTCTGACCAATTAAACACGAGAGAATTCTACTGGCAGTCAGAGGATGGATCTAATCTATTAACCTACAATATAAAAGATGGTTACTTTGTCGGTGTACAACTCATTGAAGTAGACTATGCAAAGCCTTTATTAGAGCAAATAAAACAGAATACCACTTCATCTCATATTGCTCTACCGGTGGGTGGGGATCAACGATATGTCGATTTTAATTTAAAAGAACGGATTGCTCACTATAACGAACAGCTTACAGATGATCACTTCATCGAAAGTAACTACGATCACCTCTTTGCAGGCATCGAGAAAGAAGCGAAGGATTTACCAAATGTCCAAGGAGAATTATTGAATGCGGAAGTTTCTAAAATTCATCGTTCTATTTACTCATCTCGCTATGATCACAAATATTTGAACGATAAAATAGAACGTCGGTTAATTTTTCAAATTGAGCCATTAATGAGCCTAGCAGACCAGCTAGGAATTCCATATAAACAAGCGCTTATAGATAAAATTTGGAAATTAACATTACGTAACCACGCTCATGATAGTGCTGGTGGCTGTAATAGCGATAAAACAAACCAAGCCATTTTACAACGCTTTATTGAAGCTGACCAACTTTCCTATTCTGTCGTCGATTACTTAACACGAAAAATCAGTGAATCAAGGAATAATGTAAAAAATAATCAAGTAACTATCTTTAACACGTTACCAATAATAAGAGAGCAAGTTATTACCATTGCTTTATCATTACCAGAGACGAGCTTTTCTATATATCATGGAGAACAAAAATTGGATTATGACATCCGAAATATAACGAAGCATTCCAATGCACCGATTCGTAAAACAATCGATCCTGCTCCTGCATCGTATTATTACGAAATCGAAATTGCCTTGCCTGTAAAATTACAACCGCTTGGCTATGAAGTGCTTGATATTGTATTGAAAGAAGATCGTATGGAAACAGTTCCTGCTTCCGAGAAGCAAGAGGTCACTCCAAATACAATTGAAAATGAATATTATCAAGTACAAGTTAAGAATGGCAGTGTTCAAGTTCTCGACAAAGAAAGTAACACCTTATATCCTAATTTCTTACTTGTTGAAGATGCTGGTGATGACGGAGATAACTACGACTACTCGCAACCAGAAAATGACTGGAAATTACAATTTAAATTTGACACAGCTAGTGTTTCTAGCAATCCAGGAACTTGGAAAAGCACACTGAAGCTTAACGGAAATTTTGTTGTCCCTAAAAACCAGCACGAACGCGAACAAGGAACTGCTACGGCATTGATTCCTTACACCTGCACTATTGGGTTAGAAGCGCATAAGCAGGCTGTAGATATTCATTTGAAAATAAATAATCAAGCAATGGATCATCGCATGCGCTTACTAATAAATGGTGGAGTAAATACAGAGGAAAGTATTGCTGATACACCTTTCGGGACTATATCTCGTCCTGTAACTGACCCTAACTTCAAACATTGGCAGGAAAAGGGCTGGAAAGAAGAGCCAACAGGTATTTATCCGATGCTTAGCTTTGTTCAATTGCATGACCAACAAAAAAGCGTGACCGCCTTTACAAAAGGGATCAAAGAATACGAAATTATCGGTTCTAAAGAAAAAGATATAGCACTCACGCTATTTCGTGCAGTAGGCTATCTTGGTAAACCAGATTTGAAACGGCGACCAGGGGTGGCTTCTGGTAATCAGTTCAAATATATCGAAACACCTGATAGCCAATTGCTTAAATCATTAACATTTAAGGTCTCTGTTCGCATTGGGCGTACATGTAATCAAGCTTGCGCATTTGCAGATTACCAAAAATATGCCATGTCGATTCCTTACTATCAACAGCAAAGCTTAAACCAATTTACGAATACGCTAAAATACTTTGTGATGCAACCACTCCCTTTTCAAGTACCAGAAACCTATTCTTTGGTGGATGCGACAAATGTGAAACAAGTTGTATTTAGTTCATGTAAAAAAGCACGTCAAAGTAAAGGAATGATCTTACGCTTTTTCAATCCGACAAACCAAGCTATGGAAGATGGTGGCGAGCTAACCTGCAAAGAAAACGTCCACTTTTGGCAGTTTACAACGATGGAAGAGAAACTGGATAAATCCAACCAAAGAAGTAGCCAAACCATTCATTTAGGAAGCTTTAAGCCAAAAGAAGTTAAAACAATATATATCGAATTTAAATAATCATATAGAACTATCTAGCTTGTGCGGACCTTTTTACCATCTATTCAGAGAGGGGGCTATTTCTTCCCCCTCTGAATATACAAACGAATGAACGTGCTCAACCGCTTTATTTTTTCTTAACAAAGGCTCGGGGCGCCCGTTTAGCAACGTAGCGAGTGGAGCGAATCAACTGAAGTTTTAGGAATTATGCTCCTGCAACAGGAGTATGCCGGCGTTGGGCGGCAAGCCCGTCTTTAGTCGGCCTTCCTATTTAGAACGAACCGATGATGACTTAGCTTAAGGCGATTCGTGAAGTCGCCTAGTTGCTGGGCGATGGAGCCGGACGTGGCTCATTCGGTTATTTGGTTATCCCATAGCATCAAATTTTTATACTTTCTTATCCCTTAAAAAAAGCGTGTAGACGAATTACTTTATAGACGCTAGGTCGTAAGAATATATTATAATGGAATCAACACATGATATTAAGGTCTAAATGAAGCGGGTGGTACGGTTGATTAACAGTGATCTATTTTTATTAATTGAAAGTTCTAGATTGAAGTTTACAGTAGTAGATGAACAAATTGCTGCTTATTTTTTAGAGGGAAATCCTCCTCTCAAACAGTCGGCAATTGCAAAAAAAATAAATGTATCTACTGCTTCTATTACAAGGTTTTGTCAAAAAATAGGCTTTGAAAACTATAAGGAATTTATCTATGCCTATCGAAATGCGTTAGAAGAGCATACTATTGATAAAAACAATGTGACACATAATCTTAAATTTCGTTATAAAGAATTGATTAATACGATTGATGAAAATCTAGATATACAAGATATTAAAACGGTATGCGATTATATTTACAATCATAAGATCATTCATGTGTACGGATTAGGATTAAGCGCAATTGCTGGAGCTGATTTCAAATTTCGATTTACTAGGATTGGTAAATTTATTGAAGTAGTGCAAGATCATAATTCCATCGAGATGGTCTCTTCCCTTTTAAATGAAGATAATTTAGTTATTTATTTGTCGTTACGAGCAGAAAACCAATATGTTCTTGACTCCCTACAACAGCTTAAACAACAAGGGACATCGATTGTTATCATCACTTCAAATCATTCAGAAGAAATAAAAGAACTGGCAAATGTTACTTTACTGACTTCAAGTTTACAAAACACAAATGAAGTTGGACAAATCTCTGTACAGATCCCGCTGCTCATTATTATTGATATGATTTATTCGCAGTACATTAGCATGTACAGAGAAAATATAAGCAAATGGATTCATACGGAACACGCTTATAGACAAGGTCACAACATGAAGAATAAGCGATTCTAAACATAAATGCTCAGGGCTTAAAGTTCGTCGCCACTAGATAAGCCTACTACTGTGTTTCAACGAGGTTTTTGAAAAGAAACTTTTTACCAAAAAATCTGATGCTTTCCTATAGTGCTATAACAGCTAAGCATTTTCTACTTTACAATTGTATAAAAAACACAAGATCTAATGAGCTACAAGGTAAAAGAAAAGGGGCTATACAATGAAACACTACCTTGCATTTGACTTTGGCGGAACGTATATCAAATACGCAGTAATAGATGAAGAAGCAAACATTTCTTTAGAAGACAAAATCCCAACTCCCGATCATTTACAAGATTTATTGGATTTTATCCAACAAACAGTGCAGCAAGTAAAACAAAAGAAAGAAATTAAAGGACTAGCGATTAGTTGTCCAGGAACGATTACGGCTGATGGTGAAGTACAAGGGACGAGTGCCATCCCTTATTTACACGACATCGCTTTAAAGAAGGTACTGCATGAAGCAACAGACATGCCAGTCGCAGTGGAAAATGACGCAAACTGTGCAGCACTTGCGGAGTTATGGAAAGGCGGCGCTGTTGGACTACAAGATGCATTGGTCATTGTCATTGGTACAGGTATTGGTGGAGCTATCATTTCAAACGGTGCATTATATCGTGGTGCGCATCTTTATGGTGGAGAGTTCGGCTACGCTATTTTGTTTGCAGATCCAAAAACCAAACGAATCGATTATTGGAGTCAGATGGGATCTACTTCTGCCATCGTACGAAAAGTCGCTGAACAAAAAGGGATTTCAGCAAACTCGTTATCTGGAGAACAAATTTTTTCCATGGCTAACAATGGAGATGAGATTTGTCAGCAAGCTATCGAGGAATTTTATTTTGTTTTAGCAACAGGCATATACAACTTACAGCATATGTATGATCCTGAACTTATTTTAATCGGTGGGGGTATTAGTGCAAGGCAAGATTTTATGTCTTCCCTTTCTACTAGCATACAGGATGTTCAACAATCAATGGGAATAGGCAACCCGCACGGAAAAGTAACTACTTGTACTTTTTTACAACAGGCAAATCTTATCGGGGCAACCTATCATTTCCTTCAATCTAAATCATAAGAAAAGGTGGTA